>NZ_JBIARH010000050.1:0-43434 GCF_042889785.1 Streptomyces sp. NPDC002476 | reverse complement strand
AGGGCGGCTACGGCGGCGGCGACGACTGACCCGACCGCTCGACCCCACACACAACCCCGGCCCGCCGGAATCGGGCCGGGGTTCCGTGTGTTCACGGCGTCCACGAGGGCCGGGGGCGCGGCACCGGCAGCAGCGGAGACATCGGCGCCCGACACCGCGCCGACAGCGTGATGCCGGCTCACCCCCTCGACGAAGCCAACCGCAGGACGACTGTCCGCCCTGCTTGACGCAGCTCCGGTCCCCCGCAGGCAGCCTGCAGGTGGCCAGGTAGCGGTTGACCTGGTCGTCCACGCAGGCATTGCCGTACGTGCCGTACAGCGTGTGCCGGTTGGCGCCTTGGAGAGCGACCAGCCTGGAGCTGGGCAGCAGGCCGCGCAGCGCGACGCTGCCGGTGTACGGAGTGCGCGGGTCGTTGGTGGCGGCGATCAGGGCCGACGCGTCGTGACGCACCTGGGTGGGCTCCTCGCGAGGCCGGTCCCAGAAGGCACACGGCCCGATGTTGTTGGTGATCGGGCCGATGACCGGGTGCGCGGCACGGCTGCGCTCGATGTCCCGCCAGTACGACTCGGGGTCGTGCGGGGCGGCCACGTCCCCGCAGAGGATCGCGGACTGCGCACTGCCGGTCCGCGAAGCCTCACCGCCGAGCGTCGACCGGAGCATCGCCGCGAACTGGGGGAGAGCCGGGTCGGGTTTCCCTTCGCGGCCTCGGCCAGGACGGACACCTGCTCGCCGAGGACGGCCCGCGCCTCATCGGTGTCGTCGGCGATCCCGATGAAGACCACGAAGGGCACCTGTGTGTCGTCGAGTCGGAACACCTCGGGGCGGTACCGATCGTCAGCGGCTGCCGGGCGGCCGCGTCGGTGACGCGTTCGACCGTGGTGAGCACCTTGTCACGTGTGCGGCCGAGTCCGTAGGCGCTGTCGCGCCGAGCCGCGCACGGCGCGGTGCGCCGCCGCATGCCGTATCCACATGCCACGTGTCCCGTGCCTCGTGCGGCGGATCGGCCGACGTAGCCGGGAAGGGCTCGCGCCGCCCCCGACCACGCCGGGCGTGCCGGCCCGGCTCCGGTCACCCGGTGCCCGACCACGTCCCCCGCGCCCAGGCCGTCCTCAGGACGTGGTGAGGATCCGGTCCGGGCGGATCGGCAGGTGCCGGTGGCGTACCCCGGTCGCGTGCCACACCGCGTTGGCGATCGCGGCCGCGACGCCCACGACACCGATCTCGCCGATGCCCTTCATGCCGACCGGATCGTCCGGTACGGGATCGTCGACCCAGTCCGCCTCGATGAGCGGCACATCCGCGTGCGTGGCGAAGTGGTAGCCGGCGAGGTCGGCGCCGACATGGGCCCCGGACGCCCGGTCCCTGACCGCCTCCTCGTGGAGAGCCATGGACAGGCCCCAGGTCATCCCACCGATGAACTGGCTGCGGGCGGTGAGCGGATTGACGATGGTGCCCGCCGCGAAGATGCCGAGCAGCCGCCGCACCCGCACCTCACCCGTGCTGACGTCCACGGCGACCTCGGCGAACTGCGCCCCGAAGGAGTGCCGTTCCTTCTTCGCCAGTGAGCCGACGACCTCGGCGGTGTCCGACCGGGTGGTGATTCCCTCGGGCGGGATCCCGCCGCCGAGAGCCAGCCGCTCGACCAGTTCCTCCGCCGCGAGCGTCACCGCCCAGGCCCAGGAGCGCGTCCCCATCGAACCACCGGCGATCATCGCCGGGCCGAGGTCGCTGTCCCCGATGCGCACACGGACACGGTCCGGAGCCGCCTTCAGCACCTCGGCGGCCACGAGGACCATCGCGGTCCGCGCCCCGGTACCGATGTCCGCCGCGTTGACCCGCACGGTGAACGTCCCGTCCGTCTCCGCGGTCACGGCAGCAGTGGACGGGCCGACTCCGGACGGATAGGTGGCGGCCGCCGTTCCGGTCCCGAGGCGCCAGCGCCCCTCGTGGCGCACGCCCGGACGCGGGTCGCGGTCCGCCCAGCCGAACCTTCGGGCCCCCTCCTCGAAGCAGGCGAGCAGGTTGCGGCTGCTGAACGGCAGCCCCGACACCGGCCCCGTCACGGGTTCGTTGCGCACACGGAGCGCGATCGGGTCGATGCCGCACTTCTCCGCCAGTTCGTCGAGGGCGGATTCGAGGGCGAAGGACCCCGGTGCCTCGCCGGGCGCGCGCATCCAGGACGGGGTGGGCACGTCGAGCCGTACGAGCCGGTGAAGCGTGTGATGCGCGTCGGCGTCGTACATCACGCGTCCCAGCACGGCGCTCGACTCGATGAACTCGTGCACCGTCGAGGACAGATTCAATGCCTGGTGATCGAACGCGCGCAGCCGCCCGTCCGCGTCGGCACCGAGCCTGACGCGCTGCGCCGTGGGGCTGCGGTAGCCGACGAGGGAGAACATCTGGCGCCGGGTCAGTACGACACGGACCGGGCGGTTCAGCATGGTCGTGGCCATGACGGCGGCCACCTGGTGCGGGCCGACACCCTTCGAGCCGAAGGCACCGCCGACGTGCTCGGACCGTACGCGCACGCGAGCCGGGTCGAGCGAGAAGAGCTTGGCGAGTTCGCCCGCCACCCACGCGCTGCCCTGGTTGGAGTCGACGACCTCGAGCCGCCCGCCGTCCCAGCGGGCGGTCGCCGCATGCGGCTCCATCGGATGGTGATGCTCCTCCGGCGTGGTGTACTCCTCGTCCACGACGACGGCGGAATCGCCCAGCAGGGCCTCCACGTCCCCCTTCTCGGCCTCGGCCGGCACCATCGGGTTGTTCCGCGGCGTGTAGGCGTCGGTGCGCCCGGCGTCGAACGCCACGTCGTGCGGTTCCTCGTCGTACCGGACCAGCAGGGCCTGGGCGGCCTCCCGAGCCTGCTCGGACGTCTCCGCCACGACCAGCGCCACCGGCCAGCCCGCGAAGGGCACGCGGTCGTGCTGGAAGAGTCCGAGGACCGGGTTCGGCCGCCCCAGCATGCCCACGTAGTCGGTGTCGACGCGCGGCGCGTTCCCGTGGTGCAGCACGGCGAGCACGCCCGGCATCTCCAGGACGGGGGCGTCCTCGACCCGCCGGACACGGCCGCGGGCCACGGACGACAGCACCAGCCGGCCGTGCGCCAGATCGGCGAAAGAGATCTCCCCGGCATAGCGGGCCGCCCCGGTGACCTTGGCCCGGCCCTCCACACGGGCGTGCCCGGAGCCGACGGCTCCCGTCGGCGCGGCGGCCTCGGTCGTCGTGGTCATCGGGCGGCCTCCTCGGCGAGTTCGGTCAGAACGGTGACGGCCAGGTCACGCACCAGCGCCACCTTGTACGTGCTCCCCGGCAGCGGCCCGGCCGCCGTCAGCTCGGCGTCCGCCGCGGCGCCGAACGCCTCCGCCCCGGCCGGTCCACCGACCAGTGCCCGCTCGGCCACCCGGGCCCGCCACGGCCGGGACGCGACCGCCCCGAACGCGAGACGCACATCGCGTACGACACCCTCCCGGACATCGAGCGCGGCGGCGACGGAGCCGATCGCGAACGCGTACGAGGCGCGCTCGCGCACCTTCCGGTACCGCGAGCCGGCCGCGGAAGGAAGCGGCGGCAGCGTGACGCCGGTGACCAGCGCGCCGGGTGGCAGGGCGGTCTCGATGTGCGGGGCGTCGCCCACCGGCGGATACAGCCCGGTGATCGGCAACTCGCCCGGCCCGTCAGCCGTTTCGTACACGACGACGGCGTCGAGGGCGGACAGCGCGACCGCCATGTCCGAGGGATGGACGGCGACGCAGTGTTCGGACGCGCCGAGGATCGCGGAATTGCGGTGCTCGCCCGCGATCGCCGGGCAACCACTGCCAGGTGAGCGCTTGTTGCAGGGACCGCTGACGTCGGTGAAGTAGCCGCAACGGGTCCGCTGGAGCAGATTCCCGCCCACCGTGGCCATGTTGCGCAACTGGCCCGAGGCGCCGGCCAGGACCGCCTGCGCGAGCGAGGGGTAGCGGCGCCGCACGTCCGGATGGGCCGCCAGATCACTGTTGGTGACCGTCGCCCCGATGCGCAGCCCGCCGTCGGCCGTCGGCTCGACCCGGTCGAGGGGCAGCCGACGTACGTCGACGAGCAGTGCGGGCCGCTCCACACCGGCCTTCATCAGGTCGACGAGATTGGTACCGCCGCCGAGGAACCGGGCTTCGGGACCGGTGCCGCGAAGGGCGACCGCACTCGGGACGTCGAGCGCACGCTCGTAACCGAACTCCCTCACGCCACGGCCCCCTCGACCCCGGCCTCCGCCCCGACCGCGCCCGTGTCCCCGGCCTCCGCCCCGGCTCCGGCGACGGCTTCCGCGGCCCGCGCCACGGCGGCCACGATCGACACGTACGCGCCGCACCGGCACAGATTGCCGCTCATCCGCTCACGGATCTCCTCGGCGGTGAGCGCGGGCACCCCCGCTTCGGGCCGGACATCGGCGGTCACGGAGCTCGGCCAGCCCGCCGCGTGCTCCTCGAGCACCGCGAGAGCCGAACAGATCTGCCCGGGCGTGCAGTAGCCGCACTGATAGCCGTCCAGGTCGATGAACGCCTGCTGCACCGGATGCAACCGGTCACCGTCGGCGACGCCTTCGATGGTGGTGACCGCGGCCCCCTCGGCGGCGACCGCCAACTGGAGGCAGGAAACGACGCGGCGTCCGTCGAGCAGCACCGTACAGGCGCCGCACTGGCCCTGGTCGCACCCCTTCTTCGTGCCGGTCAGGTCGAGGCGCTCACGCAGGGCGTCGAGCAGTGTGGTGCGATGGTCGACGGGTAATGTGTGCTGCTCGCCGTTGACGCTCAGGGTGATGACGCTGGATGTCGATGGGGCCATGCTCAGCCTTCTTTCGCATTGCGGACGCGTGCCGGATCGAGACGGTCCCGCCGGGCGCGCCCGCGGAGGAGCGGACCCGAGGCGGGACTCGTCCGGGGGAGTGGGGCGACACGGGTACGGGAGAACCGGTGGCCGGGATCGACCGCTCTGCCGCACCGGACGGATCCGACGGCATGGTGCATTCGACCGGACAGCTGTCCGGCAGCCGTCGAACCTAGTGGACGGCTCTCCGCCCGGCAAGGAGGCCCCGCCCGCGATGCCGAAGGAGGCCGGACGCCGGACGCCGGTGTACGTGCTATCCGGCGGCCAGGGCTCGGGCCTCGGCGACGATCAGCGCGGCGCGAGCGGCGTTCAGGCCGTTCCCGGACTGGTGAGCGGCCCAGTTGGCGAGCTGGGAGTAGTGGCCGTGCCCCAGCATGGTGGTCATCGTGGCGACCCGGTTGGCATCGGCGCCCGAGGTCAGGATCAGGTGTGCCAGACCGGTCGGGGTGGCACGGACGGTGAAGGCCGAAGTCGCGTGCGCGGTGCCGCCGGGGCCGGTGGCCTCGGCACGCAGGGTGTGCTTTCCGGCGGCCAGCGCGGTGAGGTCGAGCGGCTTGCCGGGCGTGACGGCGTCACCGTCCAGGGTGAGGGAGACCTTGTCGGCGCCGGTGGCCTGGACCGCGGCGACCGGGGTCTGCGAGCGGTCCAACGACGCCGAGGCGACCGGGGAGGCGATGGTCACGGTCGGCGCGGCCGGCGGCGTGGGACGTTCCTGCTGCTGGGCCGCGTTCCAACCAGCCAGCTCGGCCGGGCGGTTGGTGATGATGCCGTCCACCCCACCGGCCTCCAGAGCCTGCCAGCGGGCCGGGCTGTCCACCGTCCAGACCATCACCGCGACGCCCGCACGGTGCAGGTCGGCCACGACGCCGGGCCGCTTGGACAGCGCGTTGTCCGACGGGTTGTAGGCGGCGAGGCCGAGCTCCTTGGAGAGGGCCACCGGGTCGGCGTCCAGAGAACCGCGCAGCAGGCCGAGCGGCAGCTCGGGCGCCAGCTCGCGGGTGTACTTCAGCGCGTCCACCTCGAAGCTCTGCACGAACACCCGGTCGGTCATGCCGTGGTCCCGGATGGTCTTGACGATCGTGGCGACCTCGTCGCGGGTGTGGGCTCCCTTGATCTCCAGCAGCAGGTTGCCGCCACGGCTCCGCAGGTCGTCGAGCTGCGCGGCCAGGGTGGGGATACGGGTGCCCGTGTAGGAGGGGCCGAACCAGGAACCGGCATCCAGCGCGTCCAGCTGGGACGAGGCCAGATTGCGGACGGCACCCTTGCCGTCGGTGGTGCGGTCGACGGTGCTGTCGTGCAGGACGTACGGGACACCGTCCTTGCTCGGCTGCACATCGTTCTCGATGTACTCGGCTCCGCCGCGCCGGGCGACCTCGTCGGACACCAGAGTGTTCTCCGGGGCGGCCGAGGAGGCGCCGCGGTGCGCGATCACGGTCATCGGCGAGCCGTCGGGTCGGATCCAGCTCCCGGAGGGGAGCTCGGTGACCTTCAGGTCGTCGAACGAGACCGTGGAACCGTTGACGACGAGAGCCTCGACGCCCTCGGCGGAGCGGGCGACACGGGTGGTGCGCATGGCCTCGCGGCCGTCGAAGAACCAGCGGGCCTTGGTGCCGTGGACCTCCACGGCGATGCGCACGTCGCGGCCGGTTCCGGCTGCCGAGGCCGCGGCGGCGGTGTCGGTGACGTTCCACGTACCGGTCGGGGTGCGCTGGGCGAACTCCAGGCCGTTGGAGGCGGTGGTGCCGCTGCGCATGGTGGCGATCGACCACGGGACGGAGCCGTTGGCGGGGACGTCCAGCCCCATCGCCGTCCAGCGGGCGGAGTCCTTCACCGACTCGAACCGGGCGGTCACCTCGATGCGGAAGTCGTTGAGGTGTTCGCCGAAGGTGATCCGGCTCTGCTGGCTGCTGTCGGCCGACGTGCCGTACAACCGGCCGTTCTTGACCTCCCAGGTGCCCCCGGCGGGCCGGAATCCCGCGGGCAGGGAGTTGCCGGAGAAGTCTTCGGAGACAACGACCCGGTCATCGGCCGGAGCGGAGCCGGACAACTTGGTTCCGGCACCGGCGGGCTGGGCCGCGAACAAGGGGACGAGTACGGCTGTGGTCAGCAGCGCGGAGGCAACGCGAATTGATCGACGAGACATGGCCGGAAACGTACGATCGCCAGATCAACAGCCTTTGACCGGCAGGGGAACGCGGGCTGGACGGTGCGCGGACGCTGAAGCCGCACCGGACGCCCGTCGGCAAACGACGGAATTCCGGTGAATGGGAAAATGCGGTCGCGCCTTCCCTCTCCGGATCACCGCCCAAGAAGCAGCGGGCGGCACGCCGTCGCGGGCCGGTGCTCGAAACCGGCCCGGACCGGCGTGCCGCCCTCCGCCGCCGTGCGCGTCGCACTCGCACGCGCAGGCCGCGGGAATGCGCGTCCGCGGATGGAGTCCGGGCCCGACGGCGCCTCCCGCGGAACCCGGTGCGATGCGATCCGTTCAGTGCGTCGCCGTGGCCGATGCCTTCGTCGCGGCGGCGTTCTCCTCCGCGAGCCGTTCCATACCGCTCGTCGTCTTGAGCGGCTTCTCCTTGATGAACAGCACGGCGATCAGGGCGAGGAACGCGAAGGGGGCTCCGACCAGGAACACCTCGGCGGTCGCGACTCCGTACGCGTGCTCCACCACCTGCCGGGCCGGTGCGGGCAGGGTGCTGAGGTCGGGGATGCCGTGCGTCGCGCCCCCGCCGGCCGCCCCGCCGAAGCTCTTCTCCAGCTCGCTCGTCACCCGGTGGCCGAGCACGGCGCCCAGCGCGCTCGTGCCGATCGCCCCACCGAGGCTGCGGAAGAACGACAGAACCGAGGTCGCCGAGCCGAGCTCCGACGCGGGTACGTCGTTCTGTGCCGCCAGCACCAGGTTCTGCATCAGCATGCCGACGCCGACGCCGAGCACCACCATGTAGACACTGAGCAGCCCGAACGAGGAATCCGCACCGATCGTGGCCAGCAGACCCATGCCCGCGGTCATGATGATGCCGCCCGCGATCAGGAAGCCCTTCCACTTGCCCCGGGCGGAGATGATCTGCCCGGCGACGGTCGTGGAGATCATCAGACCGAGGATCATCGGCAGGCTCATCAGCCCCGCCACGGTCGGCGTCTTGCCGAGCGAGATCTGGAAGTACTGGGAGAGGAACACCGTGCCGCCGAACATGGCCACGCCGACCAGCAGGCTCGCCACCGTCGCCAGCGTCACCGTGCGATTGCGGAAGATGTCCAGCGGGATGATCGGCTCCGGGACCCTGGACTCGACCACGACCGCGGCGACCAGCAGGACCACACCGGTGATGACCAGGACGGCGGTCTGCCAGGACAGCCAGTCGAACCGGTTGCCGGCGAGGGTCACCCACAGCAGCAGGGCGCTGACTCCGCTCATGATGAGGACGGCGCCGACATAGTCGATCTTCACATCCCGGCGGGCCGTCGGCAGCTTCAGGGTCAGCTGGAGAAGCACGATCGCCAGCAACGCGAACGGCACACCGATGAAGAAGCACCAGCGCCACCCCAGCCACGACGTGTCCACGAGCACACCGCCGATCAACGGTCCCGCGACCGTGCCGACGGCGAAGACGGCGCCGAACACCCCGGAGTAGCGGCCGAGTTCACGCGGCGGAATGATCGCTGCCATCACGACCTGGGCGAGCGCGGTGAGACCGCCCGCTCCGATGCCCTGCACCACGCGGCTCACGATGAGCAGGCCGACACTCTGCGAGAACCCGGCGACGAGCGAGCCGACGACGAACATCGACAGGGAGAGCTGGATGAGCAGCTTCTTGTCGTAGAGGTCGGACAGCTTGCCCCAGATCGGGACGGTCGCTGTCATCGCCAGGAGCTCGGCGGTGACCACCCAGGTGTACGAGGACTGGCTGCCGTTCAGATCGGCGATGATCCTGGGAAGGGCGTTGGAGACCACCGTGGAGGCCAGGATGGCCACGAACATGCCGGCCATCAGGCCCGACATGGCCTGGAGTATGTGACGGCGTGTCATGGCCTGCGCGGCCTCAACGGGCGCATCGGCGGCCCCGGCATCGGGTGTGACAGCAGCGGTCATCGGCTGACATTCCTCATTTTCTGATGAAAGGGCCCCGGCGGGGGACCCGGATGTGCTTCAGTCGCTCAGACCGGCGGCCAGCGAAGCGAATGCCTCGCGGTAGATGCTCTCGAACGTGTGGGTGCGCCCGGAGGCCACCCAGAGCTCGACGGCGGCGCGTACGGCGGCGATCGTCACGTGCGCGAGAAGCCTGGGGTGGAGGTCGGAGTCGGGATCCCGGCCGAGACGCTCCGCCACTACCGCGACCAGCGCGCGTTCGTCCGCGCCCTGGGCGGCCAGAAAGCCGGGCAGTAGTGACGGATTCCTCTTGAGTACGGCCGTCTGGAGCTCCCAGCGCTCGTGGTCCTCCTCGATATGGGCCAGCTCCTGCGCGATGGCTTCACGCAGGGCGTCGAGTGCCGAGAGTTCTTCGGGCGCATCGAGGACGGCCCGGCGAATCCGCTCGGCGTTGTCCTGGCCGGGCCGTGTGATGGCGTCTTCCAGACACGGGAAGTAGTTGAAGAAGGTGCGGACGGAGACGCCGACCGCTTCGGTGACCGCTTCCACGGTCAGGTTCTCGATTCCGCGGTCCGCGGCCATGCGCAGCGCCGCACCCGCCAGGGCGTCACGTGTCGCACGCTTCTTGCGTTCGCGCAGCCCGAGGGGTTGGTCGGCAGTACTCATGAACGTGCATGCTATGCAATTTTGCGCTGCATGCAAAATGATGCGGCCATGCATGGCACGAGGGCCGGAGGCGGCTGCGGGGGAGGAGCCCCCGGCTCTGGCCTGGCGGCGTCGTCGGAACACGGGGCCACGACTACGAGGCTGCAAGCTCCCGGACCGCCCCGAGGATCGGCACCGCCCGTCCGCTCCGGGGCGTTCCTGATCGCGGGATGGGCGGGGGCACGTGCAGCGTACGGGCATGCGGGAGCCTCGTCGTCGCGCGGGCGTCGGCGGGATACTCTCCGCCTTCCCGCTTTCCCGGAGCACGGCTGACGTGACGAAACGGTGACGGTCCGTGGTGCCCACGGATGCCGAACCCATGAATTGATCACGACTCGACAAGCGCCCTCATGCTCTGCTGCTCGCACGCGTGACACGAGACCGCGCGCGAGCAAGGAGGTCAGATCGGCCCGCACACCGGAGCCCGCCTGTCCAGAACCCCGATCCGGCGGTTCTTCGCGCCGCCGGGGTGCATCGTCGACGGGACTCGGACCTGTGGGGATCCGGGGCCCGCTCACGTCTCGTCCCGTATGGGGCGGACCCTCGGGGCCGGAAGCTCGAACAGCCGTTGCGAGCGGCGGTCGTTCTCCGCTCGCATCGTGGCACCCCAGGGCCAGGGCCATACAGCGCCGACGGTGGGACAGGGGCAGACGAGGTGGTGTGCGACATGGCAGAGGGCGCCAGGAGTGGGTTCGGCGTCCCAGGTGTTGATCGCGGTGCCGTCCACGCCGATCACCCATCGCCGGCGGGGCGGGAGGTGATGAGAGGGCACGGCGATGCCGGGTTCGAGGAGCACCCAGTGCCCTTCGTGGAGGGTGGGGTACCGGTCTTGTCGAAGGCCACAGTCCGGGCAGTCGGGCGGTTTTGGAGGCGGCGGGGCGGTGGCGCCTTCACGAAGAGCTTGGCGGTCGTCGTCGGGGCGGTCCGGGCCTGTCGGGAAGGAATCGGTGTCCCCCATACGGTTCAGGGTCCGGAAGGGCCGTCAGGTCCGGTAGGGCGCAATTCGGCCGAACTTCTCGAACGGCCCGCGCACGGAGCGCGGCGACGAAGAGCCGGCCGGCCGGTGAAGCCGACACCGGAGACGATCCGGGCGGTGAGCGGCGACGGGGAGAACGCGACGCCGTGCACGTCGAGCGGACCGGGCCCGGGCGGTCGGCCGCTGAGCTGTTCGGTCTACCGCCACCCCCGGCCTTGAGGGAATTGCCCCAGGTGTACCGCTCGGTGGACCACCAGCGCCAGCTCGCGGGCGTCCTCGGTGAACGTGTCGACACGGATCCTGCGGCCACTGTGAAGCGTGATGTCACAGGTGAAGCCCATTCCGCGGGCTTCGGCCAGAGGCCGGCTGTCGTCGCCGTGAGCACCCACCTGCGCGACGGCCTCCCAGGGAATCACACGGGCGGTGCCCGCCACCCGATGGGTCAACCCGCGTTCATGGATGTCGAAGCACTGCTCCCGGGTACGAAACGCCTGCACCATCCGCCAGATCCCCAGCCCCGCCCCTACCAGCCCGAATCCGAGCAACAGCCCCGCCAGCTGGGGCGCGCCGTCGGTGGTGCCGATCGAAGCGACTGCGACGGGCACCCCGAAGGCCAACCCGACGGCGCCGACGCCCAGCAGGATGCCCGCCTGCCGCAGCCGCCTGCCGCCGTCCGTGCGGTGTTCGCGGACGAAACCGCCCAACCGTCTGGCCGCCTCAGTGCGCCGCACCATGATCCCCCTACATCGCGGACGTCCCGAAGACGTGTCCGTGGACCGGCTGTTCATCCTCACGCCACGCCCACGGGAGCGCAACCACGCCGTGCTCCCGCTGGGGACGGCTCAGGGGCCGGGGTGCAGTACCGTCGCGACGAGTCGGGCCAGGTGGCCGCGGTACTGACGCTCAGTCAATTCGGATTCGAGGACGAGTTGTTCGTACCCTTCCGGGGAGAGGACGAAGGACAGGACAGCGGCGGTCTCCTCGTCCGCGGACACGTTCACGAGGCCACGGCGTCGCAACCGGCCGACGGCTTCCCGGATGTCGGCGCGGCGGTGGTCGAGCAGTTGATCAAGTGTGGCCCGGACGTCGGCCTCCGTGTCCGCGGCGCTGGCGAAGGCACGCCAGAGGCCGGCCGAGCGGGCGTTCGTCGCGGCGATGAGTTCGATGCCGGCGGTGAGGTACGCCTCGCCCTCCAGATGCTCGATGGCCATGAACTGCTCGCGCTCCAGCAGCGCCGCCGAGCCCTCGGATCCGGCGAAGGTCTGCCCGAAGGCCACGTCACTCCGTTGCTCGCAGTCGCTGGTGGTCTGGTCGCGGCCGGCCACCGCGTGGTGATGGTGACGGGCCGCCGCTTCGCCGAACGGGTCCGGGCCACCGGAGCCGACTTCGCGCCCTTGCCGGAAGCGGTGGACTTCGACGACACCTGGGCCGACTCCCATCCGGAGAGGGCCGTGAAACGCGGCCTCGCCGCGATGCGCTTCGACCTGGACCACATGTTCTTCCGTGCGGCCGAGCCGCAGTACGAGACCGTCACCGCGCTGATCGACGCCCACGGCATCGACGTCGTGCTGGCCGAACCGCTGTTCCTCGGCGCCGCCCCGCTGGCCCTGCTGCCCCGCGACCGGCGCCCGCGGCTGATGCTGGCGGGCATCGTCCCGCTGCCGCTGACGGGCCCCGACGTCGCCCCCTTCGGACTCGGCCTGCCGCCCATGGGCGGAGCGCGGGGCCGAGTGCGGAACCGGGCGCTGACCGCGCTGGTGCGGCAGATGGTCTTCCCGGCGCAGCAGCGGGACCTGTCGGGCCTGTGCCGAGGGACCGGTCGCCCGCTGCCGGGCCTGTTCCTCGACTGGCCCGCGCTGGCGGACGACCTGGTGCAGCTGACCGTCCCGGGGTTCGAGTACCCGCGCCCCGGTGCGACCGCACCGGTGCACTTCATCGGGCCGCTGGGCCGGAGCTCCGCCGGAGACCATCCGTTGCCCGACCGGTGGAGCGAGCTCGATCACGATCTCCCGATCGTCCTGGTCACCCGGGGCACAGCGGCCAACGCCGACTTCGACGAGCTGATCAATCCGGCTGTGGCGGCGCTGGCGGACGAGGACGTGACCGTCGTCGTCGCCGGCGGAGGCCGCGGAACACAGACATGGGCGACCGCGCTGCCCGACAACGTGAGAGCGGCCGCGTTCCTGCCGTACGACGCACTGATGCCCGGCGTCGTGCTGATGATCACCAACGGCGGACACGGTGGCGTGCACATTGCGCTGCGCCACGGGGTTCCGCTCGTGGTCTCCGGGGCCACCGAGGACAAGGCGGAGGTCGCCGCCCGGGTTTCCTGCCTCGCCCTGTCCGCCTTATCCTTCGCCGCCACCGCTCCGATGGTCCCCGGCACGGCGGTCGCCCAGGAGCCGTCCGGCGTCACCACCTCTGTCCCGCCGCTCAGTTGGGGCGCCTGTCCCGCGGCCGAGCCGCCCTACCCCGACCCCGGCCCGAGGGCGCAGTGCGCGACGGTTAAGGTGCCGCTGGACTGGTCGAAGCCGGAGGGCCCGAAGACCGGTATCTTCGTCGCCCGCTACCGGGCCACCGACTCCGCGCGGCGGATCGGCGTCCTGGTGTCGAACCCGGGCGGCCCCGGGACGCCAGGGGCCGATGAGGCGCTGTACGCGGACGACCCCGTCACCGGCTACTCCTCGGACATGCTCCGGCGCTTCGACATGATCGGTTTCGACCCGCGCGGCATCGGCCGCAGCAGGATTGCCGTCTGCGACGAGACGATCAACGAATCGATCCCGGCCCGCCCCCGCGACGCGGCCGAGTTCGGGCAGCTGCGCACCCTGAACGGCCGGCTGGCGGACAGCTGCCTGAAGCGGACGGGGCCGCTTGCCGCCCACATGGACACGGAGAGCGTGGCCCGCGACACGGACGCGATCCGCGCCGCCCTCGGCGAAAGCCGGATCAGTTTCATCGGCCACTCCTACGGCACCTCCCTCGGCGAGCGTTACGCGCGCCTGTTCCCCGGCAGGCTCCGCGCGCTGGCCCTCGACAGCGCGATGGACCCGGACCGGCCGGACGCCGAGCGCTACCTCACCGAAGCCAGCGTCACCGTCGACAACACCCTGAAAAGGCTCGCGGCCTGGTGCGAGAAGGACACGTCCTGCGCACTCAACGGCAAGGACCTGATCGCCGTCACCGATGAGCTGTTCGCCCGCGCCGACGCGGGCACGCTCCGCGAGCCGAGCCCGAACGGACCGACACGCACCAAGGTCGACGCCGACAGGCTTGCCGACTTCCTGACCTTCGCCGTCGGCAAGGGGGGCCGGGAGCAGACGGTGAAGCAACTGGCCGCCCTGTACACCGGCAAGGGCGAGGTCCAGTGGATCCCCAACGTCACCGACATGGCCTCGCGGCTCGTGCTGTGCCGCGACTACGACTTCCGGATCCGCGACTACGCCGAGTACCGGGCCATCCTCAAGCGGACTGCCAAGGCCGCCCCGCACGTCCGTTACAGCTCCCAGGCGCTGGACACCATTCTCGGCTGCCAGGGCTGGACCATGCTGCCCAAGCCCCGCCCCACCCGGGCGGAGGGCCCCCTCCCGCCCGTCCTCGTGGTCAACGCGACCCATGATCTGGCGACCCCTCTGCCCGGCGCGCGCCGCATGGCACGCTCCTTCCCGAGGGCGAGCCTGTTCACGATGGACATCGTGGGCCACTGGCTGTACCGCAGAGGCGAGACGGAGGAGGCGATGCGGGTCATCGACGTCTACCTCACAAAACCGAAGGGCTGACCCGGAGGAACGCGGGCGCGGAGCCGGGGAGGGCCAGGGGCCGTCCCCGGCTCCGCGCCCGCACCCGTCTGCCACAATCGCCCCAGGCCCGAGCACCACACCGACCGCGGCCATCTCCTGGACGACAGCCGGTCCGAGGCAGGCGCGTGAATTTCCGGAGAGGGACGGACGGGCAGGATCGCGATGACAAGCCGTCCGGACAGTCGAGCGTGTCCCTCAGCCGAGACCCGTAACACCCGTCCACAGCCTCCCGGGAGAAGACCTGGTCCGGCCACGGCCGGGACGACGGACCGCCGAGCGATGCGTGTCCGGCCCCGGGGGACTCCTGGTCCGGGCGCTTCTGGGGCGGGGAGGGGCTTGTCCAGCAGGAGCGCGGTGTACAGGCGCGGCTGCGAATGCGTGATGGCGTGCCCCGCGCCCCGGACGTGGACCGGCCGGGAGGCCGGCAGGGTCCGGAGGTACTCCTGGGTGACCTCGGCGTCGACAGTTCGGCGAACTCCTTTACCCCTGCGGCGAGTTCGGTCATTTCGGGGCAGGCGGCGGTGAGAACAGCCAGAAGACCGGTCTCCTTGGTGCGCAGGCTTTCGGGGTGGGTGAGCAGGAGCCGGGGCCGTTTACCCCTGACAGCCGGACTGTCGCCACTGGCAGCGAGGGCGGGGCCAGCAGGGGCGTCAGCGGAATCGGGGGCGCCACACGTCTTGGATGCGGCCTTCGTCGTCGATCACGGTGATGTCGGACCACCGGTCGAAGGCGGAGCACGGGTGTGAGATTCCGAGGTCGACCTCATCACCCACGTTCAGGCCGTGGGCATCCGTGAGGACCAGGTGGTGGTCGTAGATATGGGTTGCGGTGGCGCCTGCTGCCGGCTGCGGCGCACCGTGTGCGTCGCGGGAGCTGATGAGGATCGGCAGTCCGGCGTCGTAGGGCAGTTCTCGTTTTCCGGCGCCGACGACGACCTGTCCTGGCTCCGGTTCGGAGAGTACGACCGCCCGAACGGTCAGTGCTGGCCGCAGTCCCGGCAGTGGCGAGACTGCGGCATACGTGCCGTGGTCGTGTGTGACGTAGCAGCCCGATCGCAGGACGGGCACCACCGGCGGCCAATCAGGTGACTGGGCGAGTTGTGAAAAGGCGCGGACGACCCGGTCGGGGAAGGCGGAGCCACCCATGCTGAAGACGGGCCGCGCTGTTTGGAACAGCGGTGTCAGGCTGCGGAAGAGTGAGACTGCCTTCTGGCAGTGTGCGTCGACGTCCGCGATCGTGGCCGCGTCCCGGCGATTCGGCCGGATGCCCTCGTAACCCGCGACCCCGGCCAGGAGAAGTCCTGGCGATGCCTGGCATGCCGTGGCCAGACCATGCGCCGCAGCGGACTCCCGCACGCCGGTTCGTCCGCCGTGCACACCGATGTCCATGAGGATGCGCAGGGGATTGCGTGCCCCCTCCATGGCCGCCCGTGCCAGGCCCACGCCTGTCTTCGAGTCCGCGAAGCAGTAGAGCTCAAGATCAGGTGTTTCGTCGAGCCATCGCCTCAGGAGGGCGAGGTCGGGGCGGTGGATCACTTGGTTGGCGATGACGATGCGCCGCACCCCCCAGCCCAGTGCTATGCCGCACTGTCTCACCGTGGCGACCGTCACACCCCATGCCCCGGCGGCCATCTGCCGCTCGACGATGGGGCGTGTCATCGTGGTCTTGATGTGCGGACACAATTCCACGCCCTGCTCACGGCACCAGTCCGCCATGAGGCGCACATTGTGTTCCAGCGCCCGCACGTCGAGCCGAAGCTGGGGCATCTCAGGCACTTGGTGTGTGGTGAGTGCCGTGTTGTCGTGGTCCATCAGTCCTCCGGGTTCTCGGTAAGCGGCCGCGCGCCCGTGGTGGCCCCTCGGCCAGGAGCACCCGAACTCAGCTGAACCCGGTTCTCCGGTCGGCGGCACCGCACGTGGGCCGACTGCCATCGCGCGGCAGGCTACGGCAATGACGACCGGCTCGTTCGGTCAGGGCCGACGCGCCGTCTCTGGGGCGATCGGTCAGCCGCGCCGGCGCAGCAGAGCCGTCGTCGCCACTGAATTGTGCACCGTGAAGGCAATCGTTCCTGGAACAAAACGGTCGTCCGACCACAACAACGGTCTGCCCGCCTGGTCGGTGGCCCGCCGCCGCTCTCGCATCAGTGGCGCGTCCGGAGCGCAGCCGAGCAGGCGCGCATCGTCGGCCTCGGCGTGGACGAGGTCAATGGTGTGTTCCGTGTCCGCGAACACCACTCCCTCCTCCGTCAGCGACTCGGTGTGCGACATCGCATCGTGCTCAAGGCGGGCGATCATGGCACCGATGTGTTCGGGGTAGAGGGTCCGCTCGATCATGATCGGGACACGCGACAGCGTCCGTAGGCGTAGCACCCGGTAGATCTGCGCCCCAGGCCCGAGGCCGAGTTGCTCGCACTCCGACGGGTTGGCCGGGCAGCTTTCGATGTCGATCGTGCGGCCGCCCGGCTCTTCTCCGAGCGCGCGTGCCCAGCGGGTGAAGCTCAGCAGTTCGAAGAAGCTCTGGGTGCGTGCGGTGCCGAGCACGACGCGCCGCGTGCCCCGTCTGGACGTGACCAGGCCGTTGGCGCGCAGGACCGCCAGCGCCTGACGGACGGTGCCGCGTGACACGCCGTACTGCTGGGCGAGCTGTTCCTCGCTCGGCAGCCGGCCGTCCGACCCGAAAGAGCCGGCGGCTATGGCCTCACGCAAGTCGGCCGCCAACCGTCGGTACCGGGCTCCGGTGGTGTCGCCCCCCGCGACCGCCATGTCGTTCTCCTTTTCTCAGCCGCCCAGCGGCGCTCTGACGTGACCCTATCCGCTCACCGAGCCCGGCTCGCCGGCCAGACGCTCTCGCTGCGCGGGCTGTGAATGTCTTCCTCACAGGCTCCTCGGCCCGTTCCCCGGAGTTCACCTTCCCGACACGGCCCCCCGAGGTAATGGGTCAAGTTGTACAGCCAACTTTCGCCCTTTCGGGAGACCCCTGTGAGACTGCACCGCGCCCGCTCGGCGGGCCTTGCCTGCTCCCTCGCCATGGCTGCGCTCGGACTCAGTGCATGCGGCCTGACCAGTGCAAATGAAGCAAACGGCAGCGGCAGCAAGGCCGCGACCGCCACCTCGGCAAAGGACTTCGGCGGCATGGACGCCCTCGTCGCCGCCGCGAAGAAGGAGGGCAGGTTGAACGCCATCGCCCTTCCCCGTGACTGGGCGAACTACGGCGAGATCATCGACACCTTCGAGAAGAAGTACGGGATCAAGGTCGAGGTCGAGAACCCCGACGCCTCCAGCCAGGACGAGATCACCGCGGCCACCTCCCGCAAGGGCCAGGACCGGTCCCCGGACGTCATCGACGTGGGCAGCGCCTTCGCCGTCAGCGCGGCCGAGCAGAACGTGCTGGCGCCGTACCGGGTCAGCGCCTTCGACCAGATCCCGAAGACGCAGAAGGACGCCCAGGCCCGCTGGTACAACGACTTCGGCGGCTACGTCTCGATCGGCTGTGACGCGAACCGCGTCAAGAAGTGTCCCAAGACCTTCGCCGACCTGCTGGATCCGCAGTACAAGGGGCAGGTCGCGCTGACCGGCAACCCCACGAAGTCCAGCTCGGCCTTCGGCGCCGTGTACGCCTCGGCCCTCGCCCGCAAGGGTTCCTTCGACGACATCAAGCCCGGCCTGGAATTCTTCGCAGACCTGAAGAAGGCCGGCAACTTCAACCCTGTCGAGTCGACCCCTGCCACCATTCAGAAGGGCGAGACGCCGATCAGCATCACCTGGGACTACCTCAACACCGGGTACGCGGACGATCTTCGCGCCAAGGGCGTCGACTGGAAGGTCAGCGTCCCGTCCGACGGCACGTACGCCGAGTACTACTCGCAGGCGATCGTGAAGTGGGCACCGCACCCGGCCGCGGCGCGCCTGTGGCAGGAGTTCCTGTACAGCCCCGAAGGCCAGAACCTGTGGCTCAAGGGCCATGCCCACCCGGTGCTGATGCCGGCGATGCAGCAGTCCGGGACTCTCGACGCGGCCCTCGCCGCCAAACTCCCGCAGACACCCGGCAATGGCACGATCGCCTTTCCGGCCGAGGACCAGATCAGCAAGGCCAAGCAGGCCGTCGTCCAGGGCTGGGCCCAGGCAGTGGCCGGATGAGCGCCATCCAGACGGCCGGGGGCAACAGCCGGACCTGCTCCTACGGCAGCAAGGCCGGCCTCGGGCCGCCCCGGCGGCGCGTCCCGCGAGTGGTGGGTTGGCTCGGTGCCGCGCCGCTGCTCGTCTTCGCCGCCGTGGCGTTCGGCATGGTTCTCGGGACGATGGTGCTCGGAGCCCTCACGACGCCGGAGTCCGCGTCGGGCGGAGCCCGCCTCACCGGCGCGAACATGAGCGCCTCGCTGCACGGCCCCCACCTGACCGCGTTGATCGGCAGCGTCAAGCTCTCCGCCGTCTCCGCGTTGATCGCCACCGTGGTCGGCCTGCCGATCGCCCACGCGGTCGTGACCTCGCGCTTCCGAGCCCTGCGCGAGGCGGTCCTGGCCGCATCGGGCGTACTGGCGAACTTCGGCGGCGTGCCGCTCGCATTCGCATTCGTGGCCACGCTCGGCAACGCCGGTGTCCTGACGAGCCGATTCCATTTGCTCAGCCACGGCTGGAACCTGTACAGCTTCTGGGGCCTGACCTTGGTCTACCTCTACTTCCTGATCCCGCTCATGGTGCTCACGCTCACCCCGGCTCTGGAGGGGTTGCGGCGGCAGTGGCGGGAAGCCGCCCGCAACAACGGCGCGAACACCTTCCGGTACTGGACGCACGTCGCGCTGCCGATCCTCATGCCATCGCTGCTCGGCGGCTATGTGCTCCTGTTCGGCACCGCGTTCAGCGCCTACGCGACCGCCGCAGCGATGGTCGGCAGCTCGGTACCGCTGGTCACCATGCAGATCGCGGACGCGCTGTCCGGGAACGTCCTGGTCGGCCAGGGCAACGTCGCACTCGCGCTCGGTGTCGACATGGTGCTGGTCGCGGGGCTCATCGTGGCCATTCAGCTGCCGCTGCAACGCAGGAGCGCACGATGGCTCGCCTGACCTCGCTCCGATATGGGCGCGCCGCCGTGTTGTTGCTCACCGGCGCGTACTTCCTCGTCCCGCTCGCATGCGCCGTCGCCTTCAGCACCGGTGTCGGCGTCCCAAGCCAGCACATCGGCTTCGAGGCCTACACCGGCATCCTCACCGCCGACGGCTTCACCGACAGTCTCGCTCTGACTCTGAAGCTGGCCACCGCCACCATCGTGCTCGTTCTGGGGCTGCTCGTGCCCGCTCTGGTCACGGTACGGCTGGCCGCGCCACGCCTGCGCACACTCGTCGAGATCGTGTGCCTGCTGCCGCTGGTCGTACCCGCTGTCGCCCTGGTCGCCGGATTCAGCGCGGTGCTGCGCTGGGGATCGGACCATGTCGCTGGTACGCCGCTCTTCCAAGCCCTGGCCGCGCTCCAGAATCCGCACTTCCCCTTCGTCCTGGTGCTCGCGTACACGCTGATGGCGCTGCCGCTGGCGTACCGCACGCTCGACACCGGGCTCGCAGCCATTGACCTGCGCATGCTCGTCGAGGCCGCCCGGGCCTGCCGGGCGCCATGGTCCCGCACCCTCCTGCATGTGGTACTGCCCAACCTGCGCGGGGCGCTGCTCAACACGGCGTTCCTGACCCTGGCGCTGGTGCTCGGCGAGTACACCGTCGCCGCGATCCTCGGCTACCAGCCCTTCGCCGTGTGGATCCTCGCCATCAGCGGCTCGCAGGCCCAGATGTCGGTGGCCGTGTCGGTGATGGGCCTGCTCGTCACCTGGATGCTGCTGCTGGTCGTCGCCACAGCCGGACGTGCTCGCCGCCCCAAGGAGACCTCATGACCGACCTGACAAGCGATCTCGAAACCATCAGCCGGACGCGGACCGGTGCCACCGTCGAGTTCCGCAAGCTGCAACGCTCATTCGGCGCCACGACGGCACTGGACGGTCTGGACCTGACGATCGAGCCGGGCGAACTTGTGGCACTGCTCGGCCCGTCCGGTTGCGGCAAGACCACCGCACTGCGGACCCTCGCCGGATTCGACCGGCCCGACTCGGGCACGTTGCTCGTGGACGGCGAGGACATCACGGGCGTCCCCGCTCACCGCCGCGACGTGGGCATGGTGTTCCAGTCCTACAGCCTCTTTCCGCACCTGACCGCCATCGACAACGTCGCCTTCGGGCTGCGGATGAGCGGTGTCGGCAAAGCCGCGCGGCGGGCTCGCTCAGCCGAACTCCTGGAGCTGGTTGGCTTGCCGCAGCACGCCGACCGCTTCCCGCATCAACTGTCCGGAGGCCAGCAGCAGCGGATCGCCCTGGCACGGGCTCTGGCACTGCGGCCACGCGTGCTGCTGCTCGACGAGCCGCTGTCGGCGCTCGACGCACAGGTACGCCTGACGCTCCGTGAGGAGATTCGCCGCCTCCAGCAGAAACTGGGCATCACCACCCTGTTCGTGACACACGATCAGGAGGAGGCCCTGTCCATGGCCGACCGGGTCGCGGTGATGCGTGCCGGAAGACTGGAGCAGTGCGCACCTCCGGCGGAACTGTACGAACGCCCTGCGACCGCCTTCGTCGCCGAGTTCGTGGGCGTGATGAGCCGGATCCCGGCCCGGGCCGGGGCGCACGAGGGGACCGTGGACGCGCTCGGCCGCACGCTGCCCGTCCACGGCAGGCTCCCCGGCGCCGCCGAGGTCGCCGGAGGAACTGGTGAAGTGGACATCCTGGTACGGCCGGAGGCCATTGAGGTCACGGCGGCTGGAAAGGGCACGTCCCGCATCGTGGGGGCGACGTTCCTGGGTGCGACGACGCGGCTGACCGTGCGGCTGACCGACGGCGGCCAGGTGATGGCCGATGTGCCGACCCACGCCATGACCACGCTCCCGGTCGGTGCGGCGGTGACGCTGACACTGCCGGACCGCCCCGTGCTCGTGGATCGCCACCGCCGAGGAACCAGTGGCCGCGACGGGACCTGAAGGTTCCCGCCGACGACCTCGGCGGTGCCGGGGATTCGGACCAACCCACCTGACGCCCGGCAGCCGTCACGCAGAGCCCGCGCCTCTGCCCATTCGCCACACACCGGAGAAACTCACCTTGAACCATCGCATCGCAGCGCCCGGCCTTCCCGCTGCCGTCCTGTTCGACATGGACGGCACGCTCGTCGACACCGAACAGCTGTGGTGGGCCACAGCGGAACAGGTCGCCGACAGGATCGGGCGGCCACTGACCGACGCGGACATGCCTCATGTGCTGGGCCGCCCGGCCGCGCACACCGCCGCCCACCTGCACCGCACCGGCGGCCCGGCGGCCCCCGACCTCGCCACCCTCGCCACCGAACTGGATGCTGTCTTCGCCGCCCGTGTCGCTCGCGAGATCGTCCCGCGCCCGGGCGTACTGCGCCTGCTGAACGAACTGGCCGCGGCAGACGTGCCCGCGGCGATCGTCTCCGCTTCGCCGCGCCAAGTCGTCGACCTGGTGCGCAAGGCGCTGGGTGAGGACCGGTTCGCTCTGACCTTCGCAGTCGAGGACACCGCCCGCACGAAGCCCGCGCCCGACCCCTACCTCGCCGCGGCCGCCGCCCTGGGCGTCGAACCACACGCGTGCGTGGTCGTCGAGGACACACCCACGGGGGTCGCCGCGGCCGAGGCCGCCGGGTGCACGGTGCTGGCCGTGCCCTCCACCGTACCGATCCAGCCCGCGGCCGACAGAACCGTCCTCGACTCCCTGGAGCGTGCCGACCTGGCCCTGCTCGTCTCCCTCGTCACGTCAGCGAAAAGGAACTAACGCCATGGACGACATCCAGCACGTAGTGATCCTGATGCAGGAGAACCGCAGCTTCGATCACTACTTCGGCACACTGAACGGCGTGCGCGGCTTCGACGACCGCCAGGCCCTGACGTTCCCGAACGGCGACAGCGTCTTTCGCCAGCCCGCCCCGGCCCGGCCCGACGGCGGCTATCTGCTGCCTTACCGTATGGACTCCACGAAGTTCAACGCGCAAAACGCCGACGGCCTGCCGCACGACTGGGAGAGCGGTCATGAGGCTGTCAACAACGGCGCGATGAACCGCTGGACATCCGCCAAGGGCGAGCAGAGCATGGGCTACCTCACCCGTGACGACATCCCCTACCAGTACGCGCTGGCTGACGCCTTCACGCTGTGCGACGCGTACTTCTGCTCACTGGCCGGGCCCACCAGCCCCAACCGCCTCTACTTGTGGACCGGCACGGTCGGCCCGGGCTGCGACGGCACGACGGGCCCGTGGATCGACAACACTCCGCTGCCCGAAAGCCCGGTCTGCGACTGGACCACCTACGCAGAGCGCCTGTCGGCCGCCGATGTCACCTGGCGCGTCTACCACACGCCTGGTCCGGACGAGCGCTACGGCAACTACGAGGACAACGCCCTGGAGTACTTCGGCCAGTTCCACACCTTCGACGAGGACGATCCGCGTTACATCAACGCGATGACGAAGTGGGACCTGTCGGCGTTCGACGCGCACTGCAAGGACGGCACCTTGCCGACGGTGTCCTGGCTGGTCTCGCCCTACCTGTTCTGCGAGCATCCGACCGCCAGCCCCGCCTACGGCGCGCATTGGGTGAACACCGCTCTTCAGTCGCTGTTCGCGAACCCGGAGGTGTGGCGGCACACGGTGTTCCTCGTGATGTACGACGAGAACGACGGCTACTTCGACCACGTGGTGCCGCCGCTCCCGCCCGCGGGGACCCCTGAGGAGTTCGTGGACGGGCAGCCGATCGGGCTGGGCAACCGCGTCCCGCTGTGGGTGATATCGCCGTGGTCGCGCGGCGGCTGGGTCAACTCCCAGGTCTTCGACCACACCTCCGTGCTGCGCTTCCTGGAACTTGTCACCGGCGTGCGGGAGCCCAACATCTCGCAGTGGCGCAGGGCCGTCTGCGGTGACCTCACGAGCTGCTTCGACTTCACCCGGCCCGACTTCTCGATCCCCGTACTGCCTGACACCCGCGAACTGGTGGAGCACGCCGATGCGGCGATGGAGCTGCCGGCGGTGGAGCTCCCGGCGCCGGGAGCGCAGGTCATGCCCACCCAGGAGCCGGGTGGCACACGCCCGCACCGGCCACTGCCGTACCGCCCCTGGGCCGATGTCGCCGTGGACCGCGCCACCGGCAAGGTCACCTGCACTCTCGCCAACGAGGGAACGACGGCCTTCCACTTCACGGTATTCCCGAACATTGCCCGGCCGTTCGCCGGAACGCCGTTCACCGTCGCACAGCACAGCACCGCCGCCTACGTGTGGGACGCCATACGTACCGGCGGACGCTACGACTTCACCGTCCATGGCGCCGACGGATTCGTCTGCCGCTTCGTGGGGACAGTGGCGGGAGCCGACCAGGACGACATCGCCGTCCCTCGGGTGGCGGCGGTCCCGGAGAACAGCGATCCGGACAACGCGTCGCTCGAGTTGCGGCTGGGCAATGACGGCGGGACCGCCGTGTGCTTCACACTTGCCCCGAACGACTTCGGCGGTACGGCGCGCACGCAGCTGGTCGGCCCGCGCGAGCAGGTCACCGTGACATGGCCCACGGACGACGGGCGGTACGACATCACCATCACCGCTGACGGCGACACGGGCTTCGCCCGGCGATACGCGGGAACGGTGCACGCGGCACCGGACGCGAGTGCGGCCACTGCGGCCTGACCGGTGGAGATCATCGTCCCTGTCACCAGGGCCGAGGCGAACCTCGTGCTCTTCGAGTACGTCGACGGCTTTCGACGGCTTCTACAACCTCCGCCGCATTCAGAAACGACTCGGCTACGTCAGCACGATCGAGTACGAGGAGAAGCACCACGCCGACCAGGCAACGACCGAACCAGTGAACCTGGAACCACGTCAACCCACCCTGACCAGCCGGTCAGCCACACCCGCTCAGAGGGGGAACCTCACGGCTCTGTCTCGACACTCCCGCCGCAGCAGCAGCTATGTCAGCCTGGCCGACGAACCGAGCCCGTTCACGTCGCCGGCCAGGCACCTCACTGAAGCGAGGTCAGCGGACGTCGAAGGAGTGGGTGGAATACCCGTTGGCGGCGTTGCAGGCGACGAGCCTGGCGTATGCGTTGGCCCCGGAGCTGTAGGGGTTCAAGCACTTGTTGTGCGCCTGGTTCTTCAGCAGGTACCGGCTGGGCTTGTTGGAGTCCTCCAGGGAGAAGACCTGCTCGTCCCACCGAGGATCACACGGACGCTGCTGGAGGGCTTCCGTGTCGCCGCCGCCCAGAGCGGTTGCACACATGTCGCTGTTGAGGTTGCGCAGCACGAAGGTCGTGCTGGTAACCGGGTCAACGGCCCACTTCTGGGCCAGCTCTTCCGTGTCGTTCTGGTACTGGATCTGGGCACCGCCGACGGTGGAGTTGGTGGCGACGCCGAGAACGAGGCCGGTCTGCCAGTTGCGGACCTTGGTGCCGCTCAAAGGCCCCGTCGCGTCGGCCGTGCCCGCCCCGAGTACGGTCGCGGCCAGCGCTACGGCGACGCCGACGCAGGCAGATCGAATGCGCATGAAGAACTCCTCTACTTTGAAGCGATTACCGTGCGTGTTCACGCGGGTACGCACAGTATCGTGTTTGGGGTTGGGAATATCCGCCCACAACCGAAGATCACGATGAAAAAGCGCAAATGATGGAACGCGACCGCTCGGGCTCCGGCAAAGCGCGCTTCAGGCCCGCCGCACTCGGCCGCCGGCCGTGAGCCGCCCTGGGTTTCGTAGAGTCCGATGATCTTGTTTCAGGCGGACTGCGGGGTTTGCTCCTGGCTCCGCCAGGAGGCTTCCTCGTATTCGGCGGGCGGCCCAGGACCAGGACGGCTGTGGTGCGTCAGGTGGGGCAGGGCGCGGGTGAGGTGCGCCAGCGGGATCCGGCCCTGGACGGCGACACGGTGAGCGGCGTCGGGCGTCAGGTACAGGCCAGCCGCAGGTGAGGTGCCGTGTCCGTGGACGGTGATACCGCTGCCGTCGAGGAGTTGCGGCAGCGTCGGCCGGTAGGCACCAGCGAGGCGCTGTAGATATGAGGCGGTCGCTTCGAACAGCAGTGGCCGCCCCGGCACACCCCCGGTGCCGGGGGCGGGAACTGTACCAATCGCCCGGCGACAGACCCGCTGCCGCGCGCGGCACGCGGGAGCGGCCGCCCAAGAGGCCGCGCGAACGGTCTGGCTCACCGGGAGGTCTTGTTCCAAGCGCGGGGGCGGTAGTGCTGTTCGGCGAGGTGGTCGAGGCGGACCTGGTGAAGGGGGGCCTGGTGAGCCGTTCGGTGCCGTCGACCAGCGCGGTGCCGGTGACGTCGATGCCCGCGTACACGAACGTCGCACCGATGCGTTCGGTGAGGTCTTTCAGCAGGTCGGTGGTTTCCGCGCCGGTGGTGATGCGGGGGTTGAGCCGGTGAATCTCATCGATCATTACCAGAAGCACGCCCACCTTGTTGCAGGTGTGGCAGACGGCGTCGGTGATCTGAGCCTGGGTCATCGGGCCGGTGACAGGGATGCCGAGGTAGCGGGCGAACTCGGTCGCGAGGGCTTTCGCGGTCGCCTCGGGCAAGACCAGTACATAGGCGACCGGCACCGGTGCATTTGTGGTGGTGGCCGGTGCGTGTTGTTGAGTGTGGGCGAGGTGGCAGGCGCGCTCGACGTGGAGCAGCGCGGTGGTCTTCCCGGCCGCTGCCGGGCCGGTGACGATCAGCGAGGGCCGTGCGGTGGTCTGCTGATGGCGTCCCAGGATCACCAGCGTGCGCACGCCGGTGGTCAGGGTGTCGATCGCCAGGCTCCGCACCGTGACGAACGCGGAGTGGTAGGCGAGGCGTTCCTCCACGCCGCGTACCGGTCCCCCGGGTGCGGGCGGCTGCGGGGGAGGGGTGGTTGCGAAACGCTGAGGGCGTCGGCGAGGCCGGCTCCGGCCCGCTCGGCGTCCGCGCCTGCAAGGTAGGCGGTGGCGGTGCGCAGGTACTGCCAGTCGCGGTCGTTGAACGGTTCGTGGGCGTGTTCCCGGTGGATCCACGGGATCTCGGTGAGGAGGTCGTGGTCGTAGGTGCGGTGGTGCAGCCGGATGCCGTGCTCGGTGACGGCCTGCCACCGCACGGGCAGCAATTCCAGATAGTCGTTCCCTGCCAACGGCACAGGTACGTGTCCGGCGACCGCGACCAGGGCAGCCCACATCTGGTTCGGGACAGCGTGGCCTTCGGCAGCATGGGATGCCGCAGCCCCTGGTGGGGGCGGTGATGGAAGTGCACGAGCCATTCGTCGAGCAGGTCCTGCAACTGGGCGACGCTGTAACACGCATGGCGTGCCACGTCTTTGCCCCGGCGGGGTAGTACTTCATGACCACGAGATGTCCGTCCTCAGAATTTCAAGATCCAAGTTCTCGTGTTCAAAGCCCAGGGCATGGGCCTACCGTGGCGGGCCGTGCCGCCATCGTCATCGACCAGAAGGGGTCGTGATGCCGACCGAGAACGCCGCCGTCAGCTCTCTACGCCCGATGCCTGACGACTGGCAGTGGGCGCTGGCTGTCGTCGCCCACCCCGATGACCTCGAATATGGCGCGGCGGCAGCCATCGCCGAATGGGCCGACGCCGGCCGGGAGATCTGCTACCTCCTGGTCACCCGCGGCGAAGCCGGCATCAACGGCCTCGCGCCGCCCGCGTGCGCTGCGGTCCGCGAGGCCGAGCAGCGCGCCGCCGCAGCCCATGTCGGCGTACACAGCGTCGAGTTCCTCGACGGCCACCGGGACGGCGTGATCGAGGCCGGCACAGCATTCCGCCGAGACCTGGCCTCTGCGGTCCGCCGGTACCGCCCCGAGCTGCTGATCACTCTCAACCACCACGACACCTGGTTCGGCAGGCAGTGGAACACTCCCGACCACAGGACGGTGGGCCGCGCCGTCCTGGACGCCCCGGCCGGCCGACGCCGCCAACCGCTGGATCTTCCCCGAACTCGCTGACGCCCAGGGCCTCACCCCCTGGTCCGGCGTCCGCCGGGCGCCGGTCACCGGCAACGGCCCGAACCGGCCCGACTTCGACAAGCACCGGGTCGAGTCCTTCGAGCAGGGACGCCTACGTCAGCGCGAAGGCCAGCAGTGCCGTCGTGGTGAAGTCCAAAGATGGTTCTACGGTCTGCCAGGCGCCCACGTCGTCCACGTACCGCGCCCCCTTGCCGTCGAAGTCCGTCCAGGCTCCGGTTGGCGGGGCGGCGGTGCACTTCTTCATAGTGGGGAAGCTGTTCAACTCGGCGAGTTGCGCAGCCGCGTTGGGGCCGTTGACCACGGCGCCCCGCAGGATGGCGCCCTTGCCGTCGTGACTGCCCCGGAGGTTGGCCAGCTGGTGTTCCGGGCAGTGCGGGTAGACCTCGCCTGCACCGATCATGAAGCTGGTCCCCCAGGGATTGGCACCGAGGGCCCAGCCGCGCTGCCGGCCGGCGAAGGCCTCGTAACGGGTGTCGCCGGTGGCCCTGGCATAGAGGCGGGCGGTGGCCACCAGGCCGAAGGTGTGCGGTACGGCGTCGAAGCCGTCGTAGACCGCGCCGGCGCCGAACGGGTCGTGCCCGGCACGGTCGACGCCGTCGTCCAGCTGGCGGCGCAGGTCCTGGTACAGGTCCGCCTCCCCGATGCCGTCGGTGCGGGCGCCGTCGAGGGCGGTGGCCAGGTCGGCGTGGGCCAGGGCGCTGACGTCCGCGACATCGAGGGTGCCCTTGACGTCGGAGTCCAGGTAGGCGCGTGCCCAGTGGGCCGCGTCGGCCGTCCAGTCGGCTTCCCTGTCGTCACCCAATTCACGTGCGATCAAGGCGAGTTCGGCACCGGCGAACTCCATGTCGTCCTGCCAGGAGCCCTCGGGGTAGAAGGCGCTCGGGAAGGCGGTGAAGAGCGGCTCGTCGGGGTCCGGGTCGGTGTCGGCCAGGTCGTAGACAGCGGCGGCCTTGTCCAGCCAAGCCCGTGCCTCCTCCGGGTCCGTGCCGGCCACGCGCTGCGCGGCGAGGGCGAAGGCCGCGGCCACCCGTCCCGCCAGACTGGGGGTGATCGGCTCGCCCGGCTCGTTCGCGCGGAAGACCGGACGGTGCTTGATCGTGTAGTCGGGGTCACCGGGTGACACGTCGAGCCGGTCGTCGGCCTCCGGAAGCCGCCATACGTCGTGGTCGGTCCGTACGGCTTCGTTGCCCGCGCCGATGCCGACCTGGGCGTAGAGCGTCCCGCTGTCGTCGTCCCACATCTTGTCCAGCCAGTCCAGCCCGTGCGACGCCTCGGCGGACAGCTCTCGCATGTGCGGCAACTCTCGCTGTGCGATAAGGAGTTCGGCGACCGAGTAGGAGGTGGTGCCGGTGAACTTGAGGAAGTCGCCCGCGTCGAACCAGCCGCCCGAGACGTCGGCCCGGGCGCCGGTCGGGGTCAGCCGCTCGTCGAGCAGTTCGGTGCCCTCCTCGTCGTAGTCCGGATCGGCGTAGACGGTCGCGTCCTCGTCGGCCAGATGGGACGGGCCGCGCTCGAGGGCGCCGCTGGGAAGGACGTCGGCTCCGTCGCGCTGGGCCTGGAGGAAGCGGATGTTGTCCCGGACCAACGGGGTCATCAGCTCGCGGGCACCGGCGATCCGGAAGGCGGGCGAGCGGCCGGACGCGGTGCCGGTGAGGACGACGCGGTAGGTGCCGGGGGTGTTCAGGGCGGAGAGATCAGCGGTGCGTACCGAGGGGTACTTGGCGTTCCAGTGGCCGGTGACGGGACCGAGCCGGCCCGCCGCGACCACCTTGTCCCCGCGGGTGTCGACGACCTTGAAACGGGCTCCGGCCAGAGCCTTCGGGGATCCCATGACGTAGGCCTGCTTCGTCTCCCCTCTCACATAGCCGACCTGGTCGACCCGGACGGCCACGTCGGTCGAGGGCGGTGTGCGGGCGCCGCCGAAGGGCATGCCGAACAGGTTCACGGCGACGAGCAGGGTGCCCAGGCCGGTGACACCCGCGGCGATCAGCAGCCCGGGGGTGCGCAATGAGTTCATGCGCCCACGGTGCCGGGGCGTTCATGAGATGACGATGAGGACGCCGGTGCCGTGCGGGCCGGGTGCACCGGCAGCCTGAGCTCGGCGAGCAGCCCGCCGCCAGGGGCGTCCGTGAGACGGGCGGTGCCGTGGTGCAACTCGGCGACCCAGCGCACGATGGCGAGCCCGGCGCCCGTGCCTCCGGCGACACCCACGCCGGCCCCTTTGCCGACCGTGACGCCCCGGCGGAACACCCGCTCCCGATCTGCCGCCGGCACCCCCGCCCCGTGGTCGCGCACCGTCACCAGCCCCGGCGCGACCGTGACCTCCACCGGCGCCATCGCCGGGCCCCCGTGCCGCTGGGCGTTCTCCACCAGGTTGCGGACCGCCTGGGCCAGCAGGTCGGGATCGCCGAGGACCACCACCGGCCCGGACGCCACCGTGACGCTCTCGTGGTCCGGCAGTTCCTGGACCGTGGTCTCCACCAGCTGGTCCAGGCGCAGGGGCACCAGTTCGACCCGCTGCGCGCCCGCCTCCAGCCGGGCCCGGGCGAGCAGCCCGGTCACCAGCCGGCTCAGCCGGTCCACCAGCCGGAGGGCCTCGTCGGAGGAACCGCCCCGCTCCACCACGAGCCGCAACGTCGCCAGTGGCGTGCGCAGTTCGTGTGCCGCCTCCGCCAGGAACTGCTCCTGTTGCGCCAGCCCGCGCACCGCGGGCCGCATGGCCCGGCCGGACAGCAGATGCCCGACGGCCGCCGCGCAGCAGACCAGCGCCGTACAGCCGAGCGCCAGCCACCGCACCAGGACGTCGTGATCGTGCTCGCTGCGCGCCAGCTCTGTGCCGACCAGCACGGCTGCCCCGATCCGGTCGTCGTCCCAGACCGGAGCCGCCGCCCACCGCAACCGCCCGCCTCCGGCGGACGGCGCGCTGACGACGACGGTCTCCTGTTCCTCCAGGACGCTCCGCCAGATCCGGTCCAGCCCTTCCGTATCGGGCAGCGCCGAGCGCGCGGGGACGACGTTCCGCACCGACGGCGACTTTCCCGACCCCGCCTGGAGGACGGCCAGCACCTGTGCGCCCCGGGCGAGTTCGTCCTCCCGCAGCGGCTCCAGGTGCAGCACACCCGCGTCGAACCACACCGCCCGCGACAGACCGGTGGCACGGCTGCCGACCTCGTGGTCGAGGCCGGAGCGGCGGGACCCGGCGTCGATACGGACGGCGACGACGGCGAGTACGACGAGACAGGCCGCGGTGGCCGAGGCGAACAGGAGCGTCATCAGCCGACGGGTGCGCCGCAGCCTCGCGACGGCGGGAGACGGGGCGGGCGCCGTCTCCCGACGTCTCACGCCTCGCCGCCCAGGTAGTAGCCGACGCCGCGCACCGTCCGGATCGGGTCGGGCGGACCGAGCCGGCGGCGCAGCTGGCCGATCAGGACGTCCACCACGTTGGACATCGGCTCGCTCGCCTCGTCCCAGCAGCTCTCGATCAGCTCGGTGCGCGTCACGACCTCGCCCGCGCGCAGCATCAGCACCTCAAGCACCGCGAACTCCTTGGCCGACAGGCTCAGCAGCACCCCGGCCCTGGACACCCGGCGCCGCGGCAGATCGACCTCCAGGTCACCCGCCCGCAGCACCGGCGGCCGCGCGGGCTGTTCCCTGCGGCACAACGCCCTTACCCGTACGGCGAGTTCGGCGAAGGCGAAGGGCTTGACCAGGTAGTCGTCCGCGCCGTGCTCGAATCCGGCCACCCGCTCGTCCACTGCGTCCAGCGCCGTCAGCAGCAGAAAGGGCAGCGCCGATCCCGTACGCCGGTGTGCGGCGAGCAGCGTGAGCGAGTCGCCGTCCGGCACCGCGCGGTCGGCCACGACACAGTCGTAGCGATTGACGGAGAGCTTGAGGTCCGTCTCCGCCAGAGTCCGCGCGAGGTCCACGGCGAAGCCCTCCCCGCGCAACCGGGCAGCGACGACGGGGCCCAGCTCGGGATCGTCCTCCAGGACCAGAATGCGCATGTCCGGGAGCTTAGCCTTCGGCTTGCTCGGCGGTTTCGGCGCGTTCGACCGTGTGACCGACGATGTAGCGGCTGAAGATGTCGCTGATCACGTAGGCGTGGAATCAGATGCCCTTGGCCGGACCGGGCAGCCGGGTGATGTCCCAGGCGAACACCTGAGAGGGCCCGTGCGCGACCAGTTCGAGGATCGTTCTGGGTGGGTGGCCTGTCGGCGGTGTTCGCCGTTCTGCCCGGCGGCGGACAGGATTCGGTACATCGTCCGCTGCGAACACCAGTAGTTTCCCGCGTCCAGGCGGTGTGTTGCGCGGACCGCCTGGGCTCCCGTACCCGGCCGCGCACCGTCGCCGTGCCTGCCGCCTCGAGGTCGCGCCTGCGGCACTCAGGTGCCTGGCTGTGGTGACGATGCCGGGCATCGTCCACTGAGCGGAACTCACGATGTTCTGCGTCCAGTGGCGATGCACGACACCGGGGTGGAGCCCATCGAGTGGAGTCCACCCGATGGGCTCCGCCGAGACGAACCTGTACGGCCTGGTCAGCGTCCGCCCGAGTGCAGGAGCGCAGCTTGCGGGCCCGTCGTAGGCGGAAGCGGGCTGGATCGGTCAGGGGGTCCTTCGCTTCATGATCATTCTGAGGTCCCGCGGCCTGAGCGTCAGACGCGCCCGGGGTTCCGGCCGGTTTCCGGGCGCGGCCTTCCAGTGCCATCGGTTGGTGACGGTGGCGATGGTGAGGAGGGCCTCGGTGTAGGCGAAGCGGTCGCCGATGCACTTTCGGGCGCCGATACCGAACGGGACGTAGGCGTCGCGTTGGCTGGTGCTCGTTCGGTTCGGTTCCCAGCGGCCGGGGTCGAACCGTTCGGGATCGGGATGGGCGCTGGGCTTGTAGTGGAGGAAGTGGTTGCTGAAGGCGATCTGGGTTCCCGCGGGAATCGCGTGGCCCGCGAGCCGCGTGTCCTGCGTCGTGACCCTCGTCATGAACCATTGCGGGGGACGGAGGCGCAGTGTTTCGTCCAGTACCTGCTGGGTGTAGGGGAGCTGGTCGATGTCCTGGTACGTGGCGGGGCGTCCGGCCAGGACCGCGTCCACCTCGTGCTGGAGACGGGTGTGGATCTGAGGGTGGCGGGAGAGGAGGTCGAACGTCCAGCTCAGGGTGCCGGCGGTGGTCTCGATGCCGGCGGCGAAGAAGGTGATGACCTGGTTTGCGACTTCGGTGTCGGACAGTCCTTGCCCGTCGGTTTCTTGGTCGCGGGCGGCAAGGAGCAGGGACAGCATGTCGCTGCCTGGGGTGGCTTCGGCGTGCTTGTCCTGGATGAGTGTGTGCAGGGTGCGGTGAAGGTTTTTTGTGGCTGTGTGGTAGCGGCGGTTGCCGGGAAGGGGGAGCTGGTTGAATGCCGGTGGCGATATCGACCGCCGGAACACTCCGTTGAGGATGGCGTCCAGGTCGGCGGTGGCTCGGGTGAGGCTCGCCTCGTCGAGCGAGCTTCCGAGGACCGCGCTGATCAGTACGCCGGAGGTGAGCTTGGCCATCTCGGCACTCACGTCGATGGCTTGGCCGTCCCGCCAGGAGTCGCTGACAGCGAGGATTCGGGCTGTCATGTCCGTGGCGTAGTCCGGCAGGCGGGCCGGGTGGAAGGCCGGCTGGACCAGGCGCCGCTGCCTTTTGTGGTGGCTGTACGGGCACGTGAGCAGGTTGTTGTCCGCGACGTCGTTGATCCGTTCGAAGAAGATTCCGCCTTTGTCGAAGAGTCGGCTGTCGAAGATGACCTGGCGGGTCAGCTCGGGGGTGCACACCATGACGGCCGCATGGGGGCCGATGCGGATGCGCACGACGTCGCCGTGGGCGGGGAGCGAGCGCAGGAAGCCCAGGGGGTCCCGCAGGATTTGGATGCCGTGACCGAAAATCGGAAGGGAGCCGGGGGCCTGAGCGATGGCGTCCATGGGGTGGCGTTCCTTTCAGTGAAGGGGTGGGCTGGGCACTCCGCGTCCGGGGCACGCGCTGCCGGTCGTCGCGTTCACCGCTCCGGACCGGGTCACCCGGCGGGTGCGGCGGGGCTGAGCGCTGGCAGGCGCGCAGGGTGAGAGGGCAGCGGCGAGGGTGGTGACGCGGCGCTGGCGACGGGGTAGGGCGGGAAGGCGCGGGCCGCCCCTTTTCTCCGCGATGGTGCCGGCACGGGTCAGCTGGGCAGGCGGCCGCGGACGGAGAGCATGACCAGGCTGCGACCGTGCTGGTCGCAGCCATCAACGAGTGGCTGCGACCAGCGCTTTCGAAACACGCCCCAGAACCCAAGGGGGTCAGGCCTGGGGGCGCATGTCAGAACAGGTCGTCGATGGCGGCCCCCTCCTGACTGGCACCGGTGGCACCGTCACCGGGCTGGCGGCGTTTGCCGCGCACGACTATCCAGACGCCGAGCCCGAGCAGTAGGGCCGCGGCGAGTGCGGCGATCGAGATCTGGACACCGGTCCTGGGCAGGAACCCGCCCGGCCCCTCGGTTTCCGGCGTGGCCGACGGGCGGGTCGGATTCTCGGTGCACAGGGGGTTCTCCGGGACGCACTTGGTCGGCGGCTCTTGGCCGGTCGGGGTGAGGAAGTTCCCGAGGCGGTGGTCACTCTGGTCGCCATGGGCCTCGACCTTGACCTGATATGTCACGGTCACAGTCTGGTCGGGTGCGACGGTTCCGTTGATGAGCAGAGTGTCTTCGGCCGGTCCGGTCACGGTGAGCCCGTCACTGGCGGTGACGTTTCCTACCCATTCGGCGTCGTCGAGCACACTGGTGAGGTGATCGGTGTAGTCGACCGGGGCGGGGCCGCGTCCGGTGTTGGTGAACGACAGGGTGTAGGTGAGGACCTGCCCGCCGTCGACGGGCGTGCCCGTCTTGGGGTCGACCGACTTGGCCGGGGCGATGTCTCCGACGGGGTTGGTGGTGCAGTCAGGCAGTTTCCCCTTGCCCGGCTCGCACACCGGCTTGGTGGGCGGCTCCTGTGAGGGGGCGAGCAGGTAGTTCGCGAGCACGTTGTCGCCGCGCTCGCCGGTTGGGTTGACCTTGACGGTGTAGGACACCGTGATGGTCTGCCCGGACTCAAGCTCGCCATGGATCCCGATACGGTCGCCGTCCCTGGACACCTTGAAGGCGTCGTCGGAGGCGGCCGGTTCGCTGGTCATGGTGGCGTCGTCGAGCACATGGGTCAGGTCGTCGGCCTTGTCCACGACGCCGGTGGCTTTTCCGGTGTTGGTGAACGTCAAGGAGTAGGTCAGCTCTTGGCCTGGGACCACGGGGGTTCCAGAGGCGGGGTTGACCGACTTGGTGTCGACGATCTCCGGGATCGGGTGCTCGGTGCAGGACACCCCGTTCTCACCGCACTCCAAAGCGGTGTTTTCGGTATTCGCGAGGATATTCCCAAGCCGGTTGTCTCCACGCTTCCCGTCGGGCTTCACGGTGACCGTGTACTTCACGGTCACGGTCTTGCCGGGTGCGAGCGTGCCGGTGACCCGGATGATTCCGTCCTGACCGGACGTTGCCGACAGGGCCGGGTCCGACGAGGCCGGGGCTTTGGTGAGGTCGGCGTCGTCCAGCACCTTCTCCAGATGGTCGGAGTGGTCGACCGGGCCCGCTGCTTTTCCGGTGTTGGTGAACGTCAATGTGTAGGTGACCTCCTGATCCGCGACGACCGTCGAGCCGGACTTGGGGTCGGAGGACTTCATGGCGGCCACGTTCGGCAGCGGCGTGACTGTGCAGTCCGCGCTCCCCTCGGCGCACTCCGACGGCGGCTGTTGGCCGGTGGGGACCAGGAAGTTGTCGGCGGTGTTGTTGCCTCGGTCGGCTTCGTCCTTGACCGTCACCTGGTAGGTGACGGTGACGGTCCGTCCCGGCTGGAGTTCTCCGGTGACCGTGAACGAACCATCGGCGACCGGCGATACGCGGAGCATGTCGTCGGATGCCTTCGGGGCGCGGGTCAGTTCGGCGTCGTCGAGCACTTCGGTGAGGATGTCGGTGTGGTCGACGGCCGACGGGGCTTCGCCTTGGTTGTCGAAGGTGAGGGTGTAGGTCAGCACCGTCCCGGTCTGGACCGGGGCAGTGTCGGCGGAGACCGCCTTGCCTGTCAGGAGCCGCCCGATCGGGGTGACGGTGCAGTTCGGACGCTCCGCGTCGTCGGGCTGGCACACCGGGGAGGTCGGGGGGACCGGCGGGTTCTTCGGGTCGTCGGGGAGCAGGAAGTTCGCCGCGATGTCGTCGCCGCGCTCGTTGTCCTCCTTGACCGTGACCTGGTAGGTCACCTTGTAGGTCTTTCCCACGGGAACCTCACCGGTGATGGTGATGCGGTTCCCGTCACGGGCGACCGTGAGACCGTCCGAACTGGTGGGTTCGGTGGTGATGTCCGCGTCGTCGGTCACGTGGTCGAGCAGATCGACGCTCTCCACGGTCGCGGGTGCTTTCCCCGTGTTCTCGAAGAACAGCGTGTACGTCAGGACCGTCCCAGCAGCCACCGGAGTCCGGTCGGCCTCGACGGCCTTCCAGGAGTTCAGCAGCGGCACCGGGTGCTCGGTGCAGGAGACGCGCTCGTCCTCACAGTCGGGGTCGGTTGTGCCGGTGGGCGCGAGGACGTTGCCCAGGCGGTTGTTGCCTCGTTGTCCGTCCCGCAGCACCGTCACGGTGTAAGTGACCGTGTGTGTGGCGCCGGCGGCCAATTCGTCCACGTTCCAGGTGATCGTGCCATCCGATGCCCGGACCGCCCGGCCGTCGTCGTCGTTGGTGAAGGAACCGAACGTGGCGTCGTCGAGGACATCGCTCAGGCTGTCGGTCAACGCGATGCCGTGGACCGGGTACTTCGAGTCGTTGGCAACGGTCAGGGTGTAGGTGATCTTGTCCCCGGCTCTCACGGTGGTGCCGGATGGCGGGTCCGAGGTCTTCGACAGGGTCCACTCGCCCTGACGCGGATCGTTCTTGATCTTCCCCAGGTCGAGCAGGTAGGTGCCGCGGTCGACGCCAGCGGGATCGACGCTCACCCCGATCGGGTCCTTGAGGGGCAGATATCCGGATGGTGTCGTGGTTTCGGTGAGCGTGTACTTGCCCCACGGGACACCGGCCAGGCGCAACCTTCCAGGCGCCGGGTCCTGATCGGCATCCGAACACCCCGCGTCGGTGCAGTCCGTGATCGTCCGGGGCCACCCGTCGGGTATCTTCTCGCCGTCCCCGAGCACCGGGGTGAGGGTCCACTCGGAGCCCGAGAGGAGGTCCCCGGTGCGGCTGTCAGTCTTCTGCCAGGCGATGTCCGGCAGGAGCTTCAGCCCGACGGCCGATGCCTCGGTCGGCAGGACCGGCCTTCCCGACGATGCTTCGACACCGGCGACGGCGGTGTTGTTCCACGCGATGCCGTCGAGGCCGGCACTTGTGGCCGTGTTCGGGCCTGCGGCCTTGACGGCGAGCACGGTGTTCTCGGCGTCCCCAGGTGCGAAGACTCGGGACCCGAAGTCGATGCGCAGGGCAGTGACCGCTTCGTAGTCGCCGCCGGGCGGCGTGGCCGCCCAGTCGTTCTCGCAGCCGGCGGGTGCGCTGTCCACGGCGCCGCCGCCGGTGCCGGCGAGGTCGCCGCGGCAGGGGTTGGCGCTGGTGGAGTACCGCAGGGTCGCGCCTGCGGGCGCCTTGACCGGTTTGGTCAGGTACACCGGGAACGCCGAACCCCGGCTGCCTTCGGCGCCGGGCAGGATCAGAGAGTCACCGACCCGCGGCAGCACGTCGTAGGCGACCACGTCGCGGATGTCCACCGATCCCGAGTTCGCGACACGGACGGTGTACTCGGCCTTGCCGGACAGGTCAGTGCTTCCCACACCGGGGGCGCCGATCGCATCAGCGTCGTGGACACCCTGCACCGTCTTGCTCGTGTTCACGCCGGGTACGGGGAGGACGTTGAAGCTCGCGGAGGCCAGGCACCCGATGGCGGCAGCGCGGTCGGTGGTCGGCCGCAGGTCGGCATCGACCAGTTTCCCGAGCCCGCACTGCAGGTAGGTGTCCTGTACGCCCGGCCCGCCTTCGGCGCCGGTGAGAAGGTAGTCGTTCGCGTAGACGCCCGCGGGGACACCCTGCTTGACGCGAACCTGGAACCGCACGTAGGAGGTCCGGCCCAGGGTCGCGTTCGAAGTGATTTCGGCGTCCGGGAACGTCACCGTGACCCGTTGTCGCTGCTCACCCAGGTAGTCGACCGTCTTGACGGCGACGTCCGGTTTGCCGAGCGCGGTCGTGAACGTCGCGTCTCCCGCGATCTGGAGCGAGTCCTCGACCATGGTGAGCGCGGCCGGGAGGTACTCGGTCACGGTCGGGGTGAAGGTCGACGCGTCGAGGACCGCTCGGTCCGCGTTCCATTGTGCCCGGTTCATCGCGAGATCGACGGTGAGTTGGTCGCCGGTCTGCACCGCGGGGGTTGTGGGGCGGGAGCCTTCGGGGATCGCGGGATCATACATCGACTTGACCGGTCGCAGCGAGAACGGGTTGGTCATGATCTGCCGGTAGCCGCAGATACCGGCGGCGCTGTCCGCCGTCTGTGGTTCGTACGGAAGGTACTGGCGTCCGCCTTCGAAGGTGATCACGTTCTTGACCGGGCAGTTCTCCACCGTGACATACCAAGGGTGGACGTCGGAGCGGTCCACGTCGAGGTTCGGGTTGTTGTACACCGTGTCGACGTTGCTGAACGGCACATGCTGGGAGGCACGGCCGTGGATGAAGAAGCTGCCGCCACCGAACGGAGGGATCTCGGTGTCCACCTCGATCTTCGTGATCCACTCACCTGCGGGCACCGGGGTGGGCGTGCTGCCGTCAGTGCCGTCGCAGTAACGGTTGGCGGTGTCACTCATCGACGAGCCCGCGGCGATCGTGCACGATCCTGTACTGCCCGCGTTCGTCGTCCAGTTCACCTGCAACTCGGGAAGATACCGGTCCGCGGAGAACTGCAGATCCACGAACGCGGGGGTGGCGCAGTCGATGTCGTCGTCATTGGTCGGCGAGGTCAGCGCGCACGGCATCATGTCGGTGAACGTCCACCGGCCCGTGGTCGGCTCGTTCGAGGTGCCGCTCAGGGAGTAGATGCTGTTGTTCTGGGTGTGCACGGTGCGGTAGAGGGGCGATCCGATCGCCCAGTCGTAGCCGGGCCTCTTCTCGACACTCGCACCGGCAGCACCCTCGCGCAGGGCGTGCGAGGCGGAGCTGTCCGAGGAGAGCGTTTCGGAGGACTGGCCCCACGCGTTCGCGGTGGCCACGACCGAGTTCGTGACCGCGCTCGGGTCCGGGTCGGCGCTGAACTCTCCATCGGGGTAGACGATGGTCGCCTTCAGCGGCAGACCCGTCCAGCTCGTGTTGCCGGAGTACGGCACGCAGGCGTAGGGCGCGGTGTCTTTGACCGAGGAGCCGAGACTCCAGGTGATGGTGTTCGTCGCCGCTTCGTACACACCGCCGTGCGTGGCGCTCACGAACCGCGCCCCGGTGGGAAGAGTGTCAACCACGGTCAGGTTCTCAAGCGCCTGCGTTCCGGGCTCGGAGCAGACATCCGCCATCGTGCGGGCATACTGGATGGGAGCGCCCGTGGTGGGGAACTGGGAGTCGTAGCCCACCAGGATCGAATAGGTCACCTGCTGATTGACGTACGGGACGCTGGTGGGGTCGAACTTGACCTTGGAGACGTTCAGGGAGACGTCTGAGGTCACGGTCGTGGTCGCCGAATCCGTGACCGGCGCCGTGCCGGTGGCCGCGAAGGTCACCTCCGGGGTGATCTTCGCCCCATCAGGCGTGACCGAGTTCGGCGGGGTGAGCGTGAAGGACACGGCGTCGGAGGTGCCGGTCGCCACGGTCGCCGGGAAGGTCCACACAAGCTTCCGGTCCGGGCCGGTACCGACGATCGTGGCCGCCCCGGGCACAACAACCCCGTTGATCTGGAGCGAACTCTGGCTCGTCACCGTCAGAGGAACACCATCGGGGAACGCATCCGACGACGCCAGCGCCGTCGGTACCGGAACCGAGATCGTCGCGGCATCACATGTACCACTGCCGCTGCACGTCCACTGCACCCGGAAAGACGCGCCCTGACCGGACTTCACCGTCTCCTGGACCGCCTCCACCGACACGTTCAGCGTGCCACCGGCGGCCTGGGCAGGCGTATGGACAAAGAGAACCGGCACAGCCAGTAGTAACGCGAGCACCGGCCTCAGCACCATACGCAGACAACCCCACCCCCCTTCGCGCGACATCGTCCAAGGGCATCGCCCGGAGGTACGCGTGGCTATTCGCATCGAGGCCTCTCTCCCCTTTGTCCACCCCTGACCCTCGACCAGAGCACAACCACAGGAGTGGACCCTGCCTCCAAAGCGAGGGCCTGCCCAGAGTGATCTGGCGTGCACTCCGGGCAAGCTAGAGCATGCTCGTAGCGTTTATGTAGGAAAATATGGAAATATCACCCATATGGACCCATGATCCTGCTCGTGGCGACGCGTTCACCAGCGGGTCCCAGCTTCGGCCCGTCGCGCTCCGGCGACGGGCGCCCGGGGCCGCCGTCTGCGGACTTTCGCTGAACGGGTTCTCGTCGCTCACCCTGGGGCGGGAATGGCTCCTGGTGACACCGAGGCCGGTCAGCAGCTGGGAGACCTTCTTGCTGGTCATGAGGGTGCCGCGTCCCGCGTGGACGGTGTGGGGCACGATGCCGTCGCGTTCGATGGTCTCGCGGATCAACTCCTCGGCTTGCTCGGCGGTTTCGGCGCGTTCGACCGTGTGACCGACGATGTAGCGGCTGAAGATGTCGCTGATCACGTAGGCGTGGAACCAGATGCCCTTGGCCGGACCGGGCAGCCGGGTGATGTCCCAGGTGAACACCTGAGAGGGCCCGTGCGCGACCAGTTCGAGGATCGTTCTGGGTGGGTGGCCTGTCGGCGGTGTTCGCCGTTCTGCCCAGCGGCGGACAGGATCCGGTACATCGTCCGCTGCGAACACCAGTAGTTTCCCGCGTCCACGCGGTGCGTCGCGCGGACCGCCTGGGCTCCCGTACCCGGCCGCGCACCGTCGCCGTGCCTGCCGCCTCGAGGTCGCGCCCGCGGCCGTTCCACTCGGACCGGAAGGCCGGCCGCGTCCCGGAAGCAAGGGACTGACGTCGACACGGTGGAGCAGACCCGCCGGACGCTCGCCGAGGCCGTCCTCGCCAGGGTCCAGGAAGGCGTCCGGGAGCGTGCCCTCGCCCACGGCCCCCGACCGCAGCCCGTCCCGGCGACGGTCCCGTCGCCGCACACTCACCAGCTCAGCACACACCGGGCTGGACCACAGGAGGAGTTGCCGGCCGTCTCGATCCCAAGAGTGACCAAAGGCCCTACCCGACAACGACCAGCGGGCACCCTTGCCGGCCGGGAATGCGGCGACGGGGTAGTACGGGCAGCGTGCACGGCGGGGCGCCGAGCGCGCCGACACGGCGGCAAGCGGAGCCCGAGACACCCAAGCGGAACATGACCGCCGAACCCGGTGATCGCATACCGGCCCGGTTCCCGGTGCTCGGGGCGCCCCCGGTGGTGCCCCCGCTCCTGGTGCACCGGTGCCGCGGCGCCCCAGCGTGGACCGAGAAGCAGGCCCGCGGCGAGGGCGCCGAACCTGCCTATGTGACACCTATCGTGCTGGACGCGCGCCTGCCCAGCCCGTTCACGCCCAGCGGGCAGCGACCGGAGGGCCCGGCCTGGTACCGGACGCACACCGTCACCTACGCCCAGGAGCTCGGCTACAACGTGGCTCCGATGGAGGCGTGCCTGCGCCGGGAGACGGGCGCGTACCTGGATCCGTGGCACGACCGGCTCAAGACCGCCTACGTCGACACCATGGCCGACCTCGGCGTCACCAAGAACCTCACGGACGAGCAGTTCCTCGCGGCGATGGAGGGGCACAAGCAGGTCGACCCCGGCCTCGTGGCCATAGCGCTCGACGGAGCGCTGGCTGATGCCGAGTTCGGCGGCGACGGCCTTGGTTGTCTTGAGCTGCTTCATCAGGAAGTTGATCTGGGCCTGGAGGCTCTTGGGCGGGGCGGCGGTGAACGCGTCCTGGGCCCACCGGCCTGATCGAGAACGTCGAGTTCACTCAGCTCCTTCACCGCGTTCGTACCCAACGGATGACTTCGAACCGGGTGACTGGTCGAGGGTGCGCTGCCTGCTTCCCATCGCCAGGGACGCCGTCACGACCGCCATCAGCGTGAGCACTCCGAGGGCCGTCCCGACGACGGGTGGCGTGAGCCAGGGCCAGGGCGCCGTCGCATTCAGGAAGTCCAGGCGGTTGTACGGGTCGACGTATACGCGGACGTGGTCACCGACGCGGGTGGACACGCCGCAGGCCTCCCTGTCGGTCAAGAACTTCGTGCGGCCGTTGGGGAGACGGAGCATGCAGTGGTACTTCTCACCGGTGCCTGCCGAACGCTCAATGTGGACGATCTTGGTGACCGTCGCGGGCATCTCTTCGCCGCGCCAGTTCAATATGGCTTGACTGACACCCAACGACGCCACAAGCAGGAGGAACATCAGGCAGAGCCCCAGAGCCAGCGACCACATGCCCTTCCTCACGAACGTAGGCGTGACCCCCACAACGATCGCCACCAGGAACAGCGGCAGCGCGACGAGCGGCCTACTCTGCACCGTCACGATGAACGCCAGCCCACATCCCGCCACCACCAGCGCCGCGCCGAGGCCCAGCGCCGCCCCCACCAGGCGCGGCCGGTGCGACGCCCACTGGCCCACCCGCCGCGCGAGGCGCCTGGCACGCGACCCGTCCCCCGTCATGCTGCCCCCTTCCCCACCGGAGCATCAGCCCTGCCCGGCTTCGCACTGCACGTGATACTCACCCGTAGCCGATACCCGTGACACACCCCTCAACATGCGGGCACCGGCTCGGTCGGCGAAAGGAGTGTCATGAATCAGGTGACTCCTTCGGGAAAGATCACACCTGATTCATGACACTCCCTCGGATTCGTCTTGGCCGTCGCTCGGGCAGGGCTGTCCGTCGCACGCATTTGTCAGGGCAGTTGGATTCCCTCGGTGCCGGTGCCGGTGCCGGTTGCGGTCGAGATGAGTTTGGTTCCCAAGGCGGTGGTGGTGTGTCGCATTGTGTTGGCTTGTCGGAGGCTGGTGACGAGGCCGGCGTCTCGTAGGGCGGTGACGTGTTCCGAGGCTGTGGCGGGGGAGATGGCGAGGGTCTGGGCGAGTTGTTTGGTGGTGTGGCCGGTGGGGGATGCCAGGGCTTCCAGGGCGGCTGCGCGGGTGCGGCCGAGCAGTGTCGCCAGGGCTGTGGATGAGCGTGGCCGGGTGTCCGGTGGTGTGGCGACGAGGCTGTCGCTCTGGAGATTCCAGGCGGGCGCGTACACAAGAACGGGGGTGCCGACCTCGTTGAGCAGTGCCCGGGGGCGGGAGCCGCAGAAGATGTGGGCGGACAGGAGGAGTCCGCGTCCCTCGAGGTGGAAGTCGATCTGGCCTTGTCCGGGTGGGCCGGGGAGTTCCAGCACGGGTTCTTCCCAGCGCACCTGTGGGTGCAGGCCGGCCAGTACGGCGCCGACGCCGAGGTGTGCCATGGTGTGCACCCGCCAGGCACGGTCGGCGTCCAGTACGGCCTGCATCCGGTCGACGAACGGGGTTACCGCGACGTCGTAGTAGGCGGCCAGTGTGTCGGTCACCGTGTCCAGCGTGTCGCGGTCGCCGTCGGCCAGCAGCTGTGTCCAGGCGGGCAGGCGGTGGCTGCTCGACAGGCGGCGCAGTTCGGCCGTGAGACGTCTTCGCGGTGTGGCTCGTATCGCTTCGAACGCCCCTGTGGTGGGGGATGCGTGGTCGGGGCCGGGGGTGAGGAAGTCCGGGGCCCAGCCGGAGGCCGGCACGAGGGAACCGAGCAGCGACGCCCGCGCGGGCAGCTGCTTTCCGACGGCGTGCCGCCACGCGGAGAACCGCGGGCCCGAACGATGACGGAGCGCTTGCAGACTCATCACGGCCTCACTCACCGGCAGCGAGCTGTT
>NZ_JBIARH010000049.1:0-46806 GCF_042889785.1 Streptomyces sp. NPDC002476 | reverse complement strand
TTACGACCTGGGGAGCAATAGGGAGCGGGCTCCCGACGCCCTGCGACTCCGCCTCCCGCGTCGTCGTCGGTCACCGACGCCCCTTCCCCGAGCTCTCAGCTGCGTTCGAGCAGAGGAGACCGCATCCGCCTCCCTCCTCCGTCTTGGATTCGAAGCCGCATGACGCCGCTCGCCGATCCACTCCCTATTGTTCCCCAGGTCGTCAGAGGGAACCGCCGCCGTGCGGGGCGTAGAGGTCGAGCAGACGGATCCGCGCGGCCTGCAGCCGGTGCGCGAGAACCTGTCCGACCCAGTGGCCGACGGCGGAACCGAAGGCGGGGTCCGCGTCCATCATCATCCGTATGGTCGCGGCCTCGAACTCGTGGGTGCGGACCGGAGTCATCGTTTCCGCTCCGAGGTGCCACAGGTAGGGCTCGAAGAGCCAGGACCAGCCCACCAGTTCACCGGGTCCCAGATTCTCGATCGCGGCCGGGCGGCCGCCCGGGACACGGAAGTCCAGGGTGACGGCGCCCGAGCGCAGGATCCAGAAGCGGTCCGCGAAGTCCCCCTCGTCGAAGAGACGGACGCCCTGGTCGAAGTTGACCTCCCGGCCGACGCGCAGCAACCGGGTGCGGTACTGGGCGGGCAGGGCGGTGACACGGGTCGGAGAAGTGCTCATCGACAGCCTCCTGTGGGTGGGTCCGGGGTCAGCATCGCCGGGCGACCGGCTCAGGGACATGGGCCGACCGGCCCCTGTCCCGGTTCCGTCCGGCCCCGCCCGGCCGGACGGCCTTGCCGCACGGATCCGGACGGGCCGGGCGGTATCCCGCGCCGGGCCGCGCGGCCCGGCGGGAAGGAACGGCGGCCGTCCCCCGCGAGACGCGCCTCGATGCACCGGCGGACCTCCGCCGTGAGCGAGACCAGGCGCTGGGAGAGCTCCGCCCTCGGCGCGACGGGTGCCCGTACGGCACGGGCCCGGGGCGGCAGCGCCGCGAGATCGGCGGTGAACCGCTTCCGGGCCTCGGCCGGCCCGGTGCGGGGCGAGGTGCGGCGTCCCTCCCGCATGACCGCCTCCAGCAGCGGGTCCGCGCCGGGCGGCGGCCGCTCGTCGACGAGAGCGACGAGATCCGCCCGGCCGGCCGCCGGAACACCTGTTTGCGGCCCGGGGCCGTCACCTTGGCCGACGACAGCTTCATCACCGGGCGGCCGTCGTACTCGACCAGCTTGTACGCGGAGTCCAGGTACGGAGCGTCCGCGCTGACGCCGACCCGGGTGCCGACCGCGAACGTGTCGACGGGCGCCCCCGCGCGGACCAGTTCGTCCACCGCGAACTCGTCGAGACCACCGCTCGCCACGATCCGGGTCTCCCGGAGCCCGGCGGCGTCGAGCACGGCCCTGGCCCGCACGGCCAGGTCCCCGAGGTCCCCGCTGTCGAGACGGACGGCGCACCCCGGGCCGAGCCCCAGCTCGCGCAGCACCCTCGCCGCCGTCTCCACGCCCGCCACGGTGTCGTACGTGTCCACGAGCAGGGTCACCGGGCCGGGGTGGGACCGGGCGAAGGCCCGGAACGCGTCCTCCTCGGTGCCGAACGCCTCCACATACGAGTGGGCCATCGTGCCGACCGCGGTCAGGCCCTCGGCATGCGCGGCCGCCACGTCGCTGGTCCCGGCGAAACCGACCATGGCCCCCAGCCGGGCGGCCTGGTGCCCTGCCTCGATGCCGTGCGTGCGGCGCAGGGAGAAGTCCACGACCGGGCGCCCGTCGGCCGCCAGCACGCACCGGGCGCACTTGGAGGCCACGGCGGTCTGATGGCTCACCTGGTTGAGCACGTACGTCTCCACGAGCTGGGCCTGCGGAAGAGGGGCGGTGATCTCCAGCAGCGGCTCACCGGCCAGTACGATGCGCCCTTCGGGCACCGCCCGGACCTCGCCCTCGAACTCCAGGCCGAGCAGCGGTGCCAGCTCCTCGCGCCGCTGTCCCGTGACGGAGGCGAACACGGCCACGTCCTCCGCGTCCACCCGGTAGTCGGCGAGACAGGCGAGCACCGGTTCCAGGCCGGCGCAGACCAGGAACCCCCGGTCCGGCGGCAGTTCGCGGACGAACAGACTGAACGTGGCGGGCCCCGTCATGCCCTCGCGCAGATAGGACTGGGCCATGGTGACCTCGTAGAGGTCGGTGCTCGTGGCCTTCGACATCGACGGCACCCTCCTCCCGCCGCGCCGTCCTCCCGGACCGCCGCACCGGTGCCGGTTCCGCCCGCCTTCCTCCACTATCGGCCCCCTTCACCTTGCGGGCCAGCCGGAGCCACCGCAGGGCCGACCGGCACCCGACGGGCGCGCACCGTTCCGTATATGCGGGACGCTGCGTCCGAAGGCCGGCCAATGAGGGGCGGGCGCCGACGGACGCACGGCGTGCCGCGCGGCACGCACCGGGCCGTGGGGCCGGGCGGGCCGCTCCCGGGGTCCACCGGACCCGAGGTGTGGCCCGGTCGGCCCAACCCCGCGAGCCGGGATTCCTGATCCGCTCGACACATGACCACTTCCGGCCGTGGACGACCGCTTCCGGACTGCCGGCCGTCGCATCCCGAAGGGGAATGACATGGAGCACCGAACGGTCGCCGAGCTCATGACCCGGGACGTCGTCCGGGCGCGACGTGACCTGCCGTTCAAGGAGATCGTCCGGTTGCTGGCGGACAACGACGTCACCGCGGTACCCGTGGTGGACGAACTGGGCCGGCCCATGGGCGTGGTGTCCGAGGCCGATCTGCTGCGCAAGTGCTCCGACCGGGCGGACCCGTCCGGCCTGACGCCGATCCCGCACGTCGAGGCGTGGGAGCGGGCCAAGGCGGAGGGAGCCCGGGCGGAGGAACTGATGTCGGCCCCCGCGGTGTGCGCGCGTCCGGAGTGGACCGTGGTCGAGGCGGCCCGTCTGATGGAGGTGCAGGACGTGAAGCGGCTCCCCGTCGTCGACGAGGAGGACAAGCTGCTGGGCATCATCAGCCGCAGGGACCTGCTCCGGGTCTTCCTGCGCCGTGACGAGGCCATCCGCGAGGAGATCGACCGGGACGTGCTGCGGGGGACGATGGGACTCGACGCCGCCGCGGTGACCGCCGAGGTCCGGCAGGGGCAGGTGGTCCTCACCGGATCCGTCGAGTTCGAGAGCCTGGTCCCCGTCATCGAACGACTGTGCCAGGGCGTCGACGGCGTCGTGTCCGTGACCGCGCACCTGACCCACCGGACCGACGACGGGGCCCGCGGCACCTCCGGCGGGACGTGAGACCGCCTTCCCCTCGCCGACGGGCTTCCCGACGGGTCCCTCGACGGGTTCCGTGTGCGCCACCGGCGCATCTGCGGTACTCCTCGAAGGAGCGGGCCCGCGTCGAACGAGCGGAACCCGCGCCCGCCCCCTTCCCGCGGACGCTCCCTCCCGGGAGTCGCCGCCGCCGTCCGGGCCCGGCCCGTACCGAGGCACGGCGGCGACAGCGGTGCGGGGAGTGCGGCACGCACACCGTCGTTCCCCGCTTCTCGCGAGACGGAGGCAAGTCGTCATGGAGCCAGTCGTCACCGTCGGCCTCGACGGGTCACCGGAGAGCCTGGCCGCCGCCCGCTGGGCCGCGGACGAGGCCGAGCGGCGCAGGCTCACCCTGCGCCTGCTCCACGCGTGGCCCCTGCTGGTGCCGGAACCGACCCGCGTGCCGGGCGAGATGGACCAGAACTACTGGGCGCGGCGGATCGTGCACAACACCAAGGCGGAGCTCCAGGCCCGCCACCCGGGCCTCTCCGTCATCGGCAGCCTGGTCGCCGACGACGCCGAGGACGCGTTGCTGCGCGCGGCATCGGAGTCCGAGATGGTCGTGCTCGGTTCGCGGGGGCTGGCGCCCGTCGAAAGCTACTTCCTCGGCGACATCAGCCTGCCCGTCGTGTCCCGCGCCGAGCGGCCGGCAGTCCTGGTGCGGGCGGGCACGGACGAGGACGGGCCGGAACCCCGGCGGGTCGTGACGAGCGGCGTGGTCGTGGCGGTCGACCCGCACGGCCCCTGCGACGACCTGCTCGAATTCGCCTTCGCGTCCGCCGCCGCCCGCGGCATCCCCCTGCGGGCCGTGCACGGCCGGAGCCTGCCGGTGGACGCGTACGTGCCCTGGGGTGTGGACCACGACGTGACGGACGCGCTGGCCCGGGACGCGCGCAAGCTCCTCGGCCAGTCCCTGCGCCCCTGGCGCGACAGGTTCCCGACGGTGGAGGTCGTCGACCGCGCCGTGCTCGCCAGCCCCGCCAAAGCCGTGGTGCGGGCCGCCGAGGGCGCCGATCTGCTGGTCGTCGGCAGGCACAGGCACCATCGCCCGCTGGCGCCGCATCTGGGCCCCGTGACCCAGGCCGCCATCCACCACGCACGCTGCCCCGTGGCTGTCGTCCCCCACGACTGACGCGAGGGGCGTACGGGCCGCCCGGCCCCCGGCAGGGCCCGTGCCGCCCGCCCCCGGCCGACGGCGCACCGCGCCACACTGGGAACGGGGACGGGCGGCCGTCCGACAGAAGGAGATCGGCATGATGTGGTACGACGGCGGCTGGGGCGGCGGATGGCTCCTCATGGCCGTGATCATGGTGGTGTTCTTGTCGTTGCTGACCGCAGGGATCGTCGCCCTCATCCACTACCTCGGCGGCGGGCGCGGTCGAAGCCCCCGTACGCCCTCCGGCGAGGCCGACTGGGGCGGCCGACGGGCCGAGGACCAGCTCGCCGAACGGTTCGCCCGCGGGGAGATCGACGAGGACGAATACCGACGCCGCCTCACCGTGCTGCGCGAACAGCGCTGAACCACCGGCCCCCGCTCCGCGGCCGACGCCGGACGACCCCGTCGCCTCCGGGGAGGCCACCCGGCCGCGCCGACGGCCTCCGCCCGGCCGCGTGCCGGCGGAAGCCGTCGCCACGCCCCGGACCGGACGGGCCCACCGGCCGCGTACGGATCGCGCGGCGGGGCCGCCATACTGGACGGGCCGGGGAGGGCAGTGGGCACAGCGACGGGGGCGACAGCACGACATGGCGGACACCAGGCTGGTCCAGAGCCGGTACCGACTGCTCGATCTGATCGGGCGCGGGGGCATGGGCGAGGTGTGGCGTGCCCGGGACGAGTCGCTGGGCCGTCAGGTGGCCGTCAAATGCCTCAAGCCCATGGGGCCCCAGCACGACCAGTCGTTCACCCGTGTCCTGCGCGAGCGCTTCCGCCGCGAGGCCCATGTGGCCGCCTCGCTCCAGCACCGCGGCGTCACCGTCGTCCATGACTTCGGCGAGGACGACGGCGTCCTCTTCCTGGTGATGGAGTTCCTCGACGGCCGCAACCTCAGCCAGCTCCTGGAGGCCAACGGACAGCGCCCGCTCCCGGTCTCCGACATCGTCGACATCGCCGAGCAGGTCGCGGACGCCCTCGGCTACACCCACCGGCAGGGCATCGTGCACCGCGACCTCAAGCCCGCCAACATCATGCGCCTGGCCGACGGCACGGTGAAGATCTGCGACTTCGGCATCGCCAGACTGGGCCGCGACATCGGCTTCACCTCCCGCCTCACCGGCACCGGCATCGCCATGGGCACCCCGCACTACATGTCGCCGGAACAGATCGGCGGCGGCCAGGTCGACCATCGCAGCGACCTCTACTCACTGGGCTGCGTCCTGTACGAGATCGCCACCGGGACGCCGCCGTTCGACCTCGACGACACCTGGGCCGTCCTCGTCGGCCACCGCGACACCGCGCCCGAGCCCCTGCGCGCCCGCCGGGCCGAACTCCCCGGATTCTTCGACCGTGCCGTCCTGGACCTGCTGGCCAAGGAACCGGAGGAGCGGCCCGCCGACGCGAGCGACCTGCGCCGGCGGATCGCCGTGGGACGCAGCGGCGAACAGCCCCGGCCCGGGCCCACCGGACACGTTCCGTTCACGGCGCACCTCCCGTCCGTGCCGCTCGCACCCGTCGAGCGTCCCGGGCGGGAACTGCCGGTCTGGGCCCGCGGCATGACCACCGGACACAAGGCCCTGGGAGGCGTTGCGCGGACCGCCCCACCCGACCACCGCGCGGGCCTCACCGACGACTGGACCACCGGCGGACGGTGGCTTCCGGCGGCCGGCGAAACTGCCACAGGCGCCGGTTCCGGCGGTTTCGGCCCGTGGCCCCCCGCCGCGGAACGGATCACCGGCACCGGCCCGTGGCATCTCGCCGCGCAACCGCCACCCGCGGCGACGGAGCGGCCCGCCCTGTCGCCGGAACTCCTCTCCGTCCTCGCCGGCCGCCACAGCGCGGGCCTCGACCTTGGCCGGCTCGGCCACTGGGCGGAAGCCGAGGCGGCGCATCGCGCGGTCGCCGCCGAACGCGAGCGGGCCCTCGGCCCCGACCATCCGGACACCCTGTCCAGTAGATACGAGATCGGTTTCACCCTCGCACGCACAGGCCGGTCCGAGGACGCGCTGCGGGAGTTCGGCGGGGTGGCCCGGGGCCGCGAACGCGTCCTGGGCCCCGACCACCCCGACACGCTCGCCGCCCGTCAGGAGATGGCGTACGTGCTGGGCGGGCTCGGACGGCACGCCGACGCCCACCGGCTGTACGTCACCGTCCTCGCCTCCCGGGAACGGGCCATGGGCCCCGACCATCCGGACACCCTGCGCTGCCGCCACAACCTCGCCTTCACCCTCGGCAGGCTCGGCCGCCCGGAGGAATCCTGCCGGATGGCCCGCGAGGTGGCGGCCGCCCGCGCCCGGGTACTCGGCGCCGAACACCCCGACACCCTGGTCACGCTCTACGAAGTGGCCTACGCGCTCGGCCGGCTGGGACGGTGGACGGAAGCCCTGCGGACCTACCGGGACGTCGTCCGCGGCCGGACCCGCTCCCTGGGCCCCGACCACGCCGACACCCTCGCCGCCCGCTACGAGACCGGTATCGCGCTCGGCCGCCTGGGACACAGCGCGGAAGCCCTGGAGCTGTACCGCGCCCTCGTCGGCGACCGCACCCGGACGAGCGGCCCCACCCACCCCGAGACACTGCGTGCCCGCCACGGCCTCGGCGTCAACCTGGGGCGCCTCGCCCGCTGGGAGGAGGCGCTCGCCGAGGCCCGCGACGTCTGCGCCATCCGCGAACGCGTCCTGGGCCCCGACCACCCCGACACCCTCGTCAGCCGCCGCGAGGTCGCCGTCGGCCTCGGCTGGACGGGCCGCTGGACCGACGCGCTCACGCTCTACCACCAGGTCGCCGAGACCCGCGAGCGCGTCCTCGGCTCGGGCCACCCCGACACCCTCGCCGCGCGCAACGACGAGGCGCACTGCCTGGAGCAGGTCGGCAGGGGAACGGAGGCGGTCGAGCTGTACCGGCGCGTCGCGGAACTGCGCCCCGGACCCCCCGCACCGCCCGGCGGCGGCCCCACCGCCTCCGGCCCGGTGTGAGCGCCCCGTGCCACGAAGGACCATGCCCGCACCCGGCCGCCCTGACGCGCTGATCGTGGGCGGAGACCGCAACGGTCTGGTCGCCGCCGCCTGCCTCGCCCGTGCCGGACAGTCCGTCCTGGTCCTGGAACGCCTCGCCGCCACCGGCGGAGCGGCCGTCTCCACCCGCCCCTTCGACGGGGTCGCCGCCGTCAGGTGTGGGACACGGCGGAACGGACCCGCCACCTGTCCGCGGACGTCACCGCCGACCACACCCGCTGAGAGCCCGCCGGGTGACCCGACGGGCCCCGAGCCCGGACCGGCCGCGCCGTGCCCCTCCGCTCAGCGGCGATTGACGCGGTACACGTCCCGTACGCAGAGGTTGAGGACCGTCGCCGCCGCGATGGCCCCGGCGCAGACCAGGAGCATGGTCCGGTCGGCCAGGGCGTGCGCGGCGAGCGCGGTGGCGAGATAGCCCAGCGGGACCGCCACGCGCTCCCCGACCCCGTTCATCGCGCTCATGCGCCCCAACTCGTTTTGGGGAACGTGCTGCTGGAGCGCGGTGGTCCAGGCCACGATGGCGATGTCGAGCCCGACTCCCGCGAGCACCGCACCGAGCAGCACCCAGGGCAGGGCCAGGCCCAGCCCCAGTGCCATGGGCGGCAGGCAGAGTGCGCCGCCGGTGACGACGGCGACGGCCAGCAGGCGGTACGGCTTCCAGCGCAGACACACCACCGTCCCCGCCAGCAGCCCCAGGGCGAACGCCCCCTGGACGAGCCCCCAGGAACGGGCCCCGGCGTAGTGCCCGGCCGCGACGACGGGGCCGAGCAGCTGGAAACCGGCCAGCCACGCGGCGACCACCACCGTTCCGGCGGCCGTGTACGTCCACAGCCAGGTCCGGGACCGGAAGCCGGACCAGCCGCCCTTGAGACCGGCGAGCAGGCCACCGGTCGTGACCGGCGAACTCAGCCGCAGCCCGAGCAGCAGGAGAGCCGCCACCAGGAAGCTGACCGCGTCCCAGGACAGCGCCCAGGCGGGGCCGCCGGCCGCGACGATCAACCCCGCCGCGACGGGACCGAGCACCTTGACCGCGTTGCCCGGCAGCCGGAGCAGCGCGTTGGCCTGCTGCAGATGCTCGGCGGCGACGATCTGCCCCACCGCGCCCGTCGCGGCCGGGGCCGTGAACGCCACCGCGATCCCCGAGACGAAACCGCACCCGGCGATCGACGCGGTCGTCGCGTGCTCCGTGGCCACCAGCGCCGCGAGAACCCCCTGCGCGAGCGCGGCCAGGAGGTTGCCCAGGAACAGGATCCGGCTGCGCGACAGCCGGTCGGCGAGCACGCCGCCCACGACGGTGAAGACGATCGTCGGCAGGGAGTTCGTGGCCAGCACGACGCCGAGCGATCCGGTCCCGCCGCCCTGCCCGATCACCGCGTACGCGAGGGCGAGGGGAGCCATCGCGGACCCGGTGGCCGAGACGAGGCTCGCGAGCACGAACCGGCGGAAGGCGGGAACGCGCAAGGGGGCGAACCAGGGTACGGTCCGCACGTCCGCGGCGCTCGCGCCGTCCTCCCGGCCGGTACCGCGGGGGCCGGGAACACCCGCCTCGCGGGCCGTCGCACCGCGCGATTCCCGCGCCGCGCCATGCCGTCCGCCCGTATCCGGCCTGTCGTCACCGAGCACCACGGGAACCTACCGCACCGGTGTGGTCTTCGGCACCGCCGCGGGAGACCCCGACGGGGCAGCGGAGGGCGGTCCACGACGGAGCGTGCTGCCTCACAGGCGTCGCTCGGCCAGATCGATCCAGTGTCCGGCATCGCCCGGGGCGAAGTGCCTGATGGCCCAGTCGACCATGCGCAGACTCATGTGCGCCCAGGAGACCCGCAGGACGTCCTCGGGCAGGCCGTCCAGAATGCCGTCGAGACGATCCGTGACCCCCGGCGCCTGTTCGGACGCGTGCAGCCCGAAACGCAGCGTGACCAGGTCGAACCGGCGGTCTCCCCGGCAGGCGCCGTCCCAGTCGACGACACCGGTGACGAAGCCGCCGGTCCACAGCAGATTGCCGTGGTGGAAGTCGTGGTGCACGACGTCCCGGCCGGCCGGCAGCCGAGGACGGGCGGCGCCGAGCGCCGCGATCCGGCGCTCCAGTTCACGACTGCGCCGGCTGTGCCGGCGCAGCGGCTCGTGAAGACAGTAACCGGGACCGTCGTCGAGCAGATACAGCGGCATGGACGGGATGTCCGCGCGATCGGCCAGCAGTCCCGCCTGCGCCTCGTTGAGGGCGAGCGCCCGGTCCAGCCCGTCGTGGTCGAGGCGGTCCGCCGGGGCGCCCGGCAGCAACTCCTGGACCAGAACCGAGGCATGGCCCACCTGGACCGCCAACTCCGTCGACGGGCAGGGATATCCGTGCGCGCGCAGCACCTCGCACACCGCCAGGGGGCCCGCCCGCAGCTCCTCGATCCGGGTGTCCGGACGCCACTTCAGCACGGACCGTCGACCGTCCGGCCATCGCACGTACGCGGCACCCACCTCGCCGCCCGGGCAGGGCCCCTCCACGGTCAGCCGCAGGCCCGTCCGCGCGTACAGCTCCTCGGAGAGGCGATCGGCGTCGAGCCGCCGGACGCGCGTCCGGTCCTGCGGTGATGTGGTCATCGGGGCATTCTCCCATCGCCCGGCCGGGAGGAAGCGGGCCGGGAGCGCCCCCGCCGTCCGGACCGTCCGGCACCACGAAGGCGCCCTGCCCGGGACGCCTTCGTGGCGTCAGTCCGCCGAGGCGGTCCACCCCACCGCCTCGATCCGCGCCGTGTCGGCGGGCCGGCTCTCGTCGAAGACCGTCCGGCCGCCGTCCTCGACCCGGATCGCGTCCACGTACACTCCGCGTCCGACGTACAGCTGGTCCGTGGTGTACCGCCAGCGCAGCCGCACCTCCTTGCCGCGCCATGCGGCGAGGCCGGCGTCGAGCCGGTGCCAGATCCGGCCGGACCAGCCGGAGACCGAGCCCGTCGGACGCGGTTCGGGCTCCGGGCGGCCGGGCCCGTCGAGCGGCGAGGTGGTGAACGGCACCGGCTGCCAGGTCGCCCCCGCGTCCGCGGATGCCTCCAGGAGGACGACGTCGGACCCGGGCTCGGTGTCCCACCACAGGGCCGACGTCAGCCGGGCCCGCGACGAGGCGAGGCGCAGCGCGGGCAGGGTGAGCGTGGCGGTGGCGGCGCTCGCCATCCCCGAGAACCACGCCGTGCGGCCCCGGACGGGACGGACCGGGACGGCCCGCGCCATCCGGTTGGCGGCGGCGACGCGCGGCGCGCTGCCGGAACGCCAACTGCGCACCGGGTGAACCGAGTTGCCGAGAACGATCAGGAACGAGTCGGTCGTCGGGTCCAGGACCAGGCAGGTGCCGGTGAAGCCGGTGTGCCCGGCCGTGCGCGGGGTCGCCATCGCGCCCATGTACCAGTGCTGGTAGAGCTCGAACCCGAGCCCGTGCGCATCGCCGGGGAACGCGGTGTTGAAGTCCGTGAACAGCAGGTCCACCGAGGCGTCGGACAGGATCCTCGCCCGGCCGTAGGCCCCGCCGTTGAGCAGGGTGCGGGCGAGGACCGCGAGGTCCCAGGCGCAGGAGAAGACCCCGGCGTGCCCCGCGACGCCGCCCAGGCCGTACGCGTTCTCGTCGTGCACCTCGCCCCAGACCAGCCCTCGGTCGAGGCCGGACCAGGGGAGCCGGGCGTCCTCCGTCGCCGCGATCCGCGGCCTCCAGGAGGCCGGAGGGTTGTACCGCGTGCGGCGCATCCCGAGGGGAGCGGTGATCTCCTCACGGAGCAGGACGTCCAGCGCGCGGCCGGTGATCCTCTCCAGTACCAGTTGCAGCGAGATCAGGTTCAGGTCGGAGTAGAGGTAGACCGTGCCGGGCGCGTTGGCCGGCGCCTCGTTCCACAGCAGCTCCAGCTGCCCCTCGCGCGTCGGCGCCTTGTACAGCGGGATCCACGAGCGGAACCCCGAGGTGTGCGTGAGCAGCTGACGGACCGTGATGTCCTGCTTCCCGGCGCGGGCGAAGTCGGGCAGGTACGCGGCGACCCTCGCCTCCAGCTCCAGTGTCCCGCGCTCGATCTGCTGCAGGGCCAGGATCGAGGTGAACAGCTTGGACACCGACGCCAGGTCGAAGACCGTGTCCTCGGCCATGTCGATCTGCCGGTCGGGCGGGAACTCGACCCCGGCGTCGGTCTTCTCGTCATACGCGCAGTAGCGCACGGCCTTGCCGATCGGCCGGTGCAGCGCCACCGTGCCGCCGCGTCCGGCGAGCAGCACCGCACCGGCGTACCAGGGGTGCGCGGGGGAGGGGGCCAGGAACTTCTCCGCGTCCGCGACCAGTTGGTCCAGGTGCTCCGGCGAAAGACCGGCGCGGGCGGCGGATCCGCGCCGCAGCGTCGGGCGGGCGCGCCCGGGCGCCGTACCCGTCCCGGATCCCGCGTGCATACCCGACGACTCCGCTCCCGACTCCATGGCCGCCGCGCGTTCCGCGAACGGAATCGGCGCCAGGGCGAGTGCCCCGCCCAGGGCCAGCATTCCACCGCCCAGCCTGCGCCGGCTGATCCCTCTGCTGCCGGTCGTGTCCTCGGTCATCCGGAAACCCCTTCCCGCCGCGCGAAAGTAATTTTCGAAATCGTCCCCGACGATGAAACTTCTTTCCGTCGCAGAGAGTACTGTCACCCCCGCCGTCACGGAGGCCCCCGGCGTCACAAAGAATCTGACGTGCCATCAGAAAATCTCTTCCTTCGGCCGTCCGGCTGCGGCATCCTGCGCCCCATGGAGACGGAGCTGAGCAAGAAACTGGGAGCCGAGCACGCCATCTTCGGCTTCACGCCGTTCCCCGCGGTGGCCGCCGCCATCACCCGGGCCGGAGGCTTCGGCGTACTCGGCGCGGTCCGTTACACCGCCCCCGAAGACCTCGCGCGCGATCTCGACTGGATGCAGGAACACACCGACGGCAAGCCGTACGGTCTCGACGTCGTCATGCCCGCCAGGAAGGTCGAGGGCGTGACCGAGGCCGATGTCGAGGCGCTGATCCCGGACGGGCACCGGCAGTTCGTCCGGGACACCCTGGCCAAGCACGGCGTGCCGGAACTCGCCGAGGGGGAGGCGTCCGGCTGGCGGATCACGGGGTGGATGGAGGACGTCGCCCGCACCCAGCTCGATGTCGCCTTCGACTACCCCATCAAGCTGCTCGCCAACGCCCTCGGCTCACCACCCGCCGACGTGATCCGGCGCGCCCACGACCGAGGCGTCCTCGTCGCCGCGCTCGCCGGAAGCGCCCGGCACGCCCGCCACCACGCGGACGCGGGCATCGACATCGTCGTCGCCCAGGGGTACGAGGCGGGCGGCCACACCGGCGAGATCGCCTCCATGGTCCTGGTCCCGGACGTCGTCGACGCGGTGGGCCCGCTCCCGGTCCTCGCCGCGGGCGGCATCGGCAGCGGAGAGCAGATCGCCGCCGGACTCGCCCTCGGCGCCCAGGGCGTCTGGCTCGGCTCGATCTGGCTGACCACCGAGGAGGCCGACCTCCACTCCCCGGCCCTGACCCGCAAGCTCCTCGCCGCGGGATCCGGCGACACCGTCCGCTCCCGCGCCCTCACCGGCAAACCAGCCCGACAGCTCCGCACCGAGTGGACCGACGCCTGGGACGACCCCTCGGGCCCGGGCGCCCTGCCCATGCCACTCCAGGGGCTGCTGGTCGCCGAGGCGCTCTCTCGTATCCAGAAGTACGAGACCGGCGCGCTGCTCGGGACCCCCGTCGGACAGATCGTGGGCCGGATGACCAGCGAACGCAGTGTGCGCGCCGTCTTCGACGACCTGACCCGCGGCTTCGAACGCGCCGTCGACCGAATCAACCGCATCGCCGGACGGAGTGCCTCATGAACCCCCCGCCCAACGGCTTCTGGGCCCAGGCCGCGGCCGACCCGGGCCGTACGGTCCTGACCGCCCCCGACGGCGAGGACTGGACGGCCGGACGGCTGCACGCCGCGGCCAACCGCCTGGTCCACGGACTGCGCGCGGCCGGGTTGCGGCGCGGCGACGCCTTCGCGGTCGTCCTGCCCAACGGCGTCGAGTTCTTCACCGCCTACCTCGCCGCCACCCAGGCGGGCCTCTACCTCGTCCCCGTCAACCACCACTTCGTCGGACCCGAGATCGCCTGGATCGTCTCCGACTCCGGCGCCAAGGTCCTGATCGCCCACGAACGCTTCGCCCCCGCCGTGATCGCCGCCGCCGACGAGGCGGGTCTCCCGGCCGACCGCCGCTACGCCGTGGGCGCGGTCGACGGCTTCCGCCCGTACGGCGAACTCCTCGACGGACAGCCCGGCACGCCACCTGGGGACCGCACCCTCGGCTGGGTCATGAACTACACCTCCGGCACCACCGGCCGGCCCCGCGGCATCCGCCGCCCCCTCCCCGGCAAGCCGCCCGAGGAGAGCCATCTCGGCGGCTTCCTCAGCATCTTCGGCATCAGACCCTTCGACGACAACGTCCATCTGGTGTGCTCGCCCCTCTACCACACTGCCGTCCTCCAGTTCGCCGCCGCCTCCCTGCACATCGGACACCGGCTCGTCCTGATGGACAAGTGGGCGCCCGAGGAGATGCTGCGGCTCATCGACACCCACCGCTGCACCCACACCCACATGGTCCCGACCCAGTTCCACCGCCTCCTCGCCCTCCCCGACGAGGTGAAGGGGCGCCACGACGTCACCTCCATGCGCCATGCCGTCCACGGCGCCGCGCCGTGCCCGGACCACGTCAAGCGGGCCATGATCGAATGGTGGGGGAGGTGCGTCGAGGAGTACTACGCGGCCAGCGAGGGCGGCGGAGCCTTCGCGACCGCCGAGGACTGGCTGAAGAAGCCCGGCACCGTCGGCAGGGCCTGGCCGATCAGCGAACTCGCCGTCCTCGACGACGACGGCAACCGCCTGCCGCCCGGCGAACCGGGCACCGTCTACATGAGGATGAACACCGGCGGCTTCCGCTACCACAAGGACGAGGCGAAGACGGAGGAGAACCGCGTCGGCGACTTCTTCACCGTCGGCGACCTCGGTGTGCTCGACGAGGAGGGCTACCTCTTCCTCCGCGACCGCAAGATCGACATGATCATCTCGGGCGGGGTCAACATCTACCCCGCGGAGATCGAGGGCGCTCTCCTCGCGCACCCCGCCGTCGCGGACGCGGCCGTCTTCGGTATTCCCCACCCCGACTGGGGCGAAGCGGTCAAGGCCGTCGTCGAACCGGCCCCGGGACACGAGCCGGGCGACGCGCTCGCGGCCGGGATCCTGCTCCACTGCGAGCAGCGCCTCGCCGGGTACAAACTACCCCGGAGCATCGACTTCATCGAGGCGATGCCCCGCGACCCCAACGGCAAGCTGTACAAGCGGCGGCTGCGCGCACCGTACTGGCAGGGGCGTACGGGTGGCGCATGACCGTCCGCCGGGAGGGCGCCGAGCCAAGCGGGCTGGGCGGTCGTCCCCCTTGCCGACCGGATGCCGCACACAGGATCATGGCATCCGTACGAGGGGTTCGGGCGTCGGGCATGCCGTGCCCCACGGACCCGACAGCGTTCCGGGGGAGCTGTGGTCATGGCCGCCGTGTATTTCATCGTCTCCGTGTCAGCGGCCACCGTCATGGGCACTCTGCTGGACCGGCAGCTCCAGGGACCGCGGCTGCGGGCCGCGTGGGCGGCCGGTCTCACGTCCGACGCGCGGTGCACGAGGGTGCGGACCGAGGAGGGAACGGACCCGGAAGGAGTGCCGATGGTCCGCACCCACCCGACCCTGGAGTTCCGCACCTCCGACGGACGGACCGTCACCTTCGAGGAGCGCCGGGAACGCACCGAAGTGGCCGTGGGCGACGTCGTGACGGTGTATTACAGCGCCCAGGACCCGCAGGCCGCGACGATCCGCCCCCCGTCGTTGTTCATGCTCCACACCAGGGCCGTGATCATCGGCATGGGCACGGTGGTCGCCGCGGTCACGGCGACCGTGCTGGCCCTGGTCCCCTGAAACCGTTCCGGGTGCGTGCGGCAGCCGGGAAAACGGGTCGTGACCGGCGCGCTGATCCTGGCGGTGGCCGTCGTCGTCGCCGCCGTCGGGGCGCTGCCCGTGCTTCCGCCGTACACCGCCGCCTCGTCCGTGATCCTCGACGCCCGCACCCGGGCCGCCGGTACGTGAGCGGACCCCTGCCCGCGCCCGTGACCTCCTCTTGCGCCGTCGCACCCCTTGACCACAGGGATCCGGCCGCACAGGATCACGCCATGACAGGTGTACGGAGCAGCACAGTCGACGGTGTCGTGGCCCGCAGCGCCCGCCGGACCCCCGGGCGCACCGCCCTCGGGTACGCGGAGCGGACCTGGACCTATGCGGAACTCGACTCCGCCGTGAACACGGCCGCGGCGGTGCTCACCGAAGAGCACCGACTGAGCCCGGGTGACCGGGTCGCCTGCTACGCGCACAACTCCGACGCGTACCTGATCGCCTTCCTCGCCTGCGCCCGCGCGGGCCTGGTCCACGTACCCGTCAACCAGAACCTCACGGGCGACGACCTCGCGTACATCCTGGAACAGTCCGGCAGCACCCTCGTCCTCACCGACCCGGGCCTCGCCGACCGAGTCCCGAAGGCGTTCGCCGTCCGCGCGCTGCGCGACGCCCCGGGATCCCTCCTCGACGCCCTGGCCACCCCGCGCGCCTTCGTCCCGGAGCGCGAACCGGATGCGCGGGACCTGGTCCAGCTCCTCTACACCTCGGGCACCACCGCGCTCCCCAAGGGCGCCATGATGACCCACGGTGCCCTCGTCCACGAGTACGTCAGCGCCATCACGGCGCTCGACCTGCGCGCCACCGACCGGCCCGTCCACTCGCTGCCGCTCTACCACTCCGCGCAGATGCACGTCTTCCTGCTGCCCTACCTCGCCGTCGGCGCGAGCAACGTCGTCCTCGACGCCCCCGACGTGAACCGGATCTTCGACCTCGTCGAGGCCGGCCGGGCGGACAGCCTCTTCGCCCCGCCGACGGTCTGGATCGGCATCTCCCAGCACCCCGGATTCACCACCCGCGACCTCGGCGGCCTGCGCAAGGCCTACTACGGCGCGTCGATCATGCCGGTACCCGTGCTGGAACGGCTCCGCGAGCGGCTGCCCGGCCTCGCGTTCCACAACTGCTTCGGGCAGAGCGAGATCGGGCCGCTCGCCATGGTCCTGGGACCGGACGAGCACGAAGGCCGGATGGACTCCTGCGGCAGGCCGGTCCTGTTCGTCGAGGCCCGGGTCGTCGACGAGGACGGCAAGGAGGTGCCCGACGGCACGCCCGGCGAAGTCGTCTACCGCTCACCGCAGTTGTGCGAGGGCTACTGGGACAGGCCCGAGGAGAGCGCGGCGGCGTTCCGCGACGGCTGGTTCCACTCCGGCGACCTCGCCGTGCGCGACGCGGACGGCTTCTTCACGGTCGTCGACCGGGTCAAGGACGTCATCAACTCGGGCGGTGTCCTCGTCGCCTCCCGCCAGGTCGAGGACGCGCTCTACACCCATCCCGCCGTCGCCGAGGCCGCCGTCGTCGGACTGCCCGACGAACGCTGGATCGAGGCGGTGACGGCCGTGGTCGTCCTGCGAGGCGAGGCGACGGAGGCCGAGCTCATCGACCACGCCCGCGAACGGCTCGCCCGATTCAAGGCCCCCAAGAAGGTCCTCTTCGTGGACGAACTGCCGCGCAACGCCGCCGGGAAGATCCTCAAGCGGGAGCTGCGCGACCGGTTCGCCTGACCGCCCGGCACGAACCCTCGGCGGGGACGGCGCGGCCTCGCCCGCGCCGTCCCCGCCGACCCGCTACCGCCCGCCGCGTTCGTCCACGATCCGCCGGAACTTGCCCACCGACCGCTCCAGCGTCCCGGGATCCACGATCTCGACCCCCACCGAGACTCCGATCCCGTCCTTGACCGCGGCCGCGATCGACTCCTCGGCGGCCCTCCGCTGCTCGGGGGTGGCCCCGGCCCGGGCCTCCGCCCGTACGGTCAGGGAGTCGAGGCGGCCCTCGCGGGTCAGCCGCAGCTGGAAGTGCGGCGCGACGCCCGGCGTCCGCATCACGATCTCCTCGACCTGGGTCGGGAAGAGGTTCACGCCGCGCAGGATCACCAGGTCGTCGCTGCGCCCGGTCACCTTCTCCATCCGCCGGAACACGCGCGCCGTGCCGGGCAGAAGCCGGGTCAGGTCCCTCGTCCGGTAACGGATCACCGGCATGGCCTCCTTGGTGAGCGAGGTGAAGACCAGCTCGCCCTCCTCACCGTCCGGCAGGGCCTCCCCGGTGATCGGGTCGACGATCTCCGGATAGAAGTGGTCCTCCCAGATGTGCAGCCCGTCCTTGGTCTCCACGCACTCCTGCGCCACACCGGGGCCCATGACCTCCGACAGTCCGTAGATGTCGACCGCGTCGATCGCGAACCGCTCCTCGATCTCGCGCCGCATCCCCTCCGTCCACGGTTCGGCGCCGAAGATTCCCACCTTCAGGGAGGTCGTGCGAGGATCCACGCCCTGCCGCTCGAACTCGTCGAGCAGCGTCAGCATGTACGACGGCGTCACCATGATGATGTCGGGCCGGAAGTCCTGGATCAGCTGCACCTGACGGGCCGTCATGCCGCCGGAGGCGGGGACGACCGTGCAGCCGAGCCGTTCCGCTCCGCAGTGCGCCCCCAGGCCGCCGGTGAACAGCCCGTATCCGTAAGCCACATGGACCTTGTGCCCGGGGCGCCCGCCCGCCGCCCGGATCGAGCGGGCGACCACGTCCGCCCAGGTGTCCAGGTCCCGCTCGGTGTAGCCGACGACGGTCGGACGGCCCGTCGTCCCGCTCGACGCGTGGATCCGGCGCACCCGCTCCTCGGGGACCGCGAACATGCCGAAGGGGTAGTTGTCCCGCAGGTCCGCCTTGGTCGTGAAGGGGAAGCGGCCGAGATCGTCGAGCGTGCGGCAGTCGTCCGGCCGCAGCCCGGCCGCGTCGAACGCGGTCCGGTAGTGGCCGACGTTCTCGTACGCGTGGCGCAGCGTGGCCCGCAGCCGTTCCAGCTGGAGTGCCTCCAGCTCGTCCCGGCCCAGTCGTTCCGCCGAGTCCAGCAGAGACGTCATCCGGATCTCCCTCTCCCGAGCAGGCGACCGACCATTCGGTCGATCTTTCTGGAGCAGTAATTCAGGATGTTCCGCCCCATGGCAAGAGGGGCGACGCGGATCATTCGCGTCGCCCCTCGTTTCCGCCCCGCCCGTCCGCCGCGAGCCCGCACCGGCCGGGCCGGCCGGGAGTGCGACGGGCCGGTCAGGACCGGTGCAGCAGTGAGGTCAGGACGTCGTGGAGGGTGGCCTCGGCATCGTCGACGGAGCCCATCGACCGCCAGGCGACGAAACCGTCGGGTCGCACCAGCACGGCGCCCTCGGACGTCGTGCCGTGGGCTTGGGCCCAGTCGGCCCCGTCCTCCGGCTCCAGGTCGGCGCCGGGGCCCACGCCGTACACCCGCAGCCGCACCGACAGCCGGGCGGCGACCTGCTCGGCCGCCCGCCGCCACGCCGTGTCCGTGCCGTCGGTGAGCAGCACGAAGGTGGTCTCGTACAGGTCCAGGGTCGACTTGCGCCCGCCGGCCTGACGCACCCACAGATGCGGCGCGCGGCTGCCGGGCCTGCCGTCCAGCTGCATCTTCTCCGGCACCACCGGCTGATCCGGGTCGGCGCCCAGCACGGCGCCCCGGAGATAGCGGTAGCCCAGGGCCACGGCGAGCATCCCGCCCTGCCTCCCGCCGCCCACTCCCGGGGCCGCGGTGTAGCCCGGGTGGCTGTGCTCGCTGGAGCGCGCGGAGGCCCGCGCGCTCGTCGCCCGCGCCACCGGCAGCCGTTCCGCCTCGTAGGTCTCCAACAGACCCGGACCCGCCTCGCCCCGCAGCACCGCGGCGAGCTTCCAGGCCAGGTTGTGCGCGTCCTGGATGCCGGTGTTGGAACCGAACGCCCCGGTGGGGGACATCTCGTGGGCCGAGTCCCCGGCGAGGAACACCCTGCCGGAGCCGTACCGCTCCGCGACGCGTTCCGCCGCGTGCCACGGCGCCCTGCCGGTGATCTCGACGTCGAGGTCCGGTGCCCCGACCGCGGTGCGGATGTGCGCGGCGCACCGCTCGTCGGTGAAGTCCTCCAGCATCTCGCCGAGCTGGGGCTGCCACGGGGCGTGGAACACCCATTCCTTCTCGTTGTCCACGGGCAGCAGCGCACCGTCCGCCTCAGGGTTGGTCAGATAGCAGACGATGAACCGGCGGTCGCCCAGCACATCGGCGAGCCGCCGCGAACGGAAGGTGATGCTGACGTTGTGGAACAGGTCACCGGGCCCCGTCCGGCCGATCCGCAGCTGTTCACGGATGGGGCTGCGCGCCCCGTCGGCCGCGATGAGATAGTCCGCGCGCACACTGATGTGCTCACCGGTCTCCCGGCTCTTGAGGGCCGCGTCCACTCCTGACGCGTCCTGGCCGAAGCTCTGCAGCTCGGTGGAGAACCGCAGATCGCCGCCCTGCCCGAGCGCCTGTTCCAGCAGCACGGGCTCCAGGTCGTTCTGACTGCACAGGCACCAGCCGGTCGGGCTGAAACGGGCCAGTCCGCCACCCGGGTCGATCTCCTTGAACAACCACTGCTGGTCGTCCCCGGTGAGTGAACCCGCCTGCAGGATGCCGTGGTTGCCGGCGAGCAGCGACGCCGCCTCGTGGATCGCCGGCTCGGTGCCGGCGGTGCGGAACACCTCCATCGTGCGCACGTTGTTGCCGCGGCCGCGAGGATGCGTCGAGGTGGCGCGGTGCTTCTCGACCAGCAGATGCTCGATGCCGAGCCGGCCGAGGAAGAGTGAGGCGGACAGGCCCACCAGGGAGCCGCCCACGATGAGGACCGGTACGCGAATGTCGACGTTCTCGTTCATCAGTTGCTCCAGCTCGGACGCCGTTCGGTTGCCTTGTTCCATGCCCTTGTCGGAGCGGTTCGGACGGCCGCTCACCTGAACGGTTCATAAATCTCGCGCCACCCGGACCAGCGTTTCACGATCGGTCACGGAGACGATGCCCGCTGTCACGGGGGCGGACCGCCCGCATGCGCAGGGAGAGTCCCCGCTCCGAATCCACTCGCCAACCGACGGTTGACGGCATGCCTCCGGGCTGCCCGCGACGCCGTCTCGAAGGAGACCCACATGACCAGCACCCTCTCGGAACGGATCTCCCAGTCCGCCTTCGACGGTTCCCGACTGCGTGTCGTGCTGCTGCTCGACCTCTACGACGGGGCCCAGCAGCAGTTCCTGGAAGCGTACGAACACCTGCGCAACCAGGTGGCGTCCGTTCCCGGACACATCAGCGACCAGCTGTGCCAGTCCATCGAGAACCCCTCGCAGTGGCTGATCACCAGCGAATGGGAGAGCGCCCCGCCCTTCCTCGCCTGGGTGAACAGCGAGGAGCACGTGGAGACGGTCCAGCCGCTGCACAACTGCGTGCGCGACACCCGTTCGCTGCGCTTCAGCGTCCTGCGGGAGACCGGGAAGGCGTTCGAGCTCGCGCCCGAGACGGCCAAGGGCAAGCTCCAGGCGTCACCCCGTCTGGGCGACGGGGTGGTGCGCCACGCGCTCACGTTCACCGTCCAGCCCGGCACCGAGGGCATCGTGGCCAAGATCCTCGCCGATTACGAGTCCCCGAACGCGCGTGTCGACGAAGACACCCGACTGCGCCGCACCTCGCTCTTCATGCACGGCAACCGCGTCGTACGGGCCATCGAGGTCGAGGGCGACCTCCTCGCGGCCCTGCGTCACGTCGCCCGCCAGCCCGAGGTCCGGGCCGTCGAGGAGGCCATCAACCCGTACCTGGAACAGGACCGGGACCTCAGCGACCCGGACTCCGCCCGCATGTTCTTCACCCGGGCGGCGCTCCCCACCGTCCACCACGTGACCGCGGGCCGCCACGCCGCCGCCGACGTACGCCGGCACGCGCTGTTCTACCAGGCCAGGCCGGGCTGCGGCATGGCACTCGCCCGGCTGCTCGCCGGCCACGACGAGGAAGCGGCCGACGACCCGGCGAGCATCATCGACAGCAGCACCATCTTCCAGCGCGACGACGTGGTCGTCCGCCTCCTCGAAGCGGTCGAACCCCTCGACGCGCAGCCCGCCCAGGCCGTCGGCATCGACGGCCCCGGCAAGGTGGCCAGGCTCGGACGCCTTCTCGACGGCGCCACGAACACCGTGCCCACCGACGACCGGGAGATCGCGGACTTCCTCGCGGGGGCCGAGATGTCCCTGATCACCGACCGGCGCGCCACGGAGTCCTGAACCGCGCGTCCGCACTCCGGGGGGTTCTCGCTCAACCCGTCAACACAACGCGCAATGTGCCAGGAGGAAAGCAGTCATGACCACGTACCGGCCACGCATCGTGGATCTCAGCGAGACGCAGCCCAACCGCAGGCGCGGAGGAGACCTTCGCGCCATGCTCACGCCGACCGCCGTGGGAGCCACCACCGGCTTCATGGGGCTGGCCATCGTCCAGCCCGGCGACCGCATCGGCGAGCACTACCACCCGTACTCCGAGGAGTTCGTGTACGTCGTCGACGGCCTTCTGGAGGTGGACCTGGACGACGAGCCGTACAAACTGCGGCCCGACCAGGGACTGCTGATCCCTCCCCATGTGCGCCACCGGTTCCGGAACGTGGGGGACGTCGAGGCGCGCATGGTCTTCCACCTCGGCCCGCTCGCGCCGCGCCCCGAACTCGGCCACGTCGACACCGAACACACCGGATCCGACGACCGCGTCGCACCGCCGGAGCGGACGGAGGCCCCCTCATGACCCGACGCGTGGCGGTCACCGGCGTCGGTGTCGTCGCCCCCGGCGGCATCGGCGTACCGGCCTTCTGGGACCTCCTCGCGAACGGACGTACCGCCACCAGGGGCATCACGCTCTTCGACCCCACCGGATTCCGCTCCCGCATCGCCGCCGAGTGCGACTTCGACCCGGCGGCGCACGGCCTGGACGCCGACGAGATCGCCCGTTCGGACCGCTACGTCCAGTTCGCCATGGTGGGTGCCAGGGAGGCCCTGGACGACGCCGGTCTCGACCCCGGGAAGGTGGATCCCTGGCGGATGGGGGTGTCGCTCGGCACCGCGGTCGGCGGCACCACCCGGCTGGAGCACGACTACGTCGCCGTCAGCGGCGGCGGCGCCCGCTGGGACGTCGACCCCCGGCCGGCCGGACCGCACCTGGAACGGGCCTTCTCGCCGAGCACGCTCGCCTCGGCGGTGGCCGAGCAGATCGGCGCCCACGGCCCGGTGCAGACCGTGTCCACGGGCTGCACCTCCGGACTCGACGCGATCGGGTACGCCTTCCAGTCCATCGAGGAAGGACACGTGGACGTCTGCGTCGCCGGGGCGTCCGACTCGCCGATCACCCCCATCACGGTGGCGTGCTTCGACGCGATCAAGGCCACCTCGCCCAACAACGACGACCCGGAGCACGCCTCCCGGCCCTTCGACGCCCGCCGCGACGGATTCGTCATGGGCGAGGGCGGGGCGGTGCTGGTCCTGGAGGAGCTGGAGCACGCCCGCGCCCGCGGCGCGACCGTGTACTGCGAGATCGCGGGGTACGCCACCTTCGGCAACGCCTACCACATGACCGGGCTGACGGCCGAGGGACTGGAGATGGCCGAGGCGATCGACCGCGCACTCGGCCACGCCCGGCTGGACGGTTCGCAGATCGACTACGTCAACGCGCACGGCTCGGGCACCAAGCAGAACGACCGGCACGAGACGGCGGCGGTGAAGCGGGCCCTGGGCGCGCACGCCTACGACGTGCCGATGAGTTCGATCAAATCCATGGTCGGCCACTCACTGGGGGCGATCGGGGCCATAGAGATCGCCGCCTGCGTACTGGCACTGGTCCACCAGACGGTGCCGCCGACGGCGAACTACGAGAGCCCGGACCCGGAATGCGATCTCGACTACGTGCCGCGCACCGCGCGTCCGATGAAGCTGCGCAGTGTCCTCTCGGTCGGCAGCGGCTTCGGCGGATTCCAGTCCGCGGTGGCGCTGACCCGGACAGGTGGGAGGACACCATGAGAAGCCGCAGAGCCCGGCGGACCGTCGTCACCGGCATCGGTGTCGTCGCCCCCGGCGGAACCGGTACCGAAGCGTTCTGGAAGCGGGCGCAGGAGGGCATCAGCGTCCTCGACCGGGTCTCCCGCGAGGGGTGCGAGCACCTTCCGCTGCGGGTCGCGGGCGAGGTGCGGGACTTCGAGGCGGCCGAGCTGATCGAGGAACGCTTCGTCGTCCAGACCGACCGGTTCACGCACTTCGCGATGGCCGCCGCGGACATCGCCCTGGACGACGCCCGGCTGGGCCGCGCCGACTACGAGGAATCACCGTTCGACGTCGGTGTGGTGACCGCCGCCGGGTCCGGCGGCGGCGAGTTCGGGCAGCGCGAACTCCAACGGCTGTGGGGGCAGGGATCCACCTACGTGGGCCCGTACCAGTCCATCGCCTGGTTCTACGCCGCCAGCACCGGCCAGATCTCCATCCGTGGCGGGTTCAAGGGCCCGTGCGGCGTCGTGGCCAGTGACGAGGCGGGCGGACTGGACGCGCTGGCCCACGCCGCCCGCTCGATCCGAGGTGGCGCCGAGGCAGTGGTGGTGGGGGCGGCCGAGGCACCACTGGCACCCTACTCGGTGGTGTGCCAGCTCGGGTACGACGACCTGAGCACCCGCGACGAACCCTCCCGCGCCTACCTGCCGTTCACCGCGGACGCCTGCGGCTTCGTGCCCGCCGAGGGCGGCGCCATGCTGGTGGTCGAGGAGGAGCAGTCGGCACGCCGGCGCGGCGCCCGCGTCCGGGCCGAACTCGCCGGGCACGCCGCCACGTTCACCGGGGCGGGCCGCTGGGAGGAGTCCCGGGAGGGACTCGCCCAGGCGATCATCGGCGCGCTGCGGGAGGCCGACTGCGCACCGGACGAGATCGACGTCGTCTTCGCGGACGCCCTCGGCGTGCCGGCCGCCGACCGAGCCGAGGCGCTGGCGATCGCCGACGCGCTCGGCTCGCACGGCCGGCAGGTACCGGTGACGGCCCCCAAGTCCGGGATCGGGCGCGCCTACTGCGGGGCACCGGTGCTGGACGCGGCCGCCGCCGTGCTCGCCATGGAGAACGCCCTGATACCGCCCACGCCGAACGTCTACGAGGTGTGTCACGACCTCGACGTCGTCACCGGCAGCGCCCGCCCCGCCGAACTGCGGACGGCGCTGGTGCTCAGCCGCGGGCTCATGGGCTCGAACGCGGCCATGGTGCTGCGGCGCTCCACCGACACCCCATCGTGAGAAGGAGAAGTCTCATGACCGACCGACTGACCTACACCGAACTCGCCGCGCTGATGAAGAAGGGCGCCGGGCTCACCGTGGACCCGCGCGAGATGGAACGGAGCCCCCAGGTCGCCTTCGACGAGTTCGGCCTCGACTCGCTCGGCCTGCTCGGCATCGTGGGCGTGCTGGAGAACCGGCACGGACGGGCGCTGCCGACGGACGCCGACCGCTGCAAGACCCCCCGTGAATTCCTCGACCTCGTCAACAACAGCCTCATGCAAGGAGCCTGACGTGCCCGGACACACCGAGAACGACATCACCATCGCCGCCCCCCTGGACCTGGTCTGGGACGTGACGAACGACCTGGAGAACTGGCCGAGCCTGTTCAGCGAGTACGCCGCCGTCGAAATCATCGAACGGGACGGCGACCGGACGAAGTTCCGCCTGACCATGCATCCCGACGAGAACGACAAGGTCTGGAGCTGGGTCTCCGAGCGGACCGTCGACCGCGCCGCCCGCACGGTCCGCGCGCGCCGTGTCGAGCCGGGCCCCTTCCAGCACATGGACATCCGCTGGGAGTACTCCGAGGTTCCCGGGGGCACCAGGATGCACTGGACCCAGGACTTCGCGATGCGGCCCGACGCACCCGTCGACGACGCGTGGATGACCGACAACATCAACCGCAACTCCAAGGTCCAGATGGGGCTCATCCGGGACAAGATCGAACAGCGTGCCCGGGAGCGCCGCACCGCCTCGATGTCGGCCGGCTGACCGCCCGTACCCCTCCCACGGCCGGCACCCGGTCGCGACCGGGTGCCGGGCCGGGACCGAGAAAGGCACGCAACGATGCACCACGCCCTGATCGTCGCTCGGATGGCACCGGGTTCGGCGCCCGACATCGCCCGGGTCTTCGCCGCTTCCGACAGCACCGAACTGCCGCACCTCGTCGGTGTCACCCGGCGCAAGCTGTTCCAGTTCGGCGACGTCTATCTGCACCTCATCGAATCGGAACGCCCGCCGGGCCCCGAGATCGCCAAGGTGACGCAGCACCCGGAGTTCCAGGCCGTCAGCGAGCGGCTCGGCGCCTACGTGAGCGCGTACGACCCCGAGACCTGGCGCAGCCCCAAGGACGCCATGGCCCAGGAGTTCTACCGCTGGGAGCGCGGGGCCACCCCCGCCTGAACGCGTACGGCGAAGTGCCCCGGGTCCGTCCGGACCCGGGGCACAATGCGTGGTCCCGGACTCAGTCGGGGACCACGCATTCGAAGGCGTGCAGGTAGGGGTTGACCGGCACGATCCTGTCGATCACCAGACCGGCGTCCGAGATCCGGCCGACCAGGCTCTCCCTGGTGTGCTTCGCACCGCCGACGTTGAGGAGCAGCAGCAGGTCCATCGCGGTGGTGAACCGCATGGAGGGGGTGTCGTCGACGAGGTTCTCGATGACGACGACGCGGGCGCCCGGACGGGCCGCGCGGATGACGTTGCGCAGGGTGCGGCGCGTGCTGTCGTCGTCCCATTCCAGGATGTTCTTGATGATGTAGAGGTCGGCCTGGACCGGGATGGCCTCGCGGCAGTCCCCGGCCACGATGCGGGTCCGCTCGGTGAGCGGCCCCTCGTCCCGCAGCCGGGCGTCCGCCCGCGCCACCACGCCCGGCAGGTCCATGAGGGTGCCGCGCAGCGTCGGATGCTTCTCCAGCAGGCTCGCCAGCACGTGTCCCTGGCCGCCGCCGATGTCCGCGACCACGGACACCCCGGTGAGGTCGAGGAGTTCGGCCACGTCCAGGGCGGACTGCACGCTGGAGGTGGTCATGGCCCGGTTGAACACCTGGGCCGACTCGTGGGCGTCCTGGTGGAGGTAGTCGAAGAAGCCCTTGCCGTGCACGTCCTGGAAGACGCTGCGGCCGGTGCGCACCGCGTCGTCGAGTCGCGGCCAGACGTCCCAGGTCCAGGGCTCGGTGCACCACAGGGAGATGTGGCGGAGGCTGTGAGGGTCGTCCTCGCGCAGCAGGCGGGACATGTCCGTGTGGGCGAAGCACCCGTCCGGGGTCTCGGCGAAGATCCCGTAGCAGGACAGGGCGCGCAGCAGCCGGCGCAGCGGCGCCGGTTCGGTTCCCACGAGTGCGGCGAGTTCCCGCACGTCGGCGGGTGTGTCGCCGAGCGCGTCGGCGACGCCCAGCCGGGCCGCGGCGCGCACGGCGGCGGCGCGGGCCGCCCCGAAGACGATCTCGCGCAGCTGCATGCCGGGGTGCGGGGCCGCACCGGGGTGGGGGACGGCGGCGCCGTGGGCGGCGGTCGGGGCGGGGGTGGGTGCGGGATTGGGGCTCACAGTGGTCATGCCGATTCGCTTCTCCTCGTGCGGGGGTGCACCGGTCAGCACATCCCGGCCGGTGTGGACTTCGAGCAGACGTTGGATACGAAGGTGTTGCCCTTGCCGGTGTCCCCGTTGGCGAGGTCGGCGGGCTTGTTGCCGAGCGCGACGTTGCCGCTGACGGTGTTGTCGTTGTTCTTCGTGTCCACGAAGCTCTTGAACAGCACGACGCCGCCGGACATCGGCGTGGCGCCCATGTTGTCGCTGATCGTGTTGGAGCGGATCCGGGTGCCCGCCGCGCCGGTGAGCACGATGCCGGAGCCCTGGATGGCGGGCAGCCTCTCCGTCTTCGCGCAGTACTTGTTGTTGCCGTTGATCCGGTTGGACTGGATCGTCATCGCCCCGGCCTGCGGCCTGCCCTCGTCGCCGACCACGAACACACCGCTGCAGTTGGCGGTGAAGGTGTTGTCGTGGACCGACAGGTTCCTCACGCGCCGGGCGGTGAAGCCGATCCGGTTGTCCGACAGCGTGTTGCCCTGGAGCTCGGTGCCCCGGGTGTCGCTGGCGCCGCCCTCCTCGCTGACGGTGTTGGCGACGAAGATGCCCGCGTCTCCGTTGGCGCGCGCGGTGTTGCCCATGAACGAGCCGCGCGTGGAGCGTTCCTGGGCGATGCCCCAGACGCCGTTGCGTTCGGCGGTCACGCGCCGGACGGCCAGCCGGTCCGTCCAGGAGGCCCAGACGCCGTTCTTCTGGAAGCCGGAGACGGTCAGCGAGTCGAGGGTCACCCCGTCGACGGTCGCGCCGGACCGTCCCAGGACGCAGATCCCGCTCCCGGCCTTCGCGCAGGCGTCCGTCGCCCGCGCCTTCCCGGCCGCCGGACGGATGACGGTGCGCTCGCCGTAGCCGCGCAGGGTGAGCCCGGCCTTGTCGATCAGGACGGACTCCCGGTACGTGCCGGGCTGGACGACGACGGTGTCGCCCGGCCGGGCGGCGTCCACCGCCTTCTGGATCGACTGGCCGGGACGCACCACATGGGGGGTGGTGGTCGACGCTGACGGAACGGCCGCGCCGAGCCCGGCGGCCGAGGCGACCACGACGGGGACGAGGGCTTGGAAGTGTCGTTTCCTCATGTGCCGAAGCTATGGGCGTTTTCCCCCCTTTGCCACACAGAGTGAGCGGTCGGGTACCGACGTAGCCGCAATGGCTCAGGGCACGGGGCGCTGCCCGGGTATTTCGGCGCGTGGGGGCGATGGAGCGGAGGGCGGGCCGCCGGCCGGTGCGCGGCGGGGCCGTTCGGGTGCTTTCCGGGCGCGGCGGGCCGGCGCCGGTCCGGGTGGCGCGGAGGCCGCCCGGGCCCCGTCCGAGGTGCGGCGCCGGGGCGCGCTCCGCCCGCCGGGGGCCGCGCTGCACCGGCCCGATACCCGGCCGCCGAGGACCCGTACGTCGTCTCAGGCCCCAGGAGCCGTTGCGTCGTCCCGGTCCTCGGCGCCGCGCGGGGAAGCGACGACCGCGCGGGCCCACCGGTAGTCGGCCTTGCCGCTGGGGGAGCGCTGGATCCGCCGGGCGATCACCAGCCGCCGGGGGATCTTGTAACCGGCCAGCCGGGCCCGGCAGTGCGCCTGGACGTCGTCGAGCGAGGGTTCCGGGGCGCCCTCGCGCAGCTGCACCACCGCCGCGACATGATTGCCCCATCGCTCGTCCGGCACTCCGGCGACCAGGGCGTCGTACACGTCCGGGTGCGCCTTCAGCGCCTGCTCGACCTCCTCCGGGTACACCTTCTCGCCGCCGGTGTTGATGCACTGCGAGCCCCGGCCCAGGACCGTGACGATGCCGTCCTCGTCCACGGTCGCCATGTCGCCGAGCAGCACCCAGCGCCGGCCGTCCCGCCGGAAGAACGTCTCCGCGGTCTTGCGCGGGTCGTTGTAGTAGCCGAGCGGCACATGGCCGCACTGGGCCAGCCGCCCCGGCTCACCGGGCGCCACCGGCTCGTACGTCACCGGATCCACCACCGCCGTACGGGAGTTGACCTGAAGACGGAACCCCTTCTCCGGACCCGAGTCGGGCGTTGCCGTGCCGTTGAACCCGGACTCCGACGAGCCGAAGTTGTTCAGCAGCATCGCCGTCGGCACCAGTTCCTGGAACTCCGCGCGCACCGAGTCCGACATGATCGCGCCCGAACTGGAGACGGAGAACAACGACGAACAGTCGGTGCCCCTCAGCGGGCCCCTGAGCGCGTCGATCAGCGGCCGCAGCATCGCGTCGCCCACCAGGGAGACGCTGGTGACCTTCTCCTTCTCGATCGTCCGGAGCACCTCCTGCGGCACGAACTTGCGGTGTACCACCACCCGTTGGCCGAAGTCGAAGGCGATGAACGCGGTGAGCGTCGACGTGCCGTGCATCAGCGGGGGAGTGGGGAAGAACGTGATGCCGTCCCCGCCCGCAGCCACCCGCCGCGCCAGCTCCTCCGGGGACTTCACCGGTTCGCCGGTCGGCGCGCCGCCGCCGAGACCCGAGAAGAAGAGGTCCTCCTGACGCCACATCACACCCTTGGGCATGCCCGTGGTGCCCCCGGTGTAGATGATGAACTGGTCGTCGGCGGACCGCGGCGCGAACCCGCGCCCCGGGCCGCCGCCCGCCTCCGCGTCCTCGAACGCCACCGCGTCCGGGCCGCGGACCGCTTCCGCCGGTGCGCCCACCCGGATCAGATGGCGCAGGGTCGGGGCCTTCGGGGCGGCGGCCCGGACCCGGTCGTCGAACTCGGCGTCGAAGACCAGTGCCGCCAGATCCGCGTCACGGTAGAGGTAGGCGAGCTCCTCCTCCACGTAACGGTAGTTGACGTTGACCGGAACGAGGCGGGCCTTGAGGCAGGCCAGCAGCGTCTGGAGGTATTCGACCCCGTTGTAGAGGTGCAGCCCCACGTGCTCCCCGGCGGCGATCCCCGCGTCCAGCAGGTGGTGGGCGATGCGGTTGGCGGCGGCGTCCAGCCCCGCGTACGTCAGCCGGCGCTCCGCGCCCGTGCCGGGATGGTCGACGTAGACGAGCGCCTCGCGCCCCGGGACCGCGTCGACGACCGACTCGAACAGGTCGGCAAGGTTGTACTCCACCGCTCCTCCTGACCCCGGCTGCTGACGGACACGGCGTCATTAGAGCGCCGGGACGCACAAGGGGGAAGGGTGCGGCCCAATAAATCTGACTGCCTGTCAGAAAACTATTGAACTGGCTCCTCGCCTCCTGCAACCTGTTCCGGGACGTGAGACGGGAGGCAGACGATGAGTGGTACGGAACACCTCACCGTGCGGCGCGAGGGCGCCACGACGGTGCTCACCCTGAACAGGCCCGAGGCGAAGAACGCCCTCTCGCTGTCGATGCTGGTCGGGCTGTACGACGGCTGGCTCGCCGCGGACGAGGACGACACGGTCCGCTCGATCGTCCTCACCGGCGCCGGAGGCTGCTTCTGCGCGGGGATGGACCTCAAGGCACTGGCGGGCAAGGGGATGGAGGGCGAACGGTACCGCGACCGGATGGCCGCCGACCCGGATCTGCACTGGAAGGCGATGCTGCGCCACCACCGCCCGCGCAAACCGGTGATCGCCGCCGTCGAGGGCCCCTGCGTGGCCGGGGGCACCGAGATCCTCCAGGGCACCGACATCCGGATCGCCGGGGCGGGCGCCACTTTCGGCCTCTTCGAGGTCCGGCGCGGCCTCTTCCCCATCGGCGGCTCGACGGTGCGGCTGCCGCGCCAGATCGCCCGCACCCACGCGCTCGAAATGCTCCTCACCGGGCGCCCGTACAGCGCCGAGGAGGCCGCCGCCGTCGGACTGGTCGGCAGGGTCGTGCCCGACGGCACCGCGCTGGAGGAGGCCCTCGCCGTCGCCGAGCGGATCAACGCCTGCGGGCCGCTGGCCGTCGAGGCCGTCAAGGCGTCCGTGTACGAGTGCGCCGAACTGACCGAGACCGAGGGCCTGGCCGCCGAGCTGAAGCGCGGATGGCCGGTCTTCGCCACCGACGACGCAGAAGAAGGCGCACGCGCCTTCGCCGAGAAACGCCCGCCCGTCTACCGGCGTTCCTGAACCGAGGAGGCACCCGTGCCCGAAACCCTCAGCGCACCCCTGGTGGTCGAATTCCCCTTCACCCGCTCCCTGGGCCCGGTCCAGAGCGCCTTCCTCACCGGGCTGCGCGAACGCACCGTCCTCGGCGTACGGACCGACGACGGAAGGATCCTCGTCCCGCCCGTCGAGTACGACCCCGTCACCGCGCGCGAGCTCCGCGAACTCACCGAGGTCGCCGCCACCGGGACGGTCACCACCTGGGCCTGGAACCCGCATCCGCGCCCGCGCCAGCCGCTCGGCACCCCCTTCGCCTGGGTCCTGGTGCGCCTCGACGGCGCCGACACCGCCCTCCTGCACGTCTTGGACGCCCCCGGCCCCGAGGCCGTCCGCACCGGCATGCGGGTACGGATCCGCTGGGCCCCCGACCGCACCGGGGCCATCACCGACATCGCCTGCTTCGAACCGTACGACGGGGAGCCCGGCCGGTCCGCCCCGCACAGCGGCGCGTTCGACGACCCCGTCACCGGCATCGTCACCCCGGCCCGCCTCGACTACCGCTACACCCCCGGCCGCGCCCACGGCGGCTACCTCGCGGCGCTCGCCGAGCGACGCATCGTGGGCGAACGCTGCCCGTCCTGCGAGAAGGTCTACGTGCCGCCCCGCGGCGCCTGCCCCACCTGCGGCGTCGCCACCGCGGAACAGGTCGAGGTCGGCCCGCGCGGCACCGTGACCACGTACTGCGTCGTCAACATCAAGGCCTCTCATACGGCGAACCTCGACATCGAGGTCCCCTACGTCTACGCGCACATCGCCCTCGACGGCGCGGACCTCGCGCTGCACGCGCGGATCGGCGGCATCCCCTACGACCAGGTGCGCATGGGCCTGCGGGTCGAACCGGTCTGGACCGAGGGTGCGCGCCACCCCGACCACTACCGGCCGACCGGCGAGCCGGACGCCGACTACGACGCGTACAAGGAGCTGTTGTAGATGCGAGACGTGGCGATCGTCGCCTTCGCGCAGACCGACCATCTGCCCCGCACCGACGAACTCTCCGAGGCCGAGATGCTGATGCCCGTGCTCCACCGGGTCCTCGACGAGACCGGGCTCAGGACCGGTGACCTCGGTTTCGTCTGCTCCGGCTCCAGCGACTACCTGGCGGGCCGCGCCTTCTCCTTCACCATGGCGCTCGACGGAGTCGGTGCCTGCCCGCCGGTCTCCGAGTCCCACGTGGAGATGGACGGCGCCTGGGCGCTGTACGAGGCATGGGTGAAGCTCCGGTCCGGCCGGGCCGACACCGCGCTCGTCTACTCCTACGGCAAGTCCTCGCCCGGTTCCCTGCGCGACGTCCTCACCCGCCAGCTCGACCCCTACTACGTCGGCCCGCTCTGGCCCGACTCCGTCGCACTCGCCGCACTCCAGGCCCAGGCCCTGATCGACGCGGGCGACACCGACGAGGCCGCACTCACCGCGATCGGTGCCCACAACCGCACCGCCGCCGCGGACAACCCCCACGCCCAGCTCACCGGACCGGTCCCGGCGGGTGACTACGTGGTACGGCCGCTGCGCACCGGCGACTGCCCGCCCGTCGGCGACGGCGCGGCCGCCGTGATCCTCGCCGCCGGTGACACCGCCCGGTCCCTGTGCCCCCGTCCCGCCTGGATCCGCGGCATCGACCACCGCATCGAGGCGCACGGCCTCGGCGTCCGCGAACTGGCCGAGTCCCCGTCCACCAGGCTCGCCGCCGAACACGCCGGGGCCTTCGAACGCCCCGTCGACACCGCCGAGCTGCACGCCCCGTTCACCTCGCAGGAGGTCGTCCTGCGCAAGGCGCTGCGGCTCGACGACACCGTCACCGTCAACCCGTCCGGCGGCGCGCTCGCCGCCAACCCCGTCATGGCCGCCGGGCTGATCCGGCTCGGCGAGGCCGCGGCCCGCATCCACCGCGGCGAGTCCGACCGGGCGCTCGCCCACGCCACCTCCGGCCCCTGCCTGCAGCAGAACCTGGTCGCCGTACTCGAAGGGGAGGGCGCTCGTGTCCGATGAACCTGTGGCCGTCGTCGGCATCGGCCAGACGAAGCACGTCTCCGCCCGCCGGGACGTCTCCATCGCCGGACTCGTCCGCGAGGCCGCCGTCCGCGCCCTGGAGGACGCCCAACTGGCCTGGTCCGACATCGACGCCGTCGTCATCGGCAAGGCCCCCGACTTCTTCGAGGGCCTGATGATGCCGGAGCTCTACCTCGCAGACGCTCTCGGCGCGGTCGGCAAACCGATGCTGCGGGTGCACACGGCGGGATCCGTCGGCGGCTCCACCGCGCTCGTCGCCGCCGACCTGGTCGCCGCACGGGTGCACCGCACCGTCCTGACCCTCGCCTTCGAGAAGCAGTCCGAGTCCAACGCCATGTGGGGGCTCTCGCTGCCGGTCCCGTTCCAGCAGCCGCTGCTCGCCGGCGCGGGCGGCTTCTTCGCCCCGCACGTGAGGGCCTACATGCGCCGCACCGGGGCGCCCGACACGACCGGCTCCCTCGTCGCGTACAAGGACCGGCGCAACGCGCTGAAGAATCCGTACGCCCACATCCACGACCCGGACATCACCCTGGAGAAGGTCCGGTCCGCGCCGATGCTCTGGGACCCGATCCGCTACTCGGAGACCTGCCCGTCCTCCGACGGCGCCTGTGCGATGGTCCTCACCGACCGCGCCGGGGCCGGGTGTTCGCCGCACCCGCCCGCCTGGGTGCACGGCGGCGCGATGCGCAGCGAACCGACGCTCTTCGCCGGCAAGGACTTCGTCTCGCCGCGCGCCGGCCGGGACTGCGCCGCCGACGTGTACCGGCAGGCGGGGATCGACGACCCGCGACGGCAGATCGACGTCGTGGAGATGTACGTGCCGTTCTCCTGGTACGAGCCCATGTGGCTGGAGAACCTCGGCTTCGCGGACGAGGGCGAGGGCTGGAAGCTCACCGAGTCCGGGGTCACCGCGCTCGACGGCGACCTCCCGGTGAATCCTTCGGGCGGAGTGCTCTCCACCAACCCCATCGGCGCCTCCGGCATGATCCGCTTCGCCGAGGCCGCGCTGCAGGTCCGCGGCCGGGCGGGCGAGCACCAGGTCGAGGGGGCGCGCACGGCGCTCGGCCACGCCTACGGCGGCGGTTCGCAGTTCTTCTCCATGTGGCTGGTCGGAGCCGAACCCCCCAGCAGCTGACCGCGTGTTGTCCGGGACCGGTTCGGGGCCGGTCCCGGACGGCGCGTCACTCCCCGGCCGGGACCCGCTTCCCGGAACGGGCGCCCGGCACCAGGACCGCGCCGATCGGCGCCACCGCGGCCAGGACCGGGAACACGGCGTACAGGTGGCGCGCACCGCCCGCCGTGGTGGCCGGATCGGCGAAACCGGAAGGGTCGGCGACCACTCCGGCGCCCGCCGAGACGAACACGGTCCCGGTCAGCCGCACCGTGGTCGTCGAGGCCCCGGCGATGTCCCGGTCGGCGTCCCCGGACAGGCGCAGCACGTCGGCGCAGGCGCCGCCGCGCACACGACGGCCCCCACGAGCAGCGCCGCCGCCGATCACCGGCAGGCCGGGCGCGGACCGCTCCGGGCGAGCATCGCGGAGGCCGTTACGGCCCCCAGGACCGAAGCCACCACGAAGACGGTCGTCGGCTTAATTTCATTACGCACCGTACCGTATCTAATTGTTAGCCTGGCCGGATGCGGGACGGCAAGCGGCGGGCGGGACGCCCGCGGGACCTGGGCATCGATCAAGCGGTCCGGACGGCGGCCCTGGCGCTGCTGGCCGAGGCCGGATACGGGGGACTCGCGATCGAGGCGATCGCGCGGCGGGCCGGGACCAACAAGGCCGCCGTCTACCGGCGCTGGCCGAACCTCCCCGCGCTGGTGCTGGACGCGCTCGGTGCCCAGCTCGGTGACCTGCGGCCGCCGGACACCGGGTGCACGATCTGTGACCTCTGCGACGCGATCGAGCTGCAGCTGACCGTCTACCGGCGCATGCCGCCCGACGCCCTGGCCGCGCTGCGCGCCGACTGCGGCGGTGACGAGGAACTGAACGAGGCGTTCATGCGCACCCTGTTCGACCCGCCGCGCGAGGCGGTGGCCCAGGTCCTCGACGCGGCCATCGCGCGCGGCGACCTGCGCGAACACGTCGACCGTGAACTGGTCCTGGACCTGCTGGCCTCCCTGGTCCACTACCGCGCCCTGTTCGGCCACGGCTCCACCACCGGCGAGGACGTCGAGGAGGCCGTGCACGCCCTGCTGAGGGGCGTCGCCCAGGACTACGCCCGCCTGGCCGACGTCGGCCGGGCCGCGTCGCACGCCGCCTCGCCCGGCCACCTCCACGCCGACGGGTCCGCCCACCACTGGAACGCCGGAGCCTCCGGGGCCGGGGCGGAGCCGTCCGAACCTCCCGCCCCGCGCGGCCCCGGCGCCGCGACGTGAGCCCGGACACGTACCATGTCCGCATGTCCTTCCTCCGCCGCCGCAGCGCCGCCACACCCGCGGGCCCCGACTTCGACGTCCTGGCCATGGACCCGGGTGACTGGCCCGGAAACCTCGGCGCGGGTCTGCTGCCCGCCCCGGACGGGAGCTGCCAGGGCGTCTTCCTGCGTTACGACCTGTTCGGCGGCCGGGGCCCCGCGATGATCATCGGCAACCTCCCGGAGGGCTCGCCCGCGCGCGAGACCGAGGAGGGACAGGTCCCGTTCGAGGTCGCACAGCTGCTGCTCGCGCTGGAGAACGACGAACCGGTCGAGGTCACCGGCACCGAGGACATGCCGGTGATGCAGGGCGACAACCTGCTCATCGTCCGCCGGATCAAGCTCTCCGAGAGCCGTATCTCCTGCGTCCAGTTCGACCGCAGCGACGGCGTGCTCGTGACCATCGCCAGCTGGGACCGGCCGATCACCGATGACCTGTACACGCTCCTGAAGCCGCTGCCCGCCGAGCTGTTCCAGCAGGGCTGAAACGTCCCTTCCGCGGCCGCGCGCCTCGCGTTGCGCGGCCGCGGAAGATGCCCGGCGAGCAGGTCCCCGGTCACAGCACTAGGGCCTGTCTGGAGTTGTGATCTGGATCAGGGAGCGGGGCGTGGTGTGTGCGATCGCAAGACGCCGGAAGGCTCTCGTAGCAGAGCTACTAGGGCATTTCGGCAACGCGGCGAGCGTGCGTGCCACGCCCCGCGAGCCCAGGTCGCAACTCCAGACAGGCCCTAGACGCCGCTGCTCGCGAGCGGAGCGAACAGCGCCGTCACGCGTGCAGCCGACACACCGATCCCCGTGGGCCCGCTCAGCAGGCACGGGGTGCCGGTGCCCCGCCGCAGGTCCTGCTCCCGGTAGCGTCGGCAACCCCGGTGCCAGATCAGGATGCCCGCGATCCAGTGCTTGAGCTCGAGCACGTATCCGGCCAGGATCTTCCTCGCTTCGGCGTCCAGCCCGAAGTCGTCGTACAGCACCGGGAGTTCCCGCTCCGCGACATGCAGGAACTGGCGCAGCCGCGACTTCATCAGGTCGTACACGATCCGCACCCCGGTCGGATAGTCCACCCCGAAGAAGTTCTGCACGACCAGGACGCCGTTGTGCACCTCGCCCTCGTACTCGATCTCCTTCTGGTACGAGAACAGGTCGTTCAGCAGGCACGCGTAGTCCGCCGCCGCGTTCTCCAGCGACCGCAGCGGACCGCTGCGGTAGATCTCCTCCGGCACCTTCCGGCCGTGGCCCAGCCGGCACAGGCTCATCGTCAGGTCGGAGCCGAACGTCATGCGCCGCATCTCGACATAGTCGACCGGGTCCGGGATGCGGTTCTGCACCTGGTTCGCCAGCTCCCACAGCCAGCTCGCGGTCATGTCCTCGACCGCCGTCCGGAACGCGCGTCGCGCGCCCGCGTCCATCGGCGCGGAGGTCCTCGTCCACAGATCGGCGAGCCCCCGCTCCAGCGCGTCGACCGGTTCGGGGGTCCCGGTACCGTCCAGCGGCATGAACAGCGAGAGCCGCTCGTTGGCGAGCCTGGCCCCGGTCAGGTCGCGGGCCCGCCCGTGCACCACCGGGAACCAGTCGTCGCCGTACGTCCCCCAGGTCAGCCACTGCGAGGCGAGATCCAGTTCCCCCGGCGTCGCGTCGGGATGCAGTCCCGCCGCGCACAACGGCAGGTCGAACGCGACGAGCCGTTCCTCGTCCCAGATGTGCGAGCCCGGCACGCCCGGCTGCGCCTCCAGGATCCCCATCCGCCTCGACCAGTCGACGATCCGCACCCGCGCACCCTCCAGATGCGGGCTGAGGGTCGTGTCGAACGGCAGCTCGAAGTCGGGCAGCAGCGACGGGCCGACGTACTGGTACGGCACATGCGTGTGACTGCGCAGCCGGGCCGTCTCCGAGCGGAGGGTCGGCCGGATCGACGCCGCGGCCATGCCGAAGGCGGGCACGGCCCGGGCGCCGGCCGTGCCACCGTCGTTCATGTACCGGCTGGAGCGCATGTGCCATTCGTGGCCGCCCGACTGCCAGTCCTGCAAGCCCTTGACGTACGCCAGCACCGCCGCCGTCTCCTCCGGGCCCAGTCCCTTCTCCGCGCACAGCGGGCCGAGTTCGGTGAGTGCGGTGTTCTCGAACTGCTGGAGCCGGGAGGTCAGCAGATCGTTCACCGCGTCGGCCGCCTCCTGCGTCGAGCAGCCGAGGAAGTGTTCCAGCACCAGCACGCCGTTGCTGTTCTCGCCCTCGTCCTCGACCTCGCGCTGGTACGAGAACAGGTCGTTGCGCAGATGCACCCCGTCGGAGAAGGCGTCCCGCAGCACCCGCAGCGCACGCTCGTCCGCCACGGCCGCGGGGACCTCCGCACCTGCCGCGTACTCCACGAGACCCGCCGACCACGGGGCGCCGCCCACGTTGCGCCGCATCTCGATGTACTCGACGGGGTTCGCGATGCGTCCCTCGTCGATGTTGGCCAGCTCCCACAACGACTCGTTGAGAAGGTTCTCCGTCGCCACGGCGAACCGGGCCCGCCAGGCGTCGGACATGCTCGGCACCGTCCGCGCCCACAGATCGGCCAGCCCCGCCTCGACCGGATTCGTCGGCTCGGGCATCGCCGACCCGCGGTCCATCGGCATGAACGCGGGCAACCGGTCCAGATACCGCTTGCCGCCCTCGCGGTCACGGCTGCGTTTGAACAGCTCCAGGAAGTGGTCGTCGAAGAAGAAGACCCACACGTACCAGTCGGTGACCAGCGAGAGCGCCTCCGACGAGCAGTCGGGGTGGGTGTACGCGCACAGCAGCGCGTAGTCGTGGGAGTCGAGGTCCTTCTCCTCCCAGACGCCCGAACCCTCCAGCATTCCCATGCCGCGCGCCCACTCCTTGGTGTGCCGCCGCGCCTCCTCGGCATGGGGATTGAGCCGGGCCGGATGAGGAACGTAGAAGTCCGGCAGGGTGAAGGGCTGAGCCATGTGTGTCGGGCCTTTCCGAGATCTCGCCGCGCGCACGCCGCACGGACCGGGTGTCCGCGCGAGCACTACCCTTCGACCGTTCGGGGCACGCACATCCCCAATTAGTCACACGAATGGTGCGCCCGGATGCGGGCCGTCCCCGCCCGCCGACGTCCGGCCCGCGCCGCCCGGAACGCGAGGATCGAGGTGCCACCGGCCTCCCGTGGATTCCTTCTTTTCGCAGGTCGGAGAGGGCGTCAGTGGTCTGGTCCACTGACTCGGCCGACGGGCGGCGCCGAACCCTTGACGTGCTGTCATCTCAGGTCCGAGAGTGTGCGCGCACCACGGAGCAGTGAGATCGGAACACGTACAGCCCCACTCGCACAGCCCCAGGAGAGGCCCCATGACGCCCAAGCAGAGGACCCGACTCGCGGCCGCGTTGGCGACCGCCGGCGCGCTGAGCACGACACTGCTCGGCCCCGCGACACACGCCGGTGCCGACTCGGTGCGGCCCGACTGCCCGCGCGGTCTCGCGTGCGACTGGGTTCCGGCGGCCTACGAGCAGACGGGCGACCCCGCCGACAAGGAGACGTACGGCAACTACGACACTTCCGACCGCCCCCGAACCAACAGGATCAGGTTCATCGTCCTGCACGACACCGAGGAGGACTTCGACACCACCCTCAAGATCTTCCAGAATCCGCTGAAGCAGACCTCCGCTCACTACGTGGTGCGCTCCTCCGACGGCCATGTCACCCAGATGGTCAAGAACAAGGATGTCGCCTGGCAGGCGGGCAACTGGTACGTCAACAGCCACTCCATCGGCATCGAGCAGGAGGGCGTCGCCGTCGACGGCGCCAAGTGGTACACCCCCGAGATGTACCGCTCCACCGCGAAGCTGGTGCGTCACCTGGCCGCCGAATACGGCATCCCCCTCGACCGCCAGCACATCATCGGCCACGACGGCGTACCGCCCACCACCGCCTCCGGAACCAGGAACATGCACTGGGACCCGGGCCCGTACTGGGACTGGAACCGCTTCATGGCACTGCTCGGCAGGCCCACCGTGCCGACCGCCTCCGCCCGCGGCGAACTCGTCACCATCAGCCCGCACTTCAAGAAGAACAAGCAGGCGTTCCGCGACTGCGAGAAGGGTGTGGACCTGCCCGTCCAGGGATCCAGCGCCGTCCCGCTCCACACCGCGCCGTCCGCCGACGCGCCGCTCTTCTCCGACCCCGGTCTGCACCCCGACGGCTCTCCCGGAACGAACTGCGCCGCCGACTGGGGCAGCAAGATCAGCGCCACCCAACGGGCCGTCGTCGCGGACCGGGTCCCCGGCTGGACGGCGATCTGGTGGTACGGCCAGAAGGCGTGGTTGCGCACCCCGGCCCACACCCGGACCACCACACCCACCGCCGGATACGTGGTCCGGCCCAAGAAGGGACGCGCCGAGGTCCCGGTATTCGGCGTCGCCTATCCGGAGAAGTCGGAGTACCCCGCGGACTTCGCGGACCAGCGGGTGGGAGCACCGCTCGGGTACACCATCAAGGCCGGGCAGTCCTACCCGGGCGGCGGCGAGGCCCCTACGGGCTACTTCCACGCCCCGACGATCGATTCCTCGTACCCCTACGACCACACGTACTTCCGCGGCGGGGAGAGGTACGTGACCGTACAGATCGGCCACCGGATCGCCTTCGTCAAGGCGTCCGACGTGGACATCGTGCGCGCGCACTGAGAAGGACCCGCGTCACGGCAGCGCGCCGCGGGCCCGGTGTGTCGGCACCGGACCCGCGGCGCGTCCCCCCGGGAGGGTCAGCGAGTGCCGACCGCGGCGCGAACGGCCCGGCGGGCCATGGCACAGTCGTCGTGCAACCGCCGCAGCAGCAGACGCTGTTCCTCGCTCGACGAGAGCGCACCCGGCCGGTCCGGAACGACGCCTCCGGTCCCCGGCTCCCGCATGGCCCGCTGGACGGCCGTCTCGTAGGTACGGATCTCCCGCGTCAGCACCAGCATCAGGTTCACCAGGAACGCGTCGCGCGCCGCGGGTCCCGCCGCCTGTGCCAGCTGGCTGATCTGGCGCCGAGCCGCCGGTGCGTCCCCCAGGACCGCCCACAGCGTCGCCAGGTCGTAGCCCGGCAGGTACCAGCCCGCGTGCTCCCAGTCGACCAGCACCGGACCCGTGGGCGACAGCAGCACGTTGGAGAGCAGCGCGTCACCGTGGCAGAACTGCCACGTGCTCTGACGGCCGCCCGCCAGACCGTGCAGCAGCTTCTGCAGGTCGCTCAGGTCGCGGTCGGTGAACAGACCGAGCTCGTGGTAGTGGGCGATCCGCGCGGCGTAGTCCAGCGGCGCGTCGAACAGCCCCGGAGCCGGGCGCCAGGTGTTGACACGCGCGATCGCGCCGAGAACGGCCCGCACGTCGGCCCGGGGCGGCGCCTCCACCGGGTGCCGGGTCAGCGCCGCCACCCGGCCGGGCATCCGCTCGATCACCAGGGCGCAGTTGTCCGGATCGGCCGCGACAAGCCTGGGCACCCGCACCGGCGGGCGGTGCCGGACGAACGCGCGGTAGGCCGCTATCTCGTGGCGGAACCGCTCCGACCACGCGGGGGAGTGGTCCAGTAAACACTTGGCGACCGCGGTCGTGCGCCCTGTGGAGCCGACCAGGAGAACCGAACGGCCGCTGCGCCGCAGGACCTGCACCGGACTGAACTCCGGGCAGATCCGGTGCACCGACGCGATCACCATCCTCAGCTGAGCGCCCTGCGGACCGGACAGGTCCAGCCGTCCGCTGAGCGGCGCGCCGCCCACCCCCGCCGGTCGCCTCGGCCGGACCGCGCCGGAGGCCGACGGGGCGGCGTGCGGCGCGAGGTACGGCCCGCCGCCCGCCCCCAGGGGACGAAGCGGCCGGGGCGGGGCGGTCACGGAGGACGATGCTGTGTACATGGGGGAGACAGATCCCTTCGTGCGCCGACAAGTTGCGTGCACCACCCCGTCCGGCGGCCCTTCGGCACCCTGGGGAGTACCTAGGGCTGCCGGGCGGGATGGCGCTTTCCTACCCGACACCGGATCACGGGTGGCAGACCATCTGGCGCACCCTGGCGAACCCTGGCGAATAGTCGCGACGCCTGTGACAGGCGGCTACTGTCAACACAGCCGAGAACCTGGGGGCTTGACGTGACCGGAGAACCCAACACCCGCCTGTCCGACCTGTTCGGCCTCGCCGGCTGGTCCAAGGGCGAACTCGCGAGGCTGGTGAACCGGCAGGCGGCGGCCATGGGCCACCCGCAGCTGGCCACCGACACCTCGCGGGTGAGGCGTTGGATCGAGATGGGCGAGTCCCCTCGCGATCCGGTGCCGAAGGTGCTGGCAGCCCTGTTCACCGAGCGGCTCGGCCGTGTCGTGACCATCGAGGACCTCGGGTTCGGCCGGCGCGGGCGTGTGGGGAAGCGGCGAGAGGCGGGGGCGGAACACAACCCCGACGGACTGCCGTGGGCGCCCGAGCGGACGGCAGCGGTCCTCACCGAATTCACGGGAATGGACCTCATGCTCAACCGACGCGGCTTGGTGAGCGCGGGCGCCGCGCTCGCCGCAGGATCGACCATCACCGGACCCATGCACAACTGGTTGCACAGCGACCCCGTGCTGGCGGCCGACGTCCCACGGACCGATGACCCGCTGCACGCGGACTCCGCCGGATTCGACCGGTACGAGGCCGCCCCCATCGGGTCGGAGGAGATCGAGGCACTCGAACGGTCCGTCGAGGTGTTCCGCGCCTGGGACGCCTCCAGGGGCGGCGGACTCCAGCGCAAGGCCGTGGTGGGCCAACTCAACGAGGTGGGCGGCATGCTCGCCTACCGCCACCCCGAGCACCTGCAGCGCCGTCTCTGGGGCGTCGCCGCCAATCTCGCGGTGCTCGCGGGGTGGATGTCCCACGACATCGGCCTGGAACCCACCGCGCAGAAGTACTTCGTCATCGCCGCGCACGCGGCACGCGAGGGCGGCGACCGTCCCCGCGCCGGCGAGGCCCTGTCCCGGGCGGCGCGCCAGATGATCCACCTGGGCCGTCCCGATGACGCACTGGACCTGATGAAGCTCGCCAAGTCCGGCTCCGGCGACATGGTTCTGCCGCGCACCCGGGCGATGCTGTGCACCATCGAGGCATGGGCGCAGGCGTCCATGGGGCAGGGCCAGGCGATGCGACGCACGCTCGGCAAGGCCGAGGAACTCTTCGTCTCGGACAAGAGCGATGTCCCGCCACCCAGTTGGATGCAGATGTTCGACGAGGCGGATCTGCACGGGATGCAGGCTCTGGCGTTCCGTACGCTCGCCGAACACGACCCGTCGGTGGCGACGGTGGCTCAGCGCCACGCCAAGCAGGCGCTGGAACTCCGGGTCAACGGACGCCAGCGGTCCAAGATCTTCGACTTCATCTCGCTCGCCTCGGCGTGCTTCATCGCCGACGATCCCGAACAGGCCGACCGTTACGCCCGGTTGGCGCTGGTGACGATGGGGGAGACCTCCTCGCACCGCACCTGGGACCGGCTGCGCGAGATGTACCGGCTGACGGGCCAGTACGCGGGTTACGCGAAGATCGAGGACCTGCGGGAGGAGATCCGGGTCGCCATGCCGCAGCACTCCGTCATCAAACAGCCGAGGCGCTCGTCCCGGATCTGACCCGAGGGGCACCGCGAGGAGCGGGCACCGGTCGTCCGCCGTGAGACAGCGGCCTCGGCCCGGTCGAACACCACCCGATCCGACACCGTCCGGAGCAACACCACCGTCCCATCGATCACCGCCCGAACACCGTCCGGCCGACGATCGCCCGCACACCGAGTCCGTGGGCGGATCCTTCTCCCGCGTACCGCTTCGTGTCCGGCGTTCGCGTGTGCCCGTACGTGTGCCGCTGTGCCTACGCCCCGATGCGGGCGATCAGCACACACGCGTCGTCCAGGCGCTCGGCACCGCCGAACTCCGTGACGACCGTACGCACGCACTCCTGTGCCGTACGGGCCCGTGCGAAACGCGGTGCCAGCGCGAGCAGGGCGTCCGGGCCCGCACCCCGGTCGCTGTGACGGTTCAGCCCGTCGGTGCGGAGGACCAGCACATCGCCGGGCAGCAGCTGCGCCTCGTCCTGCTCGTAGGCGACACCGGATGCCGCGCCGAGGAGGACCCCGTCGGGCGACGGCAGCGGGCGCCCCTCGCCGTTGCGGAACAGCAGCGGTGCGGGGTGCCCGGCCTGCGCCCAGGAGAGGGCGCCGGTGGCCGGATCGAAGCGGCAGCAGAGGGCGCTGCCGAGGGCCGGCCGCACGGAGGATTCGAGCAACTGGTTGAGGTGCCCCATCAGAGCCCCGGGCTCGATACCGGCCACGGCCATCCCGCGCAGCGCTCCCAGGAGCATCGCCATGGCGGAGGCGGCCTCGACGCCGTGCCCCGTGAGGTCGCCGACGGCGAGTATCGTCCTGCCGTCGGACAGTTCCAGGGCGTCGTACCAGTCGCCCCCGATCAAGGAGCTCGACTCCGACGGGAGATAGTGGGCCGCGACGTCCAGCACACCGGCCCCGCACGAAGGAAGCCGCAGCGGGCCGCGCCACGGAGGCAGTACGGCCTCCTGGAGCTCGACCGCCATCCGGCGCTCGGCGCGCGCCATGTGCTGCCTGCGCCGCAGCGCGTCGCGGGTCCGGCGCACCGTCTGCTCGCTGCGCCGCAGCTCGCTCACGTCCCTCAGCACCGCCCACATCGAGGCCGTGCAGCCGTCCGTGTCGAGCACCGGCTCGCCCATCATGTGGAGCGTGCGCGTCCGGCCGTCGGTCCGCAGGATGCGGAATTCCCCGTCCATGGGCCTTCCGTCCACCAGGCAGTCCGTGACCAGGGCGGTCAGTAAGGACTGGTCCTCGGGGAGCAGCAGGGACGGAAGCTCGTCCAGGGAAAGGGGGCCCGCGTCGGGGGACCTGCCGAAGATCTGGAACAGCTCCTGGGACCAGGTGACCTCGTCCGTCAGCAGGTTCCACTCGGCGCTGCCCACCCTGCCGATGAGCGAGCCGCTCCCCGACGGGGCCGCCGCACCGTGCGGAGCGGTCCGGGAGGGAGCCTTCGCGGACGGCTGCCCGGGGGGGTGCGGGGTGTGCGGCGCGTCGGGCCCGAGGCCCTCCCTCAGCTGTCCCAGATGGGTGCCGAGGTCGTCGAGATGGTGGACCGCCAGTTCGCAGAGCGCCCGCTGCCAGCGCCTGTGAGGGTCCTCCTCGTCGACGAGGACCGCGTCGCGGCGTACGGCATCCACCTCGCCGCGCAGCTGCCGGGCGCGGTGGATCAGCGCGTCGACGGCGTCACGTTCGTGCGGCTGGGGGGCGGGGCGGTCCGCGGACAGATGGGACGGCATCTCGTACTCCGATACAGGCGCGGCGCGACCAGGTCTGAAAGGTGGACCGGAGACGACTGTGGCACAGGCCGCAGGGGCTCGTAAGGGATTTGGCAACACTCGATATGTTGTTGCTTCTGGCATATGCCATGGGCTGTGCATGGCATCGATTCATCGAACAGCCTTTCATTTGGGGGGAGTTGAATCTCAGGTGCAGGCGCGTGTCGCGCCGTGCGCGCGGAGGTTGTGCGCTCAGCTCGTGAGGTGTGCGCGGGGGCGTGCGGGTGTGTGCAGGGGCGTGCGGGCGCCTCCCTTCGTTGTCCGGAGCCCGCCGTCGAGGGGGGATTTCCGGGAGCGAGTCGCAATGGTTTATCGTTCATCTACGCTGGGTCGCGCGACGCGCCCACCCCTCGACCGCCCCGGCCGGAAACCCCCGATCCGGCCGGGGCTCCCCCGCTCCGCGGGCCCGGTCGGTGTCCCGGCCGCCGCCCACGCGTGGTGTCCGTACCGGCACCGGGCCGGGCTCAGCCGCCGGGCCGTCGCCTCGGGGCCGCCTCGATCAGCAGCGCGCAGGCCACGGGCACCACCGCCACCAGGCCTGCCGCCTCCGGCCTGAGCCGCACCGCCAGCGCGGTCAGGGCGGCGCCCGCCACGACCGCCGCCAGCCGGCCGGCCGGCCAGCGGTCCTCCCGCCGCCACGACCGCGACGCCGCGCGCCCGACGAGGGACGTGAGCGTGCCGGTGAAGTAGTTCGTGGGCGTCGTGAGGGCGCGCCCCTGCACGCCCATGGCCGCGGCGACGAGCACCAGCGGCCCCAGCCGGTTCCCGGCGGACGTGAGCGGACCCGCCCCCCACAGCACCGCGCCCGCCGTCAGCAGCACCGCCTCGGCGAGCAGCGTCATCGGCAGGGGCCACCGCAGCCACGTGGTCAGCCATGCCCCGCACGCGACCCCCGAGCCGTACGAGACCAGCGCGGTGATCGCCCCGAGGGCCGCCCCGTGCTCCCCGACGCCGACCGCGTAGGCGCCCAGCAGCACGAGGTTTCCGGTCATCACCCCGGCGAAGACCTGCCCCAGACAGACGAAGGCGAACGCGTCGGACGCCCCCGAGGCGGCCGACAGGAGCAGCAGGGCACATTCCGTGCGCGGATCGCGCCCGGTGGGGAAGGAGACGGTGGACACGCCTGCATTCTCGGTGCGGCCGTGCCGGAAGGCGCCGGAACGCCGCGTGCACGGCGCGGCGTTCCGGCGCGTCGCGCGCTTCCGCTCCCCGCTGTGTCCGGCCGTTCCTCGGCGGCGGGCGAATTCGCCGTCCCGGTCCACCGCGGGCGGGGCAGGATCGGAGGTCCGCGGCACCCTGCTGCACAAGTGCGCGGGGCTCACCGGAGAGCAGCTCGCGCGGGAGACGGTGGAGCCGTCGAACCTCACACTGCTCGGACTGATCCGCCACATGGCGAAGGTCGAACGGGTCTGGTTCCGGCAGCGGTTCGCCGGTCAGACCCTCGACCCCTGTACGACCCGGGGAAGGGGAAGGGCGCGGACTTCGAGGACCTGGACCTGCCCCGCGCTCGTGACGACTACGACCGCCTCGTGCGGGAGGCCGCGCCGGGCCGTGTCCTCGAACCGGCGGCATGGTGATCGGCCTCCGCCCGGCCTCGTTCCCGCGGGCGCCGGTGCGTCGTCGGTGCCCGCGGGGTGGACGCCCGGGAACCCGCGGCCCTGGGCGAGGCCCCGGAAGCGGGGCGACGGGCGTTCGCCGGCACCGCCAACGCCTTCTACGCCTGTATCGACGTCAACGTCGGCTGACCGGGGGCCGGGCCGCCGGGGTCCCGGCCGTTTCCCCCGGTTGTCGCGCACGCGCGGAACGGTTGCTGTGAACACACGGAACCCCGGCCCGATTCCGGCGGGCCGGGGTTGTGTGTGGGGTCGAGCGGTCGGGTCAGTCGTCGCCGCCGCCGTAGCCGCCCT
>NZ_JBIARH010000048.1:0-49356 GCF_042889785.1 Streptomyces sp. NPDC002476 | reverse complement strand
TACGGGCGCACCTTCGTGAAGATCGGCCGCTTCGAGCCCACCAGTCAGGTGTGCTCGCAGTGCGGCGTGAAGGACGGCCCGCATGCCCTGCACGTTCGGGAATGGACGTGCAGGGCATGCGGGGCGGTCCTGGACCGGGACATCAGCGCGGCGGTCAACGTCGCCAAGGCGGCCGGACTGGCCGTGACAGCCTGCAGAGCGCAGGTAGGACGGGCGCCCGTGCCCGCACCGCGCAGCGAAGCGGGAACCCACCCGACACCGCAGCCTTCAACGGCGCGGTAGGCGGGAATCTCCCCCTTCAGGGGGAGAGGATGTCAATTCCCCTGCCCGTTCTTCTGCTTCTCGATCGACTTGCGGACCTCGTCCATGTCCAGCTTCCGGGCCTGGCCGATGACGTCCTCCAGCGCCGCCTCCGGCAGCGCCCCGGGCTGCGCGAACACCGCGACGTTCTCCCGGACGATCATCAGCGTGGGAATGGAACGGATGTCGAAGGCCGCGGCCAGCTCCTGCTGCGCCTCGGTGTCGACCTTGGCGAAGACCAGGTCATCGTGACGTTCGGACGCCGCGTCGTACACGGGGGCGAACTGGCGGCACGGGCCGCACCAGGAAGCCCAGAAGTCGATCAGGACGAAGTCGTTGTCGCTCACGACCTGATCGAAGTTCTCCTTGGTGAGCTCAATGGTGCTCATGTTCTGTCCCTCTTTCTTTCTGTACGGCTCGGATCCGACCGGCACAACGGCGCCGGCGCGCGTCCTATTCCGCCTGCCCGTGTGGCCGTCGCCCACACCCGCGACCAGACTGTCCCCATGACAGATCCCTCCCTGAACGCCGCATACGACGTCGTGGTGATCGGAGCCGGGCCGGTGGGCGAGAACGTCGCCGACCGGGCCCGCGCGGCCGGGCTGAGCACGGCGGTCGTCGAGTCGGAACTCATCGGTGGCGAGTGCTCGTACTGGGCCTGCATGCCCAGCAAGGCGCTGCTGCGCCCGGTCGTCGCCCGGGCCGACGCCCGTCGCGTGCCCGGCCTTGCCGGGGCCGTACAAGGACCGCTCGACACGGCCGCCGTCCTTGCCCACCGGGACGAATACACCTCGCACTGGAAGGACGACGGACAAGCCGCCTGGCTGGAGGGCATCGGCGCGGACATCTTCCGCGGTCTGGGCAGGCTCACCGGCGAGCGGACCGTCTCCGTCGCCGCCCCCGACGGCACGGAGCATCTGCTCACGGCCCGGCACGCCGTGGCGCTGTGCACCGGCAGTCGCGCCGTGGTGCCCGACCTGCCCGGCGCCGCCGGGGCCCGCCCCTGGACCAGCCGGGAGGCGACCAGTGCCAAGGAGGTGCCCGGCCGCCTCGTCATCGTCGGCGGGGGCGTGGTCGGCACGGAGATGGCCACCGTCTGGCAGTCGCTCGGCGCCCAGGTGATGTTCCTGGTCAGGGGCCCGGGGCTGCTGCCGAGGATGGAACCCTTCGCGGGCGAACTGGTCGCACGGGCCCTGACGGAGGCGGGGGCCGACATCCGTACCGGAACCTCCGTGACCGCCGTGCGTCGCCCCGCCCCCGACGGCCCGGTCACCGTGGAGACGGACACCGGCGAGCGCATCGTGGCCGACGAGATCCTCTTCGCCACCGGCCGGGCCCCGCGCACCGACGACCTCGGGCTCGACACGGTCGGCCTGACGCCCGGCTCCTGGCTCGCCGTCGACGACAGCTGTCGCGTCGACGGCTTCACCTGGCTGTACGCCGTCGGCGACGTCAACCACCGGGCGCTCCTCACCCACCAGGGCAAGTATCAGGCGCGGGTCGCGGGTGCCGCGATCGCCGCCCGCGCCCACGGCACCCCGACCGACGCCGGGCGCTGGGGGGCCCACGCGGCCACCGCCGACCACGCCGCCGTGCCGCAGGTCGTCTTCACCGATCCCGAGGCCGCCTCGGTCGGCCTCACCCTCGCCGAGGCCGAACGGGCGGGTCACCGCGTACGTGCCGTCGACCACGACCTCGCCGCGGTGGCGGGCTCGGGCCTGTACGCGGACGGCTACCAGGGCCGGGCCCGCATGGTCGTCGACCTCGACCGCGAGATCCTGCTCGGGGCCACCTTCGTCGGACCGGGCATCGGGGAACTGCTCCACTCCGCGACGATCGCCGTCGCGGGCGAGGTCCCCATCGGCCGGCTGTGGCACGCCGTCCCCTCCTACCCGACGATCAGCGAGGTCTGGCTGCGGCTGCTGGAGGCGTACCGGGACGCGTAGCCCCCGGCGGGTCCGCCCCTTCCAGGTGTTCGGGCCCCTCCAGGTGTTCGGGCACGTCCCACCTCGGGCGTTCGGACCGTCTCTCCCGGGTGTTCGCCCAGGAGAGACGGCTCCGGGCCCGACGGGGCCCACGCCGGACCGTGCTCCGTCCGCACCGAGGCCGGACCCGACACAGGAGCAGCGTGCCCCTGGGGCCGGTGCCGGCCGGTGCGCACGACCCCCGTTTCCCGGCAGCGGCTCTCCCGCAGCTGCCGGGCCACCGGCGCGCCCTCGTCCCGGGACGCGACCGTTCCGTCCCGCTCAGCGGCCGATGCGGCCCGGCTCGGTGTCGAAGTCACCGGAGAACGCCGCCGCCATCCGCAGATGGCCGGACGCCTCCGCGTCCCGCCCCTGGCGCTCCAGCGTGCGGCCGAGCATCAGCCGGGCGTAGGGCTCCACCGGGTCGCGCTCCAGCACCGCGCGCAGTTCCTCCTCCGCCCTGCGAAGCCGCGCCGAGTGGTAGTAGGCGCGGGCCAGCAGCAGCCGCGGCGCCACCTGCTCCGGCACCTCCTCGACCAGCCCTTCGAGGATCCGGGCGGCGGGCATGTACTCCTTGGTTTCGAAGAACATCTGCGCGCGGTCCCAGCGGTCCGCGGCCGTCCCGTACTCGAAATAGCCGTTGCTCATGTGATCTCCTCGTTCACGGACCGTTCGCGGAGCGCCCCGGTCCCGCCGGCCCCGGACCGGATGTCCGGCGTCCCCGGCAGTTGCTCCAACACGGCATGATGATTGAATATTCCACTAAGCCTTGATCCACCGATTCGATGTCTGTGGGTAACTCTTCTTGAAACGAGGAAGTGCCTTGTGACCTGTGATGATGGGAGTTCTTCAGGCTTCCGGCACGCACGATCGGCAAGGCACTTCCGAGATGCAAGTTTCCCGTACTCCGGCGGCGGTCTCCGCTGCGTTCGATGACCCGAGTCTGATCGCGCATGCCGGGCTGGTGCCGGTACTGCGGCTGGCCGAGCGGTGCGGGCTTGCCCGTCTGGCGGCCCAGAAGGTGAAGCTGGCCGGGGCAAAGAACGGCGCGGGCGCGGCAGCGGATGCCAAGGTCACCAGCATCGTGGCCGGGATGGCCGCGGGTGCGGACAGCATCGACGACCTGAACGTTCTGCGCCATGGGGCGATGCCGGCCGTGTTCGGCGGGATCCGTTCCCCGTCCACGCTGGGCACGTTCCTGCGCGCGTTCACCCACGGTCATGTCCTTCAACCCCCGGGCTGTCCACCGCCGGTTCCTGGCCGCACTGGCCGTGCACACGCCCGTGCTGCCGGGCTCGGACGAGCCGGCGTTCATCGATGTCGACTCCACTCACCAGCGGGTCTACGGCCGGGCCCAAGCAGGGCGCCGAGTACGGCCGGTTCAAGGGCATCCGTACCCTGCACCCCCTGCTCGCCACGATCTGCGCCCCCACCTCGCGGCCGGTGATCGCCACCGTGCGGATGCGCCGCGGCAAGGCAGCCGACTCCCGGGGCGCCCCGAAACTCGTGAGCGAGGCGCCGGCCACCGCCCGCGAGGCCGGCTGCACCGGCCTGCGCATCCTGCGGGCCGACTCGCAGTTCTGCAACGCCGGGGTGATCGCCGCCTGCCGCCGGGCCGGAGCCCGCTTCTCGATCACCTGCGGGATGAACCCCTCCATCAAACGGGCCGTCCTCAGCATTCCCGACCAGGCATGGCAGCAGATCACATACCCGACCGCGGTGCCCGATCCCGCCACCGGTGAACTCATCCCGGACGCCGAAGGCGCCGAGATACCCCAGTACACCGCGTTCGCCAGCCGAAAGAAACCGGAGCGATTCACCGCGCGGCTGATCGTGCGCCGGGTCCGCGACCTGGCCAAACCCGCCGTCGTGGGCGAGCAGGGCGAACTGTTCCCCGTCTGGCGCTACCACCCGTTCTTCACCGACCAGCCCGCACAAACCCTCCAGGCCGAACGCGAACACCGCCATCACGCCGTCGTCGAACAGGTCATCGCGGACAGCAAAGCCGGTGCCATCGCCCACCTGCCGTCCGGACACTTCCACGCCAACGCCGCCTGGCTGACCCTGTGGGCCATGACCTACAACCTGCTGCGGGCCGCAGGTGCGCTGACCTCCGCCTTCCACGCCAGAGCCACCACCGCCACCCTCCGCACCCACCTCGTCCAGGTCCCAGCCCGGATCGCCCGATCCGCACGACGCATCGCCCTGCACCTACCGCACAACTGGCCCTGGCAGCACGCCTGGACAGACCTCTTCAGCACCGTCCACGACCCACCCGCACCGGCCTGATCCCCCTGACCACCCCGCCCGCCAGGGCCCGACCGGAACCGAACCCGTGCCAAAGCTGGGCAGACAGTGAGGATGTCAGTGGCTTCTCCGAGGGGTCTGACTCATGGGCAGACGGACGTCGTCGGACTGTCTTGCGCTGGATCCGTCGATCCACTCGGAGAAGCCACTGACACGCGACCGGACGGGCATTCGTGACTTTATAGGAGCTTGGTTCAAAAGCCCCATCACTGTCTTGTCCGCCAGCCCGGCCGGCGCGCGCGGTTCAACGCGCCTGAACCGGCCCGCGATCCGGGCCATGGCCTGGTCGAACATCGCCCGCCAGTGGGCGGCGTCTATGCTGTGGCCCGCGGCCACCGCACGATCTTCAGTAGTCCACACAACCCCTGATGATCACGCGGTGGCCGTTTCGGTGCCCGCTCCGGTCCTCAGGTGGTGCCAGGTGTGCCCGCATCCGTCAGCGCAGAAGCGGAGCCGTCGCCGATCATCAGCGACGCCAAGAAGTGCGACCAGCAGGCGGAATGCCTTGACCCGCTCGTCCTGCGGAAGATTGGTGATCTTTGTCGGTTGCTCGGTGAGGCGTCCGCGTGTGACCAGCACGGCCGGGGTGTGGGTGGGGCGGATGCCGGCTCTGCGGATGCTCTCGACCCGTCCTCGCTGGTTGCCCGAGCCTGGATACAGAACCCTCCCAGGTCGCGCAGGACTTCGAATTGCTCAGTGTCGCCAAGGCCCTCGAACCAGCCGACACCCTGGTCGAGCGGACGGATGCCTTGCGCCAACTCGTTCAAGATGACCGCGCGTTCGCTCGCCCCGCCCCATCTCCACAAAACGCCTGGCTGACTACCCCGCAGGTCATCGAACCAGCTATCGAATTCGCACTGGAGTACTAGATCTCCTGTGATCAACGCTTTCCCCTCCTGTGCGTGATCTGTAAAAGATCACTCACGATGTGGCGGAGCCTGCAGAGGCTTTGTGGGGAGGGTGTGTCATGCCTGTGGGTGGGCGATTGCGTGTCGTCGGGGTGGTGTTGTCCACTGCGGTGGCGCTGAGCGGAGTGTCGGCGATCAGCGCGGTGGCAGTGGTCCGCGGCGAAGCACGGGCCACTGTGACATCGAAGACGTCGGAAGCAACGTCCGACGAACAGTCCGCGCTGACCGAGACCGAGGCTCATGCTCTGGCCAGGCGCACAGGTGAGTCGGTGGAGGTAGCTTCGCTGCGAGGAGAAAGCAGCGAGGTCTATGCCACACCCGAAGGGAACTTGGAGGCCCGGGAGTATTTGCGTCCGGTGCGAGCCAGGGTGCAGGGCCAGTGGAAGCCGATTGATACCGACCTGGCGAAGACCAGTAGCGGCACGGTCGCACCGAAGGTCACCACGATCGGTCTGGAGTTCTCGGGCGGCGGTGACGCGCCCATGGTCCGGATGACGAAGGCGGGGCGGAAGCTGGCGCTGTCCTGGCCGGGGTTGCTTCCCGCTCCGCGGATCGAGGCCGACACTGCTACGTACCCGGATGTTCTGCCTGGTGTGGACCTGCGGCTGGCAGCGCAGGAGGGCGGGTTTACGCAGCTGCTCATAGTCAAGTCCGCTGAGGCGGCGGCCAGTAAGGAGCTGGCCGCGCTGCGGCTGAAGCTGGACGGCGAGGGCGTGAACCTCCGCGAGACGGACGAGGGCGGTCTGGCGGCCGTCGACAAGGGCGCCGGAAGTGCGGTGTTCGATGCGCCGCAGCCGCTCATGTGGGATTCCAGTGAGGGATCTCCGGCGCAGCAGGCGGCTGGCGTGCGGTCGTTGGGCGCGGCCACTGCCAAGGGTTCTGGCAGTGAGGAGCCGGGAGCGACGGAGTCGGGGAAGCTGGCGCCGGTCGGCGTGGAGGTATCGGCAGGCCAGGACGAGCTGGTGCTGAAGGGGGAGGACACGGTGTACCCGGTGTTCATCGACCCGCAGTGGTATTCGCCGAAGGCGTCGGCGTGGACGATGGCGTCGAAGTACTGGGCGTCGTCACCGCAGTGGAAGTTCAACGGCCAGTCGGACGCGGGCATGGGTTACTGCGGCTGGGCCTACTGCCAGCCCAACGACACCAAGCGTCTCTTCTACCGAATCCCGGTGTCTAAGTTCGCGGGCACGTCCGTGCTGTCGGCGGAGTTCGTGGTGCGCAACACCTGGTCGGCGTCCTGTAATGCGCGCAGCGTGCAGCTGTGGCGGACGAAGGACATCTCGTCGTCGACGACGTGGAACTCGCAGAACGCGTCCGGCTTCTGGATCAAGCAATTGACTTCGAAGTCCTTCGCCTACGGCTATGAAGGGTGTGCGGCCAAGGACGCCGAGTTCGACGTGAAGTCCGCGGTGCAGGAGGCCGCGAACAAGAACTGGGCGACGATGACGTTCGGCCTTCAGGCCGCGAACGAGACAGACGCCTACGGGTGGAAGCGATTCTCGAACAACGCGTATCTGCGAGTGCAGTACAATCGTCCGCCGTCCCAGATCAAGACGTCGCAGCTGACCATGGAGTACGGAGGGGCCTGCAAGAAGGCTTCTGACGCGGTGCACATCCGCAGTCTGGGCGGGATCAACGCGAACAATGTCACCGACCCTGACGGCGACAACGTCGCGGTGCAGTTCCAGGCGAAATGGGATGCGGGCGACGGCAAGGGGCTGATCGCACGGTGGTCGCCGGCGCTCACCTCGTACAAGAAGTCCGGGTTCAGCTTCACCATCAGCCTGCCGTCCTCGATCCCGCAGAACAAGCAGGTCAACTGGTACGCGCGCGCGTACGACGGCGCGCAGTACTCACCGTGGTCGTACGCAGGCGGTTCCACGGGGTGCTACTTCGTCTACGACACGACGGTACCGAAGGCGCCGACGATCTCCTCGGGCGACTATCCGGCCTCGGATCCGGAGAACCCGGACGATCCGTGGTTCGACGGGGTGGGCAAGTACGGGTCGTTCGAGCTCAAGGCCGCCAACACTGATGTGATCAAGTACTGGTTCGGTATCAACGGCGACCCCACATCGGCGAACACGATCACCACGTCCGCAGGCGCCGCGCAGATCGCGAAGATGCTTCCGGCCAAGGAGGGGCTGAACTTCGTCACCGCCAAGGCGTTCAACGCCGCTGGGACCGGCAGTGAGGTCCGCACCTACCAGTTCCGGGTGAAGGCCGGGCAGCCGGAGCGGGCGATGTGGCAGATGGACGACCCGGCCGCGGCAAGCCAGGCTGCGGGCAGCTCCGGTGCGCGCGTCGCCGCGTTGCACGGTGGCGCCACCACGGGTGTCGCGGGCAAGAAGGGCACCGCCCTGCACCTGGACGGCACAAGCGGCTACGCGGAAACCGACATCCCGACGGTCAACACGGCCAACGGCTTCAGCGTCTCGGCCTGGGTCAAACTCGACCAAGTCCCGGCTAAAGCTGCTGTTGTCGTAACTCAGCCGGGCAATTACTCCCCAGGCTTCGAGTTGTACTACTCCCAGCCCTACGACCGGTGGGTCTTCAACCAGTACACGTCCGACACCCCAGGAGCCTCTGTCGCCCGAGCGATGGCTCCGCAGGCCGGCGGTGTGACCGCGAATGAGTGGACCCACCTGGTGGGTGTCTACAGCGGGAGCGACAAGGAGCTGCGGCTGTATGTGAACGGGGCCCTGGTCGGCTCCACGCCGTATACGACCGCGTGGGATGCTCGCCGTGGGCTGCAGATCGGAGCCGCGAGCCTCAATGGGGCAGTCAAGAACTACTTCCCCGGCAGCATCGACGAACTGCGGATCTTCGATAAGCCGGTCAGCGCCACCGAGGTCACCCACCTGTACCGTCTCGAATCGATCGGCAATGGGCGCACCGCCCGTGCGGGATTTCCGCTGGACGAGGTACCAGGTGCCACCGAGGTCGTGGGTCACGCAGAGACCCAACCCCTGACACTCGTCGGTGACGCCCAGCTCGGCACTTCCGGCGTCGCGGGCCATGCGCTGAAGCTGGACGGCAAGAGCGAATACGCGCACACCGAGGCACCGCACTCCGATACCCAACGCCCCTTCGCAGTGTCCGCCTGGGCCAAGCTCGACCGAACACCGGATCAGGCAGCCACGATCGTCGCACAGTTGGGCAAGAACCGGCCGGGCTTTGAGTTGTATTACTCAAAGACATACAACCGCTGGGGCTTCACCCAGTATTCGGCCGACGTTGCGGGGGCCACACAGATCCGTGCCATTCAACCCGACGGGACCAGCGCACGGGTAGGAGAATGGGTGCACCTGGTCGGAGTTCACGACGCCGTGGCCCAGACCCTCACTCTATACGTCAACGGAACCAAGGCCGGAAGCGTCGCTCAGGCCAGCCCGTGGTACGCCGGTGGCAGGGTCCAGGTAGGCGCGCTGAGTATCGACGGCGGCAACCTCATCCAGTACTTCCCCGGCCAGATCGACGACGTTCGGCTCTTCGACCGTCCGGTGTCCGCGGACGAGGTCCAGCAGATGTTCAAGCAGCGGCCGTTGGTGAAGGGGCGCTGGAAGTTCGAGACGGCGTCGGGCTCCCCGCTGACGACGCCGGATGCGTCGGCTTCGGGCAATGCGATGACGCTGTACGGCGGCGCGAAGGTCGGCTCGGGTTGGGTCGACGGCGGTGTGACGCTCGACGGCGTCGGTGGCTATGGCGTGACGTCCTCGGCGCCGGTGGATACCCGCGCCAGCTTCACTGTCAGCGCGTTTGTGCAGGCCGCCGCCGTCCCGCAGAAGGGTGTGGCCCTGCTCAGTATGCCGGGTACGACGCAGAGCGCGTTCACGGTGCGCTATGAGCCCAGTGCCACACCGGACAAGGATCCCGGGCGATGGCGGATCGCCATGGCGTCCGCTGACGCCTCGGGCGCTACGGTCGCAAAGGTCGACAACGGGCAGTTCTTCAGCCCGACCGACTGGACACATGTAGCCCTTGTCTATGACGGATTCGCCAAGCATCTGTCGCTGTATGTGAACGGTGAGCTGGAAGAGGCCGCATGTGCGGACGACGACGGGGTTCAGGACGACTCGACTTGCACGGACAGGTTCTCGTGGGCGGATGACGTGCTGGCGTTCACGTCGTCCCAGCCGATGCAGCTCGGCCGCGCCAAGACGGGCACGAGCACGTGGGGCGAATACTGGCCCGGTGCGGTGTCCGATGTGTGGGCATTCCAGGGTCCGTTGAGCCAGAACCAGATTGAGCGCCTGGCCGCCGGAATGCCCGGCATGGACACCGACGTCCCGGGGGATGACTGACCTACCGTGGCGGGCCATGATTTGGGCCCGCCACGACCTTTTCTGCTTGACGTTCGACTTCCGCTCCGACCTGCGCCCACCGAGCAGGCCGGGCTTGCAATGAAGAGTAAGGACGAAGGACAGGATGAACGGCATTAGATCGAGCAGGCGGTTCAGGGGGTTGCGACGACGCGCCGCGCTGGCCTCGGCTGCGGTCATGGTCGGCACGCTCTTGCAGGGAGTGGCACAACCGGCCCTCGCGGCAGAAGGCGGCACGGGCCGTCCAGCCCTTCCCCACGCCGAGAAACCTGTCCCCGTGACGCCGGTCGAGGTCAAGCCGCGCACGCTGATGAAGGGGCCGCGCACCCCGCAGACACCACCGGCTGCGGCCTGGCCGAAAGCGGCGACCGCAGTGGTCGAACTGCCCATGTCCGGTGAGAGGGCTACTGCTTCGGCGCCTGTGCGGGCCAAGGGGCTGCCGCTTACCCTGGACACGCAGGGAAGCGCTGGTAAGAAGCCGGCGAGCGGTGCGGTCGAGGCACGCGTCCTTGACCGCGGGGCCGCGAAGAAGGCCGGCATCGACGGGGTACTCTTCACTCTGCGCCCCGAGGACGAACAGAACGGCCGGGTGCGGGCGAAGCTGGACTACTCCGGTTTCGCCGACGCCTACGGTGGCGGCTACGCCTCCCGTCTGACGCTGGTCCAGCTGCCTGAGTGTGCACTGACCACCCCCGATGAGGCGCGCTGTCGTACCAGCGAGCCGGTGGCAACGGTCAACGACACCGAGAAGCGAACCCTCACCGCGCAGAGCGTGTCCCTCAGCTTCGGCGCTGCCACGGTACTGGCCGCTGTACCGGAGACGCAGAGCGCCAAGGGGGACTACAAGGCCACGTCGCTCTCCCCCTCTGCGACGTGGGACACAAATCTCAACACCGGTGATTTCTCCTGGTCGTACGGCATGCCAGTGCCGGACGTGCCCGGCGGCCTGACCCCCAGTGTGGGGCTGTCGTACTCGTCGGGTTCCATCGACGGCCGCACCGGCAATTCCAACAACCAGGCGTCCTGGGCGGGTGACGGCTTCGATCTGTGGCCGGGCTTCATCGAACGCAAGTACAAGCCCTGCGATGAAGACGGTGTGAAGAACGCGGACGGAAACAAGCCCGGAGACCTGTGCTGGGCCTACGACAACGCGTTCATCACCTTCAATGGCAAGGGTGGCGAACTGGTCCCGAACGGCACCGATTCGTGGAAGCTGAAGGACGATGACGGCACGAAGATCGACCGTCTGACCTCCAGCGACCGCGGCAACGGTGACAACGACGGCGAGTACTGGCGCCTGACCGCCGCGAATGGCACCCGCTACTACTTCGGCTACAATCGGCTGTCCGGCTGGGCGGACGGCAAGCCCACCACCGATTCCACCTGGACGGTTCCAGTGTTCGGCAACGACACGGGAGAGCCGTGTCACGCCTTGGCGTTCGCGGACTCCTGGTGTCGGCAGGCCTGGCGGTGGAATCTGGACTATGCCGTCGATGTGCACGGCAACGCGATTGTGTATTACTACAACCAGGAGACCAACTCCTACGGCCGCAACCTGAAGGCGTCGGACAACACCCGCTACGTGCGCGGCGGCACCCTGGACCGTATCGAATACGGGCTGAAGTCGTCCTCCGTGTACGGCACCAAGCCTCTGGCCAAGGTCAGCTTCACCAACACCGAGCGCTGCTTGTCCGCCACCGGCTGCGCGGACATCACCAAGGACGCCTTCCATTGGTACGACACCCCGTGGGACCTGAACTGCGACACCGGTAAGGACTGTGACAAGGGCCGCTTCTCCCCGGTGTTCTTCACCCGCAAGCGGCTTGCCCAGGTGACCACCCAGGTCTACGACGGCAGCACCTACCAGGACGTCGACTCCTGGCAGCTGACCCACCGCTGGGGCATGGCCGACACCGACTACCAGTTGCTCCTCGACTCCGTCCAGCGCACTGGACGCACCGCCACTCCGGTGATCAGCCTGCCGAAGACCACCTTCGCCTACACCCAGCTGGCCAACCGGCTGGACGAGATCGGTGACGGCTACGCGCCATTCATCAAGGCGCGTCTGTCCACGGTCGCCGATGAGTCTGGCGGTCAGATCGACGTCAACTACTCCGCGCCGGTCTGCGCGTTCAGCGCTTTGCCGACTCCGCAGACCAACACCACGCGCTGCTTCCCGCAGTACATCGGCGGCAGCAGCACGGACGATCCCGAGCTGCAGTGGTTCAACAAGTACGTGGTCACCTCCATGACGGCCACGGACCGCACCGGCGGGGCACCCGATCAGGTCACCTCCTATCAGTACTTGGGCGGGGCAGCCTGGCACTACGACGATGACGACGGGCTGACCAAGGAGAAGTTCAAGACCTGGTCGCAGTGGCACGGCTACGGCCAAGTCCGTGTGCAGACGGGTGGTCAGGGCGGCGCCGCGGCGATGAAGTCGCAGGAGGACACGTACTTCCTGCGTGGCATGGACGGTGACCGCAAGGATGCCTCCGGCGGTACCAAGTCCGTGTCCGTGACTCTGGACGGTGATGAGGGCGATCCGATCACCGACCATGAGTCGGCGGCCGGCTTCGCGTACAAGAACGTCAGCTACTCGGGGCCTGCCGGGAAGGCCCTGGCCAAGACGGTCAACCGGCCCTGGCGGCACCAGACGGCCAAGAAGACCCGCAGCTGGGGCACCGTCACCGCCAACTTCACCGGAACGGCGGGCTCCCGCAGTTGGACCTCGCTGGACGACGGCGCGGGTGCCAAGTGGCGCACCACGTCTGTCGCCAACGCCTACGACACGGTGGCCGGGCGGATCAAACAGACTGACGACTTCGGTGACGACAGCACGTCCGCCGACGACAAGTGCACGCGCACCACGTATGCGACCAACACCGACGCCAACATCCTCACTTTGCCTTCTCGTGTCGAGACGGTGTCGAAGGCCTGCGGCGCGAATGTCAGCCGGCCCGCGGACGTGATGTCCGACGTGCATATCGCCTACGACGGCGGCGCCTATAATGCGGCCCCGACCAAGGGGGATGCGACGGCAAACGCGGTGCTCAAGAACTACGACGGCACCACCGCTGTCTACCTCGAGTCCGGCACCACCTACGACTCCTACGGCCGCGGGCTGACCAGCACCGATCTGACCGCCGACGTGACGGTCACCGCTGCCGGGGCGATCACGCGGACCGAGCGTAAGGACGGCCGTACCACCACGACCGAACGCACCCCGGCCACCGGTTTCGAGACCAAGGTGAAGGTGACCACACCCCCGGCCAAGGCGGGCGACGCGACCACCGCCCAGACCACGACCACCACCCAGGACATCCTCCGAGGCATGCCGTTGGCCCAGACCGACACCAACGGCAACGTCACCAACTTCGCCTACGACGCACTGGGACGCTCGACCAAGGTGTGGCTGGCCGACCGTCTCACCGGACAAACCCCCAACTACGAGTTCACCTACACGGTAACCGAAGGCAAACCCGTTGTGATCGGCACCAAGACGCTCGGTAACAACGGTGCTCAGCGCACCTCCTACGCCCTTTCCGACGGCTTCCTGCGCCCCCGCCAGACCCAGGAGCCCGGCCCCGACGGCGGACGTCTGCTGACCGACACCCTCTACGACGAACGTGGCCTGGTTACCAAGGAGTTCGCGACCTACTACACCACCGGGAGTCCCGGCACCGGTCTGTTCAAGCCGGAGGACGCTCTCAGTGTCGAAACGCAGAACCGCTACGCCTACGACGGTCTGGGACGCCAGACCGAAGCGAAGCAGATCGCGGGCAACGGCGACGGCGGCCCCGTACTCGGCACCACCAAAACGATCTACGGCGGCGACCGCACCACGGTCCTCCCGCCGGTCGGCGGTACCGCCGCCACGACGCTCGTCGACGCCCGCGGCCAGACCACCGAACTGCGCCAATACCACGCCCGCAGTGCGGAGACGGCCTACGACACGACGAAGTACACCTACACGCCGCGCGGACAGCTCAGCACGGTCACTGACCCGGCGGGCAGCGTCTGGACGTATACGTACGACCTGCTCGGTCGGCAGACGAAGACCACCGACCCGGACAAGGGCACCACCAACAGCACGTATGACGACCGCGGGCAGCTGACCACGACCAAGGACGCCCGCCCCGGCACCCCGGCTCTGTGGTACGGCTACGACAACCTGGGCCGCAAGACCGAACTGAGGGAGGGATCGGCCACCGGCGCTCCGCGTGCGTCCTGGAAGTACGACACCGTCAGCGGTGCCAAGGGCCAGCCGGCGGAATCCACCCGCTACGACAACGGCAACGCCTACACCACTAAGGTCGTCGCCTACGACCGCCTCTACCGCCCGTTGCGCACCTCCGTCACCGTCCCCTCCGCCGAAGACGCCCTCCAGGGCAACTACCTGACGGCAACCACATACAACGTCTCCGGCACCGTGCAGGGCATCGGCTACCCCAAGGCGGGCTCCCACTCGGCGGCCACAGTGTCCTTCACCTACGACGATGCCACTCTGCTGCCGATCACGATCGGCAGCAGCCAAGGCCTGAAGGCCACCACCAGTTACAGCCTCACCGGCAAACCGCTGCAGTACGAACTGGCCAGCAACAGCAGCAAGAAGACCTGGATCACCAACACCTATGAGTGGGGCACCCAGCGCCTGGCCGCTTCACGAGTCGACCGCCAGGACATCGCCGGTGTCGACCAGAACAGCACCTACCACTACGACGAGGCCGGCAACGTCCTGTCCGTCTCCGACGTCTCCCGCTCCGGCACCGACAACCAGTGCTTCACGTACGACTACCTGGCCCGCCTCACCGAAGCCTGGACCCAGAACACCACCAACTGCGCCACCGTCCCCAGCAGCAGCGTGCTGGGCGGACCAGCCCCTTACTGGAACTCCTACGCCTACGACCTGGTCGGCAACCGCACCACCGAAACGCTTCACGACACTGCGGGTGACACCTCCAAGGACACCAAGCGCGCCTACACCTACCCCACCCCGGGCAGCGCCCACCCGCACGCTCTGTCCTCCGTCACCACCACCGGCCCCGCTGGTACCGCGAAGGACACCTACGGTTACGACGAGACGGGCAACACCACCACCCGCACACTCAACGGCACCACCCAGAACCTCGCCTGGGACGCCGAAGGCCACCTGGCCAAGGTGACCGAACCCGGCGAAAACAGCACCAGCAAGGTCACCGAGTACCTCTACGACGCCGACGGCAACCGCCTCATCGGCCGCACCCCACTGAGACCACTGTCTACCTCGGTGGCACCGAGATCACCCTCGCCAAGGGAAGCACCACCCCCAAGGCCACCCGCTACTACGACCTTGGAAGCGGACACACCGCCGTCCAGACCGACGACGGCAGCCTCTCCATTACCCTCGCCGACCACCACGGCACCGCCCAACTCGCCATCGACGCCACCACCCAGAACCTCACCCAGCGCCGCACCCTGCCCTTCGGCGGCACGCGCGGCACCGAACCGGCCTCCTGGCCCGGAACCAAGGGCTTCATCGGCGGCACCGACGACACCCGAACCACCGGCCTCACCCACCTCGGCGCCCGCGAATACGACCCCACCGCAGGCCGGTTCGTCAGCGTCGATCCGGTGATGGACCTGACCAACCCCCAACAGATCAACGGCTACACCTACAGCAACAACAACCCGGTCACCCTCTCTGACCCCACAGGTCTGTGCCCCAGAGATCTGTGCCCGGACGGCGGCCAGAACACCAACAAGGAATATCCGGGCGCCATCGGCGGCTCGAAATCGGTATCCGGGAAAAGTGGCAAACCGTCCAGCGGCCAGGGAGGGGCTGGGAAGAACAGTAGCCCCGCAAAAAAGAATGGCGGCTGCGACAAAACTTGCGTACGAGGATTGAACGCCCTCGTCAAGAACGAGAAGCCCGGCCTTCACAAAGAGCTGGCCATTCAGCTACGGAAATACATCCTGGCCACCGCCGGAAACACGCGCCCTTGCGTTTCGGGAGCCTCAGTCAACAGCGGGGAAGCCGCTGCATGTAATTACCTCACCGGTAATTCTCCGCAGCTTAGCTGGCGGGATATTCTGCTTTTGTGGGCCGACGGGAAAGGCGATGTGAACAACATCCCCTTCGATGATGGAAGTCCATTGACTCAGCAACTCATGGACGACGAACCTCACAATGAGATACTGAGAGAGCTGGCCCAGAAGGTCGTCGCGGCCGACTTCAATGCCCCAGTGGATAAACTCGGAGGCAATAGAGACCATGTGGACGCGAAGTCGAATATCGGGAAGGACCTCCTCGGCATGCTGACGGACGGCAGGGCTGGAAATGAAACTCCTACAGCTTTCCTGGGTAGCTACAACATGGAATATCAGCTGATCGCGCAATCGAAGAAATCTCGTACCTTCACGATTGCTTTCGCCTCCTACAATAAGACAGGAGTGGGCTCACTGACGCATCTCCCCGGGGTGGGGGACATCCCTTCCGGTCATGCTTTCTCCAGCATTGCGCAGGAGTTCTACGGTACGGTGACAGTTCATGTCCGATGATTCCGTCATAGCCCAGCCGCTCAGGTTCGCGAAATTGCTTGCCGCGATGGCACGGCTCGTCTCTCTGCTGCTCTTGATCGTGTCGTATGCGGCGTATGTGTGCCAGGCGTTCCCGATCCCGAGTACGCAGGAAGACCTCGTGAGGGCTCTCCGGTCGGACAGGCCGCCGGCAGTTGAGATCGGGTACGACGATCGTGGGGTGAACCTGCTCTGGGAGACGGCTCCGCTGATCTACCGCGAACTGCACATGCACGTACCGGGTGCGCTCCACGGCAGCAATGACGTGGCCGCTGTGGAGGAAGCGATCGCTGTTAAGGCGGGCGTGCACGTAAAGGATCTCCCCTTCCGGGACCGGCAGCCACAATATGAACCAGGTGGCCTGGCCGTTCTTCTGCCCGTGGCCTATCCGTTCTTTCTTCGATCCACCGTCCTGTGTTGGGCTGTGGTCGCCGTGGGCGTGGCCGTGTTGACCGCGACTTACGCGCTGCCACGCAGGTACATGCGGGTGAAGAACCGTGGTGTATGGTTCACCGTCTGTCTGACCACTGGGTTCGGATTCTTCGCCTGCCTGTGGTTCGAACGCTGTGTGGCTCCTGAATCTGGAGAGCCGCCTGAGCTCAAGCCGCGACACGCGTGGGGAGCGTCGATTGCGACCGGTTTGATCCTGGCGGCCGGCGGATGGGGGTTGGTCTATTTGATGCGGTGGACGCTGGCTTGATCTTCTAACTAATCGGGTCTGCGCGGACTCCGAGTTCGTAACACCCGGGTCTTGGCAGCGTCGGGGACTGGCACGGTTGCGAATGCTCCGTTTCCAGTCCCCACTGCTTCAAACCGTGCGGGCGGTCGGGCCCTGATCCCGGATCTTGGAAATCCGAGACACTTGGATTTTGAGTCCGGGAGAACGCATCTCCCTGGTCACGAAGCGCTATCCACCGGAGTTCACAGCGAACGCGATCGCGTTGTACGAGTCGCGTCCAGACACGACGATCAGGGCCGTCACCACCGATCTGGAGGTGAGTCCGGAGAGGCTGCGGAACCGGGTCAGCGCAGCCGGAGCGAGCCGACCGCGATCACCGGGCGGAAGTACCCGCCAAACCTTCCACACCACTGGAAGCAAAGAACGCCGCTCCGCGAAAGAAGGTCCGCGAGCGGAAAGAAGAACGCGAGTGCACGGCCGGAGATTCCTGCGGTGCCGGAAATGGCGAAGAAACGGATCTATCTCCTGAGGCACGGCCACAAGGAGTGGCTCGACGAGGGTGGGCACCCGCGGGTGGCGGTCGAGGCTCGCATGGGACACGAGCTCGGTGGAGTGGAAGGCGTGTACGCGAACGTGACACCGGCGATGGAATCACGGATCGCGGAATCGTTGCAGGAGCGGTGGGAGAAGTTCGTGGGGGAGGGGGATGTGTGGCTGCCGCCGTTTCCCAGTCCTCTCCCATTTAATCACTCGATTCGCGTACCAGAGCAGGTCAGGGCAGGTGACACCCTAGATGTAGATTCATCGCCATGAGCAATCTCGATCGCCAGGCCGTGCCCTCCGTCTGCGGAGGACGGGGTTTCGTCGTAGCCGAGCCCGTGCGCGAACTCCTCGCACCCCGCCACGTCCGGCTGGGGGAGTCCACCGAGGTGCGCAGGCTGCTGCCCAACCTGGGCCGCCGGATGGTCGGCGCGTGGGCCTTCGTCGATCACTACGGCCCCGACGACATCGCCGACGAGCCCGGGATGCAGGTGCCGCCCCACCCCCACATGGGGCTGCAGACGGTCAGCTGGTTGCACGAGGGCGAGGTCCTGCACCGGGACAGCCTCGGCAGCCTTCAGACGATCCGCCCCCGCGAGCTGGGCCTGATGACCTCGGGCCGGGCCATCAGCCACTCCGAGGAGAGTCCGAAGAGTCACGCGAGGCTTCTGCACGGTGCCCAGCTCTGGGTCGCCCTGCCGGACGCGCACCGTCATGTCGAGCCGCATTTCCAGCACCACACCGACCTGCCGGTCGTCACCGCCCCTGGTCTCACGGCCACGCTGATCCTGGGCGGGCTCGACGGAGCCGTCTCGCCCGGCACCGCCTACACCCCCATCGTCGGTGCCGACCTCGCTCTCACCGCCGGTGCCGACGTCCGCCTCCCGCTCGAAGCGGACTTCGAGTACGCGGTGCTCGCCATGTCCGGCCAGGCGGAGGTCGACGGCGTACCCGTGCTGCCCGGTTCCATGCTCTACCTCGGCTGCGGCCGTCGCGAGCTTCCCGTGCGCGCGGACTCCGACGCGGGCCTCATGCTCCTGGGCGGTGAGCCGTTCGAGGAGGAGCTCCTCATGTGGTGGAACTTCATCGGCCGCTCCCAGGAGGAGATCGAGGCGGCCAGGAAGGACTGGACGGAGGGCTCGCGCTTCGGCGAGGTGCACGGCTACGACGGTGGTCGCCTGTCGGCCCCCGAACTCCCACCAGTACCCCTGAAGCCGCGGGGACGGGTGCGCTGACGCGCGGGTTCGTCGCCCTTTTCGGTATCCGGAGCCGACTCGCCGGGAGAGGCGTTCACGTGGCCGGCGAAGCGCTTTCGGCGGCTGCTCGCGCGCGGCCGATCCGCTCGCCGAGGCCGTCGCCGTGATCCCGGACGCCTTCCCGCCCGGCCCGACCGGCGAGGACGGGCCGTCGACGCGGCCACCACACGTGCTCCTTACGGTGCCGCGCGGGCGGGTACACGGACCTGGATTCGCCGGCCGCTGCCGAGCACCACCCGGCCCCGGTGCGCTTTCCGGGGATCCCGTCGGCCCGACAGCGCGCCGCACCCGCCCGGAGCGAGGCGGGGCGAGGCCCGATCGGGGTTGCGCCTCGACCACCCGGAGGAGCGCCGCGCCTGACCACCCGGAGAAGCGAGCAGGGAGAGGCGGACGCCATCGCCTTCGTCGGGGCGGGCGACCGGCTCGTCGTGGCCCTGTCGCCCTGCCGGTCGGGTGAATTGCACACCGGGCCGGTTCCACCTCGCGGTTCACGGCCGTGCCGGGCTCCCCGGACGGCGCTAACGTCGAGGCGTTCCCGATCCCCATCCGTCGCGGCGGCCGCACCCCCGGCCCGGGCGGAGAACGGCGACGACCAGATGAACGTCACCCTCGTCCCCACGCTCATCGTCACGGCCCGCGGATGACGACCCCGCTGCCGCAGCTGGCGGCCCAGCTCCGGGCCGGGCTCGATCCGCTCCTCCCCGTCCTCGCGGGTCTGCCCGACGACACCACCCGCAGGCAACGTCTCGCGCAGGCGCTCGGCCTTCCCGACGGCGCCCTGACCCCGGACGCGCTGCTCGTACGGTTCGCCCTGCCGGACGCCGCGTCCCACGGGGACGTGTGGCCGGTGCTCGTCGAGCTGTTACGGACAGCGGTCGCGCAGTCGCCGCCCACGTGGCAACTGGTCATCCAGGATGTCCTCACCCTGGGTCCCGGTCCGGTGCCGACGCCGACCATCACGACCCTCCCCCCGACGCTCGGCCTCTCGTTCGACCTGACCGGCGCGCTGACCCTCGTACCCGGTCTGGCCGTGCGCGACGGGATCAGACTCGTGCTCTCCCTGCCCTCCGCCACGCCCGACGACTGCTCGCTCACCTTCCGGGCCGACGGCATCGGCCTGGCGCTCACCGGCGACGCGCTGCTCGGCCTCCTCGTCCCCGGTGGCCTCGCCCTCCAGGGCAGCCTCGGGGTCCGGCTCGACAAGAACGGGATGCGGCTCGAAGGCGGCGCCGCCGGCAAGGGCGTCGCGATTCCGTTGAACAAGGCGCCGTCCGTCCTGCGCGCGCCCGCGTTGTACGTGTCCGCCCGGGACGGCGGGCTCCGGCTCGACGCGTCGTTCGGCGCCTCGCTGCTCGGCCTCGGCAACGCGACCGTCGACGGCGTCGGCCTCGACATCAGCCTGAGCGGCGGGGGATTCACGGCGACCCCCGTCGCGCCGACGGGCTTCGGGCTCACGCTCGATGTCGGCCCGGCCAAGGGCGGCGGGTTCCTCGCCGTGCACGACGGCCGGTACGAGGGCGCGCTCTCGCTCAGCCTGGGCGTCGTCGAGGTGCGGGCCTTCGGGATCCTGGACACCCGGCCGGTGTCGGTCCTCGTCGTGCTGAGCGCCCTGTTCACCCCGCCCATCGAGCTCGGCCTCGCCGTCACCCTCAACGCCGTCGGCGGGCTCCTCGGCATCGGCCGCACACTGGACCAGGCCGGCCTCGCCCAGGCCGTCCAGGCCGGTCATGTCGACGACCTGCTGTTCCCCGCGGACCCCGCGGCCGCGGCGCCGCGCATCCTGACCACCCTGGGCGCGGTCTTCCCCGTCCGCCCCGGCAGCACGGTCGTCGGCCCGATGTTCCGGATCGGCTGGGGCCGCCCGGTCTCGTTCGTCACCGCCGACATCGGGGTGGTGCTCGAACTGCCCAGCGGCGTGGTGGGCATCATCGGCCGGCTCCGGGTCGCCCTGCCCGCTCCCCAGGTACCGGTCCTCGACCTGCGGGCCTCGGTCGCGGGCGTCGTAGACGCCGCGAACGGCCTCATCGAGATCATCGCCGACCTGGCCGGCTCCCGGCTCCTCACCGCCTCCGTCGAGGGCGGTCTCGCGCTGCGCGTCAAGAGCGGGCAGGACGCGACCTTCATCCTCAGCGCCGGCGGCTTCCACCCCCGCTTCACCCCGCCCGCCGGCTTCCCGACCCCGAAGCGCCTGACCATCGCGATCGCGAACAGCCCCCTGCTGCGGGTCGTCTTCTCCGGCTACTTCGCCGTCACCCCGGGCACCGTTCAGGCGGGCGCGGAGCTGTCCGCCGTCATCGGCTCCCGCAGCACCGGTGTCACCGGACGGCTGTCCTTCGACGCGCTGGTGCGCTGGGAGCCCAGCTTCGGCGTCCAGCTCGACCTGGGCGGCTCCTTCGAACTGCGCTTCGCCTCCCGGACCCTGTGCTCGGTCGGACTGCGCGTCCACGTCGACGGACCGACGCCGTGCTGGCACGTCGCCGGCCGGGCCAGTGTGTCCCTGCTCTTCTTCGACGTCAGCTTCCCCTTCGACGAGCGCTGGGACTGCACCGGCGAGACCGCCCTCCCGCCGCCCCCGGACGTCTGCCGGCTCCTGGAGCAGGCGCTGGACGACCCGCGCAGCTGGGATCCGGTCCTGCCGGACGGGACGCGCACGATGGTGTCGCTGCGCGCCGACGACGAGGCCGACGGGCGGCTGCTGCATCCGCTCGGCCGGCTCCGGTTCAGCCAGCGCACGGTCCCGCTGGGCATCGAGGTGGCCCGGTACGGGCCGGGCAGGCTGCCCCAGCCGACCACGTTCGGCGTGGCCGTGACGTTCGCCGGCGGGGCGGGCACCGCGCAGCCGGTCGAGGAGGACTTCGCGCGCGCGGACTTCTTCGACCTCACCGACGACGAGAAGCTCACCCAGCCGGCCTTCGAACAGCTCTGCTCGGGCAGCGAACTGACCCCGCCCGCCCCCGCGGTGACCCCTCCCCGGTACTCCGTGCCGGTGGAGTACGAGACCAAGTGGCTCGGCGGCCCGGTCAGCATCCCCAAACCCCCGTGGCGGATCAGCGACGCGGCCTTCACCGCGGCGCTCCCCTTCGGGGCCGTGGGCCGCAGCCTCGTGCACGCGCTGGCCGGCCGGTATGTCGCGCCGCCCATCACGACACCGGACAAACCGGTCCTCAAGGACCGCTCGTACGCGATCGTCCAGGCCGGCACCCTCAAGGACGCCGGGTTCCCGCGGAAGTCCACCTTCACCGAAGCCACCGCCCAGCTGGGGACCGTGTCGGGCCGGTCCGCGCTGCACCAGGTCGTGCCCGCATACGAGGTGAGGCCATGACCACGTACACCTTCGCGTCCTGGGACCGGGCCGGCGCCGCCGCCTCCCTGGCCGACCCCGACGACCTGGTCCGCACCACGCCGGTACGCGGCTCGCTGGCGGCCACCGCCTCGGTGAACGGCAGGCCCGGGCGACCGGTGCCGGTCCCGGCGCTGCAGCTGTACGGGCCCGGCGACGTACGGGCGATCGACCCCAAGGAGATCGTGCGGCTCTTTCCGTTGCCGGGCACACCGGACGCGGAGACCACCCGCTTTCCGATGGTGGAGTTCGAACGGACCGAACTGCCCTGGCTGTTCACCCCGCTGGCGCAAGGCCCCACCGGGGCCCTGCGCCCCTGGCTCGCACTGGTCTGCGTGCCGCAGTCGAAGGGCCGGCCCCGGCGCAGCCCCGGCGTCCCGCTGCCCGTCCTGCGCGTCGAGGGCAGTGAACTGCCCGACCCGGCGACCCTCCACCTCTGGGCGCACGCCCAGACGCTGCCGGGCCACGAGACCGACCCTCGGCGGTCCGTGTCCCGGCTGCTCACCCCGCGCCGCCTGCTGCCGTACACCAGCTACACCGCCTGTCTCGTCCCCGCCTTCGAGGCCGGGCGGCTGACCGGGCTCGGGCAGCCCCTGGACGGCGCGGGTCTGGCACCCGCCTGGGGCCCCGGGACGGAGACGCGCGATCTGCCGGTCTACTTCTCCTGGACGTTCGCCACCGCCGAGGGCGGCGACTTCGAGACGCTGGCCGACCGGCTGCGAGCCCGCCCGCTGCCCGCGCACGCGGGCCGCAGACCGCTCGACATCAGCCGCCCGGGACTCTTCGCGACCGGCCCCGGGCCGGTCGTCCAGGAGGTGGAGAGCGCCCTGCGCGCCCCCGCCGGCCCGGCCCCGGACCCCTGGCCCGTCGGCCCGCAGAGCACGCAGTGGCGGCAGCGGCTCGCCGACGCGCTCGTGCCGATCGCGGACGGCACGGGCGACGAGGACCCCGAGGTCCTGCCCCCGCTGTACGGAGGCTTCCACGCGCTGCGCAAGCGGGCCGACCCCACGTCGCAGGGCTGGCTCGACACCCTCAACCTCGACCCGCGGTGTCGGGTCGCTGCCGGGCTCGGCGCCCGCGCCGTCCAGGCCGACCAGGAAGCCCTCATGGCCTCGGCGTGGCGGCAGCTCGCCGACGTCCGGGCCGCGAACCGGGTGATCGACCTGGGCCGGTTCGCCCGGCTGATCGCCGGCCGGCTGCACCTGAAGCACGTCAGACCGCTCTCCGCCGACGAGGTGCTGCGCCTGGTCACCCCGCTGCAGAGCCGGCTCCCGCTGACCGCGGACACCACCCTGTGGTCGTCGATCCGGTCGAGCCTGCTCCCCAACGCCATGGCCACCACCTCCTTCTTCCGCACGGTGCGCCCGATGGGGGTGCTCAGCCGGCGAGTGGCGCTCACCGCGGGGCTCGCGGCCGGACGGGCGGTGGACGCCTCGCAGCCGCCGCCGTTCGCCACCGTGCTGACCTCGGTCGCCGCGTCCCCCAGCGGACTTGCCGTCACCCCCCGCGACCCGGACGGCGCGGTGGGCTTCACCGTGGCGCCCGAGCAGGTCGTGGCCCCCGAGCGGCTGGACGCCGTACGGAAGGTCTTCGCGCCCGCGGACGGGGCGCCGGACGCCTGGAAGCAGATCGCCACCGACGCGGCCGGGCGTTTCCTGAAACGGCAGGTGACCACCGAGCAGCTCGCCGCCACGCCGCCGGTGCCCGCCGTCGCGCTCAACCGCGCGTTCCGCATCCCGGACCTGCCCGAGGCCGAGGCCCCCGCGGACTTCCTGGCCCGGAGCACGGTGACCCCCGAGGGCGACCTGGTCTTCCCCAGCGGCCGGACCGGCCCGGCCGGTCTCGGCCTGTTCACCGAGCGGCCGGACCCGGGCACGACGCCGGGGAGCTTCACAGGCCAGTGGATCGGGCCGTGGGACTCGGTGGCCCACGGGGGCACCGCGGGCTACTGGAAGGGCTCCTGCCACGGCAACTGGGACATGGGGGCCGGCCGTTCGGGCAGCTGGAAGGGCGACTTCGCGGGCACCTGGAGCATCCAGCCCGGTGCGGACGGCGGCGACCCCACCTGGCTCGCGCTCTACACCGGGACGTGGGAGTCCGATGCGGAGAGCGGAACCTGGCGCGGCGTGTGCACCGGCACGTGGAGCGGGAGCAACAACACCTCCGACGGCGTCTTCACCGGGACCTGGCGGTCCACCGCCCGCCACGGCACGTTCCGGGGCGACTGCCCGGGCACCTGGGACTGGGACCCGAACGGCGCCACCGGCCAGTGGTGGGCGGACTGCTTCGGCACCCTCCAGGTGACCGGCGACGGCCCGGGAGGGGAACAGGATCCCTGGGACACCTCCGTCATCAAGGGCCTCGTCGACCAGTGGGGCGAATCCGGGAAGCTCGGCCTCGGCGTCTTCACCGACCCGGGCGTCCTCGCCGGGCAGCAGGACCAACTGCCCGTCCCCGTCGTGGTCGGCGCCCAGCCCGAGGACCTGAGGGACATGGTCGTCTCGGCGCACGACCGGGTGCTCAAGCCCTCGGACGCGCCACCGGTCCCGCACCGGGACACCTTCCCCGCCCAGCAGACCCAGCAGACGATCGTGGACCTCACGGACCCCGCCGTCACCGTGCCCGCGGTCGTGGGCGCGCGCGTGGACCGGCCGGACGGCGGAGACCCGGAGACCCCGGTGCAGTGGGCGCCGGTCTTCACCGACGCCATGTGGCCCCCGCTGTCGGCCCGGTCCACCGAGTGGATGTTCGGCGGGCTGGACCACCTCCCGGCGGACACGGCGGTCCTCGCGCTCACCAACGCCCCCTTCGTCGCGGCGTACATGGTCGGCCTCAACCACGAGTTCGCCCGCGAGCTGCGCTGGCGCGAGTACCCGACCGACCAGCGCGGCACGTACTTCGCCTCGTTCTGGGGGTACGGAACGGATCTGCCGCCGCTGCACACCTGGCAGCCCGACCTGCCGCTGGGGGCACATCTGACCGCCCCGCCCGACCGCGTCGTGCTGCTTCTGCGCAGCGCGCTGCTGCGCCGCTACCCCGGGGCGATCATCTACGCGGCGCCGCTGAACGGCACCGACCCCGACGAGGACCACGCCCGCCATCCGATCTTCCGCGGCGGTCTGGACCCCGACACGGCCATGCTGGGCTTCGACCTCACCGAGGCCGAACTCGAGGCGTCCCCGTGGTGCTTCGTGATCGCCGAACAGCCGACCGAGCCCCGGTTCGGGCTCGACGATCCCGATCCCGCCTACGGCTGGGGCAGCACGTACCAGGCGCCGGACACCCCGGGCGACGAGGCCGACGACTGGAACAACCTCAGCTGGACCCACCTCTTCGACTCGGAGGCGGCGTACCTGGCCGCCGCCTACGCCCCGGGCACCGTGCGTCCCAACGTCGCCTACAACGGTCTCGTGTGGGGAACCAGCGCCGCGGGGACCGCCCGACAGTGCTTCCAGCAGCCCGTCAGGATCGTGCTGCCCGCCGAGCGACTGCTGCATCCCGAGGAGAACGACCGATGACAGAACTCGGCGCGCTGCGCCGGGCCGTGGCCGAGGCCGAGGAGCACCGTGCGCTGCTCGGCGCCCACGCCACCGCCGACGACCGCCGGGCCGCCTACACCCGGCTGGAGAAGGCCCGGCGGGCCCTGGACGCGGAGGTACGTGCCTTCGCCGGGAAGGGCTTCGCCCCGCTCCTCGCCGGGCTCGACCCCGACGTGCCGCTCGTGCTCATGCCCGTACGACTGGAGACGAGGCTGCGGCTCGGTGGCGGTGGGACGGACCTGCCTGCGGCGCACGGGCCGGAAGCCGCCGACCGCAAGGCGTACGACCACAAGGCCCACCACCATGGGACGCACGGGCAGGGGGCGCACCGGCAGAGCGCGGACGGGACGGCGACGGACGGGACAGCGGGGGACACGCTGCTCGTCCGCATCTTCCCCGACGACATCCACGTCGACTCCCATGAACCCCTGCCGACCGACGGCGAGGTCCAGGAGGGCCGCCGCTACTGGCGGACCGTGTGGCGGGCCGGCCGCACGGAGAACGCGGACGGCGACCGTGCCAGGCTGCGGCTCGCCGCCTGGGGGCAGCTGGCCGGGATGCTCGGCGCCGAGCGGGCCCGGTGGCTGGTCCGGCTGCTCACCCCGCTGTCGGACACCCGGCCGCAGGCACCGGTGCCCGGCACCGACCCGGTGCCGGAGCCGGACTGGCCGGCCGTACCGGTGCGCGCGCGGGGCTGGAACCGGGCGGCGACCGCCTCGACCCTGCCGGACCAGTTCGTCGTACGGGCCTACCAGGGCGACGTACTGGTCGGCGAGGAGCAGGGCAAACCGGTCCCGGACGTGGTGCAGATGGGCCCCGACCCGGACGCCGTGCCCCCGTCGAGCGGGCTGCCCCTCGACCCGGGGCTGCGCTGGCTGACGGAGTACACCGAGGCGGAGGCCAACGGGCTCGCCGTCACCGTGCCGCTGCGCGCCGACCTGGGATACGACCGGACCCGGGAGCCCCTGCTCACCCGCGTGGTCGTGTTCGGCGTGTCCGCCACCCTCACCCCCGAGGCGTCCGCCGACCGGCTCGCCCAACTGCTGGCCGGGCGCGACGGCGACGGCCAGGCCGCCTTCGTACCGCAGGGCACGGCCACCAACCTCCTCGCCGGCGACGCGGGCGCGCCGCCCGCGCCGCCCGACGTCGACCGGCTGCTCGGCGCCACCCCTGCCGCCGCGCCCGACCCCTGGGCCAACAGCGCCCGGACCGCCGCCGCGCTCGGCGTGCCGGCCGGCCCCCTCGCCGCGCTGCCCGGCGCCGACGAACCGGAACAGGCCGACGCGCGTGCCCTGCAGATCGCCCTGTGGAGCGCCACCGGCGACTTCTACCTCGACGAACTCCTGGAGAGCGACCAGGGAACCACGGAACTCCCCGTCGACCGGAGCTGGCTGCGCCGCCACCACATCGAGCACGTCCGGGCCCGCGGCCCGCTGCCGGTGCTGCGGATCGGCAGACAGCCGTACGGCCTGCTGCCGGTCACGGCCACCGCGCGGTGGCAGGCGGACGAGTTCGAGCCGTCGGGCCTCGCGGGACTGCACCGCGTGCTCGGCGTGCTGCGCCCGTTCTGGGAGGTGGGGGTCGACACCCTGCCCCGGGTCGGCGGCCCCGATCAGCCCGAGGAGACCCTCCAGCTCCCCAAGCCCGAGCGCGACGTCCTGCGCGCCCTGGGCATGGCCCCGGTGTCGCAGACCGTGTCGGTCCGGTCCGTCCAGGGCGGGCTGCTCGCCTGCTTCAAGGACATCGGACTCGGCCTGGCCGGCCTCAACTTCACCACCACCGGCTTCTGCATGGGCGACACCCCGGAGGACGTGCAGTCCAGGGCCCTCGACGAGGCCCTGGGCATCACCTACCGGCCGCGGATCAGCCATCACGTCAACGGCGCGGCAACCCGGCTCTGGCTGCCCTACGTCCGGCCGAACCCGCCCGAGGGCCAGGACCCGGTCACGGTGCTCGCGGACTTCCTGAACGGCGTCGTCACCCGCTTCGACACTCTCAAGCTGGTCGTCGGCAACCAGGAGGCGGGCACCCTCCTGGAGGCGCTGCTGAAGCACACCGCCAACCTGGAGTACGGACGGGCCGCCGCCGGGGTCAAGGACCCGGAGGAGGTCCAGGCCCGGCTGCGCTTCGCCCAGGTGCTGTTCAATCCCGATAAGCTGCTGCCCACGATCACCGCTTCCGGTCTGAAGGCGAAGCCCTTCACCCTCGGCACGATCATGCAGCTGCCCGCGCCCGCGCCCGCGCCCACGACCGTGGCGCCGCACGCCACGCCGCCCGCGCCCGCACACCCCGCACACACGGTCAGGCCCGCGACCGACGCGGGACAGCCCACCGCCCCGGCGCCGACGATCTTCCAGAGCATCCTCGACGCCCGCACGGCCATGGCCGGCCAAGTCCTCGAGGCGGCGACGCAGAACCGGGGCGTGCTCACCCTGCTCGGTACCGAGCGGCCCTGGAGCATCCGGCTCTCGGAGATCGACGCGGCCCTGCAGTACCTCGCCGGGCGGGTGACGCACGACTGGGCCCCTCGGGGGGACGCCTTCGGTCCCCTGGAGCGGCTGCTGGGCGAGTGCCTCGATCTGGTCTCCCACCGGCTCGACGCCTGGATTGGTTCCCTGGCCACCGCCCGGCTCACCGCGCTGCGTGCACGCCGCCCGACCGGGGTGCAACTGGGCGCCTACGGCTGGGTGGAGAACCTCTCGCCGCGCACCGCCCCGCTCAGCCAGGGCTGGGTGCTCGCACCGTCGCTCCCGCAGGCCGCCACTGCCGCCGTCCTGCGCAGCGGCGCCCTCTCACACCCCACCGACCCCGGCGCCTTCGCGGTCGACCTCTCGTCCCGACGGATGCGGGTGGCCATGACCGTCCTCGACGGCGTCGCCCAGGGACAGCCGTTCGGGGCGCTGCTCGGCTACCGGCTGGAGCGACGGCTGCACGAGGAGGGCGAGGCGCCCGGCTCGACGCTGGTCCTCGACCGGTTCGTCGCCCCGCTGCGCGCCAAATGGTCGGTGCAGGGCGTGCAGCACCCGGGCACGGGGGCCCAGGAGTTCATCGGCGCCCACGACGTCACGGACGGCGCGCGGCTCGCCGATGTGTCCGAGGACGAGGTCATCGCGTATCTGCGGGCGAACTCGGGCGACCCGCAGATGACCGGCCCGGAGGAACAGGCCGTCCGGCGGAACCTCGCGGCCCTGCGCGACGACCTCGATGCCGTCGGGGACCTGCTGCTCGCCGAGAGCGTCCACCAGCTGACCCAGGGCAACCCGGACCGGGCCGGCGCCACCCTGGAGTCGCTGGCCGCCGGCGGACAGCCGCCGCCGCGGCCCCAGGTGCTCGACACACCGCGCCGGGGCGTCCCGGTGGCCCACCGCGTCCTGGTCGTCGTGCCGAAGGGGACGCCGCGTGCGGCGGGCTGGGACAGCACACCGCAGACCGACCGGCCACGGGCGCAGGCCGAGCCGAGGCTCGACACCTGGGCCGGGCACCAGCTGGGCACCACCGACCGGATCAGACTCCGGGCCGCCTGGCTGCGCCCCGGCCAGGAGGACGCGCCGGGGGTGGCCACCGTCACCGAGCACGCCTGGCCGCTCACCGGGTTCTGCGCGCTCGACGTGGTGGCGCTCGCCGCCGGGGGTCGGCTGCGGGCCGCGCTCACCACCGCGCTCCTCCCGCAACGGCCGCCGAACGTGCCCGCCGACGCCCTCCCCGTAGTGCGCACGGACCGGGGCGCGGGCTGGTCGCGGACGACCCTGGACATCCTCCAGGTGGAAGCGCTCGGCACGGCGGTCGCCGGGGTGCTCGCGGCCGGCCGGCCCGGCACCGCGGCCGACCTGGCCCACGCGTACACCGCCCCGCCGGACGCGGCGGACCCGGAGCTGCACGCCCGGGCGGAGCAGGCCCGCGCCGGCCTCCAAGCCGCCGTGACCGCGCAGGACCTGGACGAGCTCGCCGCGTTCGGGGTGACCGGGCCGCCGGCCGGAACCACGGAGGAGCGGGCCGACCAACTGGCCGCCGCGCTGCGCGAGGCCCGGACGCGGCTGGCCGCGGCGGACGCGGCGGCGACGCCCGCCGGGCCGCGGGCCGACAGCGCGGTCCTGGAGGCGGTCCTCGGATCCGGTTTCCGGGCCGTGAGCCTGGTGACGCCGGCCGACCCGGCGACGCTCGACGCCTCATTCGGCACCGGACTCGACCGCGGCGGCGATCCCACGCTCGTGCCGGGCGACTGGGCGGAGCTGATGGGCACGGTCCGTGCGGGCACCGGCGCCCTCGCCGATCTGCTGCTGCACACCGGGGCCGCGGCGACCGGCATCGGCCACACCCTGCGCATCGGCCAGATGCCCTTCGCGCCGAACGACCGCTGGGTGGGCGCCCCGCGCACCCCCGCCGACGAGGAGAAACCGGCCACCGGTCTGGTGGTGCACGGTCCTGCCCAGTCGCTCGCCTCGGGCAGCGCCGCCGTCCTCGTCGTCGACGCCTGGTCGGACCTGATCCCCGCTCAGCAGCACACGGCGGGCGCCACCTTCCACTTCGACGCGCCCGGCGCGCGCGCCCCGCAGGCCGTGCTCCTGGCCGTGCCGCCAGTGGTCGGACAGCCCTGGACCCCGGACGCGCTCGCCGACACCGTCGGCGAGGCGCTCGACCTGGCGAAGCTGCGCCTGGTCGACCTGGACGCGCTGGGCTGGCTGGGACGCTACCTGCCCGCCGCCTATCTGCCCGAGTCGGCGATGGGGACGGCGCCCAGCGTGCACATGAAGGACCTGATGATGCGACCGGATCTGGCCACGGTCATGGCGCAGCTGATCAAGAAGGAGTCCTGATGACGTTCGACGTCATGGCCTTCGGCCAGTTCCACCGCGTGGAACCGGTGGTCCGGCCGAGCGGCACCGGGGGCCAGCTCGACGAGGCGCTCGCCGCCCGGGTCGCCGACCCGCTCTTCCTGCTCGCCCGGCAGTGGCAGCTGGCGGAGTTCGCAGGCGAGGACACCGGTTCGCCCGTCCGGTGCCGGATCAGCACCGAGAGCACCCCGCTCGACGCGTTCCGCGCGGGCGGCGACGCGCCGGGCTTCAGCCTGCCGAAGGGCATGCCGCTGGAGTACCTGGCGGAGGCCGGGGCGGCACCGGGCGAGGCCCTCCAGGGGCTGCCGCTGCGCGCCGCCGCCCGGGCCGGCCGGCGCTTCCTCGACACGCTGCGCACCCAGAGCCTCCCGGACACCGTCCTGGACCAGATCGACGCGGCGGTGCTCGCCAAGGCGCCGCTGCCCGGGCCGCCCGCGAACCCGGACGACGATCCACTGCGGCGCGACCCGGGCGGGCAGGCCCTGCGCGACGTGCTCGCCGAGCGGGCGCCCGACGGCGTCGCGCTCGCCGGGTACCTGGACGGCGGCTGGCACCCGCCGGGGCTCACCGGCGCCCAGCGGACCGCCTTCGACCAGGCGGCACAGCTGTGGCGGGACTGGTTCCGGGCCCGTCACCAGCCGCCGGTGGCGTCGAGCTGGGTACGGGAACGGCTGGAGCACCGCTTCGCGGTCACGGCGGCGCCGGGCGGGCGTCCGGTCACGCTGACGGCGCCCGAGTACCCCGGCGGGACCGCCGACCCGTACCAGTTCGACCTCGACACCGGTACGACTCCGCTGCCCGCCCCGGCCGGCGGCACGCCCGCGGAGGTGCTGCCCACCCGGGTCACGTACCCGGGCATGCCGGCCGAGCGCTGGTGGGAGTTCGAGGACACGACGGTCAATCTGCCCGCCATCGGGGCGGGCGTGCCGGACCTGGCCCGGCTGCTGGTCGTCGAGTTCGCGAACATCTACGGCAACGACCACTGGATGATCCCGGTGGAGCTGGCGACGAGCGCGCTGCACCGGATCGCCGGGCTCACGGTCGTCGACACCTTCGAGGACGAGACGGCCGTCGACCCCGTCGAGGACGGCCACTGGTCGGTGTTCCGGCTGACGAACGCCCAGGACGGCACGCCCGGACCGCCGTTGCTTCCGCTGCTGCCGACCGCCTCGGCGCGCCTGGAGGGCACCCCCGTGGAGGAGGTGCTGTTCGCCCGCGACGAGATGGCCAACCTGGGGTTCGCGATCGAGCGGACGGTGCAGAGCGCCACCGGTCGGCCGCGGGCGCGCGGCGACGAACCACCCGACGACGATCCGCAGGTGTCGCCGACCGACCCGACGGCGCTCGCCTACCGGCTGGTCACGGCGGTCCCGGCGTACTGGATCCCGCTGGTGCCGGTGCCGCTGGCGACGGCCTCCGCGGCGGTGTGCCTGCGACGCGGACAGATCCCCCGGTTCGGTCCGGACGGCACCCGGCTGCCGCAGCTCAAGGCGGCCGGCCGGATCCTGGAGCCGGAGGCGAAACGCGTGTTCTTCCGCGACGAGGAGGTCCCGCGCTCGGGAGTGACGGCCGGCCGGGTGCCGGTGGTGGCGCGCGGCGAGGACGGCCGGACCTACCCGTGGGTGGGCCGCCGGGTGAGGGCCGGCCGGGGCGAGGCGTCCAGCGCACTCGCGTTCGACGGCGCCGTACCGCCCGGGGGGACGTCGGGATGAAGGCGAACATGTACGCGATGGCGATGGCCGTGACCTCCGACGCGGTGGAGATCGTCGCGACGGACTCCACCGGACGCCTGTTCCGCTGGGACAGGGTGCGCGAAACCCTCCTGGCCGGTCCGGTGCCCCTGGTGCCGCACACGATCTGGAGCATGGTGCTGACGCCCGACGACCGGGAGGTCGTCACCGCGTCCAGCGACGGCACGGTGGGCCGCTGGGACCGGCCGACCGGCCTCTCCGTGGCCGCGCCGATCGCCGCCCACGAGGGCCCGGTCCTCGCCCTGGCCCGTACCCGCGACGGCAACGAGATCGTCTCCGCCTCCCAGGACGGCACGGTCCGCCGCTGGGAACGGTCCACCGGAGCGCCGCTCGGCGAGCCGCTGCGCGGACACACCGGCACGGTGCAGGCGGTCGCCGTCACCCCCGACGACGAAGAGATCGTCTCGGGCGGGGTGGACGGCACCGTACGCCGCTGGGACCGGACGTCCGGCACACCGATCGGCGGGCCGCTGCTCGGCCACAGCGGTCCCGTCCAGGCCTTCTCGGCGGGCTCCGCCGGGCGGCGGTTCGCCTCCGGCGGCATCGACGGCACGGTGCGCCGCTGGGACCGCGACACCGGGCGGCAGGCCGGCGGCCCGCTGGTGACGGGCTCACCGGTGCGGTCGCTCGTGCTGACCGGGGACGGCGAGGTCATCGCCGGCTGCGCCGATGGCACCCTGCACCGATGGGACGCGAACGGACAACTCGTCGGAGCGGTCCTCCAGGCCCATGGCGACGTCATCTGGGCCATGGCGACGACGCCGGACGAGTCCGAGCTGATCACGGCAGGCTGGGACACGATCATCCTGCGATGGGAGCGGATCACGGGGGTGCCGCTCCGGCCGGCGCGGACGGAGACCCGGATCGAGTCCGTGCCGCGCATGGAGCTCCAAGGCAGTACGCCCTTCTGACCCCTCTCCTCTGCTTCGACGGGAGCCTCGATGCCGGCCATCTCCATCGACACCTCGCAGTTGACCTACCCCTTCGTCGCCGTCTCCGGAGCCGACGTCGGAGCCTGGGGCGGACTTCGGGACGGCCTCGTCGACGGGGCGGCCGATCCGCCGCCCGAGGTACGGCTGCCCGCAGGCTCGGGCTACCGGCTGCGGCTCGGCGAAGGAACGACCGCCGCCGTCGTCTTCGACGTACGCGAGAACGGCACGCTGGACTTCGCGCCGGAGTACGACGCCTTCCTCGCCGGCCGCGGCACGCGGCGGCTGACCGTATGCGGGGCACCGGTCCTCGTCGACGCCCGGGGCCTGGACCATCCGCTCACCCCGGACCTGCCGGGCGCGGCTCCGCTGGCGCCGGACCGGACGCACGAGCTGCGGCTGCTGCCTGCTTCGGGGTACCGGCTGAGGGTCGAGGCGGGCACCGCCGACGGGGGCCTCGGCTTCTGCGTCGCGTCCGACGGAAAGGTCCGGCTCACGCCGGAATCGACCGGTGTCGCCCAGGCCGCCGGGAACACCCTGACGGTCCGGGGACGCACCGTCACCATCGACGGACGCGGCCTCTCCCACGGCCTGCTGCCGGTCGGCGTCCCGGACACCGCCGCGGGGGCCTTTCTGCCCCCGGCCACCGTGCACCGGCTCACGCTGCTGCCGGCCGCCGGGTATGTCTTCCACGCGGGCCCCGGCGTGCCGGCCGACTTCTCGTACACGGTCCGACCCGACGGGACGGTGGACTACGACGTGTCCTGCGACCCGTTCCTGACGGGGCGCGGCACGGACACTCTCGTCGTGGGCGGGTTCCCGGTGGTCCTGTCCGCGGCCCATGCGGACAGCGACCTCCTCGGTCTCGCGGCCCTCGACGGCCGACCGGACCCGGCCCCGCGCGCCCCCCGCCCGCCCCGCGAACTGACCGCCGTCCTCGTGCCGGCGAAGGGCTATCAGCCGCGCACCGCGCACGGCGTGTGCAGCGGCTTCCGCGTCGCCCGCGACGGCACCCTGACCGTCGATCCGGCGGACGCCGGCTCCTACGGCGCCGGGACCGTCGGCCTCGCGACGACCGTGACGGTCCGGATCGCCCGCACGGTGCCCGGCGGACCGGCGCCCCGGGGCAACGTGACCTTCACGACGGACGGGCGGCTCCTCGGCACGGTCCCCCTGGACGAGGTGGGCCTGGCGAGCCTGCGCGCGGCGGCCGTGCCGAGGGACGCCCGGGAGGTCGTCGTCGCGTACGAAGGGGACGACGAGCACCGCCCGTGCACCGCGACGCTTCCCCTGCCGGGCGGGGAACGGCAGCCGTACGGGCCTAGCTAAGGGCTGTCCCGTAATCCCTGGCGGGCGCGCGACGACAGCTGCGGCACCTCGCCGCGTTGTCGGAACGTCCGCATACATCCAGTGTGCGAACGCCCCTCCGCCTTGCGATGCACCACATCCGACGCCGCGCGCTGGTCCGCCACGGATTACGGGACAGCCCTTGGGGCCCGTCTGGAGTTGTGATCTGGGCTCGCGGGGCGTGTCACGCACGCTCGCCGCATCGCCGAAACGCCCTGGTAGCTCCGCTACGAGGGCCTTCCGGCGTCTTGCGATCGCACGCACCACGCCCCGCTCCCTGATCCAGACCACAGCTCCAGACAGGCCCTAACCGGTGGGCGGCTCCTCGGGGTTGGGGATCGGTTCGGGGTTGGGGACCGGCGGGGAATCGCTGACGATCCGCTTGCCGTCCAGGGTGTAGTCGCGGCGGCGCCGCCGGGGCGTGTAGCCCTCGGGGCAGAGCCTGCGGCCCGTCACGGCCTCGGAGGCCGGGGACGGTGGCGGCATTGGTGCGTCGGGAGGCGGTGGCGCCGCGGTGCGATCCCTCACCAGGTCGGTCCGGACGCACTCGACGTCCGGATCCACCTCGGAGGGAATCACCTCGGGGCGGTCGTCCCCCGCCGGGTTGTCACTCGACGCCACCTGGGCCTCCCCAGTAGAAGTTCGATCCCCAGGTCGTCGTCCCGGAGAAGTCGACCGCGATCTGATAGGCGTTCGGGTTGGTCTGCGAGGGATAGCCCACCAGCGGCTGCATCGTGCCGGCCGCGTCGGACTGGTAGGCCATGTTGCGCATATAGGCCGCGTGGCTCCAGCCCTCGTACGGGAAGTGCCCACTGCCCATCTGGCTCCAGGTGGCTTCGGGGTGGTGGATGACGTCGTCGTCGATCTCGCCGCCCCAGTCGGCGACCCCCGCCTGGTTGTACAGTCCCGAGGCGTTGAACAGGCTGCGCGGGTAGCCGCCCATCCATTCGTTGCCGATGCGGACCCACCACTTGTCCAGGTACAGCATGACCTTGATGGACAGTTCGTACTGGTCGCCGCCGTAGACGCTCTCGGCCATCCGTATGCCGGGGTAGACCGTGCTCGACAACTGCTCCCAGCCCTTGACGTCCCGGTTGTAGCCACCGAGGTAGTCGCCGCTCTGCGTGTAGTTGTTGGTGGTGTAGAAGATGAACAGATGCGGATACCAGTCGCCGTAGAGGTCGTAGCAGGTCTGCGCGCCCACCTCGACGGTCTGCACATCGGTTCCGGCCCCTGATCCCCCCACCACCCACAGCTGGCCCAGCGAGAACTCGTTCGACCACTGGACATAGGGCTTCCAGGTGTTGATGACGCCCTCCGTGCCGTAGTTGAACACCGGCTGGCGGGCGTGTGCGTACTTGTGCACGTCGGGGGCGGCGGCGGGCGAGGTGAGGCCGAGGTCGTCCGGCGGCGTGATCCGCTTCGCGTAGGGCCCCTTCGCCAGGTAGTCCTGCAGGGTACCGACCGGGGTGATGCGGTCCAGCGGCTTGCGCAGCATCGGGACGGTGCCGGGCGGGCCGGTCTCGGCGTCCGGCTCGGGCGATTCGAACGGCTGCGACAGCCCGGGACGGTCGGAGTCGTACGGCCGCTCCGGCGGCTCCACGTCGGGTGGTTCGCCGCGGCAGTCGGCAGGGACCCAGTCGAGTTCGTCCCCGTCGGCCGTCGTGGTGCGGGCGACCGCCTCGCGCCGGGCGTACTGGTCCTTGAAGTACTGCCGGATCTCCTCCAGCCGTTCCTCGTCCGCGCGATCCAGGTCCCGGCCGGCTCTCGGCCGGGGCGAGGTCCGGGGCGCGTCGGGGTTGCGCAGAATCCTGCCGGCTTTCATCGCTGTCTCCTAGATGATCGTTCGCGGTGGCGACGTCGGGGTGGCCGAACGAGGTCGCCGTGGTTCATCGGTGTCGAAGAGACCGGGGCCGAAGTCCCGGGTGAACCACGACCCGGGGCGGGTGGCCCCGTCGTAGACGTTTCTGGCCACGAGGACCTGTCCCGGGAACGACCTGTCCCGGGAACCGGGCGGCGGTCGGTTCGGCGTCCACCGCCGTGACGCAGTCCATCGTGGCGTCGTTCAGCCAGACGTCGCGGATGTCGCCGATGTCGCGGAACAGATCCACGGATGGCATGCTGCGCCACCTCGTCTCAGCTGCACGGTTGTGCACGTCGTTCCATGGTGGTGCCCTCGGATGCGGGCAGCACATCGGTGGGCGGGAGTTCGGTGTGGTCAGGGCGTATGTGGGGGAATTCCTCCCGCCGTCGCTCGCGTCTCGCGCGTTCGCGCCGCTCTGTCCTGTTCCAGCGGCGGCTCACGTGGCCGCTTCCCACCGTCCTCCGGGCCCACCGCCGGGACGGCGGAGCCGGGCCGCGAGGGCTCGTGCCCAGGAGGTCCGCCCACGGGCCTCGTGCCGGCGTCGAGTCGGGCGAGGAGGGCGCGAACACAGCCGACCGCTGATGTCCATTCTCCTCCCACCCGAAAGCAGGCGCAGCTCGTACAACCCCTTCGGGCCGGTTTCAGGATTTCTTGTCCGGGCCCTGCCGTGTCCCGGGGCGCGCCGTCCGGGACGCGCGACGAGCGGGGCGTGCGCGTCGGCGGCGAAGGCGATGTCGATCAGGCGGAAGTGCGCCATCGGTGTGGCGGCTCTCCCCGCAGCGCGCGACCGGCGTCCCCCGCAAAGGATTCGACGCCCTCGGGTCTCCGGCGAAGGGGGCGGGAGTGCACCGGACACCCCGCCCCACTCGCGCGAACGCCGTTCCCCCGGACGCTCCCTCGTCCGCGTATCGCGGCGCCGGAGTCACTCCGCGGTGCCGAGCTCCCAGAAGCGGAAGACCGTCGAGGTGTCCAGGCAGTTCTGCAGCCCCCGGACGCTCTCGTGGGCGACCGCGTACTGCTGGCCCTGCCAGAGCGGCAGGAACGGCAGCTCCCGCGCCACGATGTCCTGCAGCTTGATGAAGTCCTGCCGGGTGTCGGCGCGGTCGGTCACGGAGGAGGTGCGCGGGATGATCTGGTCCGATATCTCGTTGTTCTCGTAGTTGTTCGACAGCACGTTGTTCTCGCCGAAGAACGGCTGGGTGAAGTTGTCGGGGTCGGGATAGTCCGGCACCCAGCCCTTGACGTAGACGCCGTACTTGCCTGCGGCGATGTTCTTCTCGTACTGGCCGAACGGGACGGACTTCATGTCGGCCTCGAACAGCCCGCTCCGATTCAACTGGTCTGCTATGGTGCGTAGTTCGTCATCCGTGGCGGGACCATAGCGGCTCGGGGTGGACCAGAGCGTGAGCTTCACCTTCTCGGTGATTCCGGATTCGCGCAGGACGTTCCGCGCCTTGTCCGGCTTCGGACTGTCGCCGTACACGTCGAAGAACGAGGTGCCGTGGCCGGTGATGCCGACCGGGACCACCGAGTAGAGCGGCGTCGCCGTGTCCTGGTACACCTTGCTGACCAGGGAGTACCGGTCGACGAGGTGGGCGATGGCCTTGCGCACGGCGAGCTTGCCGACGACGGGGTCGGCGACGTTGAAGACCAGGTGCTGGACCTCGGCGCTGCTGCCCTGCACCACCGTGATGCCGTCCTTCTTCGCGGTGGCCGAGGAGTCCAGGGCGGCTATCGCCTTGGCGGTGAGACCGCGGTAGGCGATGTCGATGTCGTCCTTCTCCAGGGACGACCTCAGCGCCTGCTGATCGCCGCGGAACAGCTTCAGCGTCACCCCGGAGTTCTTCACCTCGGCGTTTCCGCGGTAACCGGAGTAGACCGAGAAGTCCGCTTCGGACTTGTCGATGGAGTCCAGCTTGTAGGGTCCCGATCCCACCGTCTTGCCGCCCCCGAGCAGGTGGTCCTTCGGATAGACCTGGTGGTCCACGATGGAGCCGGCACCCGAAGCGATCTTGCTCGGGAACGTCGCGTCGGGCACCTTGAGGTGGAACACCACGGTCTTGTCGTCCGGGGTGTCGATCGACTTGATGGTGGACAGCATCGGCGACGGCCCGGCCGGGTCGTCGATCGCGATCGTACGGTCGAAGGAGAACTTCACGTCCTTCGACGTGAGGCTGTGGCCGTTGCTGAACTTCAATCCGTCGCGCAGCGTGCAGGTGTAGGTCTTGCTGCCGTTCGAGAACCCGCACTCCTCCGCGGCCTCCGGCACGGGGGTGGAGGAAGCGGGCGGGAAGCTCAGCAGGGACTGGAACACGTTGTTGAACAAAAGCCAGGACCCCGGGTCGTACCCCGAGGCCGGGTCGGTGGCGAGGATGCCGTCGGACATCCCGACGACGATCCTGTCCTTGCTCTCGGACGGCCAGATCTGGTCCTCGGAGCCGCAACCCGTCAGCAGCACCGCTGTCATTCCCCCGACGATCAGAGTGCTCGACCGCCTCGTACGATCCATCACGGAAAGTGCTCCATACTGTCAGCCGGCCGCGAGGGTTTCCCCGGGCAACCGGATCGGGTCAGGAAGTACTGCGCACGCCGCGACCCAGACACTCGGCCCGGTCGGGCGTGTTGGTGCGGACCGAGCGGACTGCCGGGACTCGGTGTTCGACAGGAATTGTATGCACGGTGACTGACAGTCAGCTTCCGCTTTGGTGAACGGTAATCGGCCGAACGGCGAACACGCCCTGGGAGAAGGGTGGATGCGCCGTGCGGCAACAGGCGGCGACGGCCGGTCGCCGCCGCGCCGAAGGCGGGAGTGAAGCCGCCTCGCGCGACCCGGCCCGCTCACGGAACGGGCTCGTCCCCCCGGGCCGTCGTGGTCCGGCGGGGTCCCTGTTCCCCGGGCAGGAAGGTCACATGGGGCGCTCCCGTGCGGGGGTGGACGACGACCTCGCCCGCCACCTCGTAGACCTCGCGCAGCAGTTTTGCGGTGATCACCTCTGCGGGCGGGCCGGACGCGACGACCTCGCCCCCGCGCAGCACGTAGAGGCGATCGCAGTAGTACGCCGCGAGGTTGAGGTCGTGGAGCGCGACCAGAACGGCGGCGGGGAGCCGGCGCAGGATGCCGAGGACGTCGAGCTGGTGGCGTATGTCCAGATGGTTGGTGGGTTCGTCGAGGACGAGCAGCGAGGGCTGTTGGGCGAGGGCGCGGGCGATGAGCACACGTTGGCGCTCGCCACCGGAGAGCCCGTCGAAGGAACGGTCGGCGAGCAAGGCCGCGTCCACGGACGCGAGGGCCGAAGCGATCAGCCGGGCGTCCTGTGCGGTGTCGCCGTCGAGCAGGCCCTTGTGCGGGGTACGGCCCATGGCGACCACCTCACGCACTGTCAGGTCGAAGTCGGCGACGGGCTCCTGGACCACCGCGGCCAGAGTACGGGCCAGTGTGCGTACGGGCAGGCGCCAGACGTCGGTCCCGTCGACCCGTACGTGTCCGGTGTCGGGTCGCAGCACGCGGTAGACGGCGCGCAGCAGACTGGACTTGCCGCTGCCGTTGGGGCCGACCAGCCCCACGACCTCGCCGGGGCGGGCGGTCAGGGAGACGTCCCGGACCAGGCGGTGCGCACCGGCGGACAGAGTGACCCCGTCGACGGACAGGGCGGCGCCGCCACCGACGGCGCGTTCGGCCGCGTCGCTCATGCCGCTCCCCGTTCGTCGTTCCGCCGGGCGTCACGGCGCATGAGCCAGAGAAAGAAGGGGCCTCCGCACAGCGCCGTGAGCACCCCGACGGGAAGTTCCAAGGGCGCCGCGACCGTGCGGGCGGCGATGTCGGCCCAGATCAGGAAGACGGCTCCGCCGAGGGCGGCCGTCGGCAGGACGCGACGGTGGTCGCCGCCGACGACGAGCCGCACGGTGTGCGGCAGCATCAGCCCGACGAAGCCGATCGGCCCGGTCGCCGCGACCAGGACGCCGGTGACCAGGGACAGCAGGACGAACATGCGGGCCCGGAACCGGGCCACGTCGAGTCCCATCGTGCCCGCGGACTCCTCGCCCGCCAGCAGCAGGTTCAGGTTCCGTGCCTGGACCAGCAGGACGGCGATGCCGAGCAGCAGGGCGCCACCCGGCAGCCAGAGCGTGTCCCAGCCGACGCCGCCGAGGCCGCCGAGGGTCCAGGCGAGGACGGCACGGGCCTCGTGGCCCCGGCCGGTGGTGAGCAGCAACAGGTCCGTCACCGCGGTGAGCACCGACGCCGTCGCCACACCGGACAGCACGAGCCGTACCGAGGTGATGCGTCCGCCGGTGCGCGCGGTCGCGTACACCACCAGCAGCGCGCCGAGGGCGCCGGCGAACGCGGCGGCCGGCAGCGAGACGGGCCCGAGCACGCCCACGCCGAGCACGATCACCGAGACCGCGCCCAGCGACGCGCCGGAGGACACGCCCAGCAGGTACGGCTCGGCCAGCGGGTTGCGGATGAGGGCCTGCATGGCGGTGCCCACCACGGCCAGCCCGGCGCCGGTCACGGCACCGAGCAGCACCCGCGGTGCCCGCACGTCCAGGACGATCGTCTCCCGGGCGCGGGTCCAGGACGGCTCCTGCCAGTCGGCGCCCAGCGCGTGCGTCACGATGCCCCACACCTGGCCGGGCGGCACGTGCACCGAGCCGATGGCCAGGCCGGCAGTGGCGGAGACCACCAGCAGCAGCGCGAGGACGGTCAGCGCGAAGGGGAGGGGTACGCGCCCCGACCGGCCGCCGCGGCGCGGGAGCCACGCCCTCGCTCCGCCGGCCGTCCCCTCGGTCGTCCCGTCGGGCGGGGCGGCCTTCACGGGCGTTCCCGTTCCCGTCCCCGTTCCCGTCACCGGAAGCTCTCGGGATGCAGACCGCGCGCCAGGCCGTCGACCGCGTACGCCGACCGGATGCCGACGAGGGTCGCGGTCAGCGGCAGGACCACGAACCGCTTGTTCCTGATGGCCGGGACGTCGGCGAGGGCGGGCTGCGAGAGCAGGAACCGCTTCTTCTGCTCGACGCTGCCGGAGCCCGCGTAGTCGTAGACCATCACGGCCTCGGGCTTGCGGGCCACGACCTGTTCCCAGGAGACGTCCCCGAAGACGTCGTCGAGGCCCGCGAAGACGTTCCGGCCGCCCGCCAGGTCGATCAGGTCGTTGCCCAGCCCCTTGCCGCCCGCGGTGAAGGCGGTCTTCTCGCCGCTGTCGTAGACGAAGACGGGCACGTCGGGCCTCTTCCCCACGGCCGAGACGGCCTTGTCGACGCGCCCCCTCAGATCGGCCACCAGCGCGGAGGCGCGGTCCGGGACGCCGAAGACGTCGCCGATGGTGCGGATCTCGTCGTAGGTGTCCCGCATCGTCACCCGCTTCTTGCCGCAGTACTCCCGGTTGAGGTAGGTGTCGATGCCCGCCTCGGCGAACGCCTTGCGCGACCGGCCCTCGTTCTCGGCGAACGCGCTGCCGTAGCCGCCGTAGACGAAGTCCGGCTCCGCGTCCAGGACGGTTTCGAAGGAAGGCTCCCGCTTCGCCAGTTCGGGTACGGCCGCGAAGTCCTTCCGCAGCTCGGGCAGAACGGCCGAGTCCGGGAAGGCGGTACCGGCCATGCGGTCCTTCAGCCCCAGGGCGAGCAGCAGTTCCGCGGGGTGCTGATGGATGGTGACCACGCGCGAGGGCGGTTTGTCGTACGTCGTTCTCACACCGCAGTTGTCGACGGTGACCGGGAAGCCCTCGACCGTTGACGCACCGGCCTTCGGTTTCCCGGGGGAGTCGTCGGCGGTGCCGCAGCCGGCGGCCGGCAGGGCGGTGGCCAGGGCCATGACCCCGGCGACGACGCGCGGGGCGCGCCGGGTGCGCCGGGTGCGGGCAGGGGGAGAGCAGGGGCGGCGGCGGGGTATGCCGAAATACACGTAGAGCCTCCTGGGGAGTCCGCGCTCCTCAAAACGGGCCCGCGACAGGCCAGTGTCCTGACTCCCGGATCGACGTTCCCCCCGCCTTCCCGCGCGGCGCGCGGTGGCATGTCGAAGGGTTGCACTCCCCGGTCACAGTGGCGGGACCGTGCCGGATTCGCACCGGCTTCCTGTCTCCCGTCGCGGCGATGACCTGCCGATATTACGTTTGTCCGAGGTCGGCGCACAGAGGGCGCCCATGTGAGTGATCGCACGCCGGGGAACCGGGGCCCGTCTCCCGGCCGTTCCCGCCCCTTCCCGGCGCGGCCGGGGCGCGTGATGCGGGAGGCCGGGAGCGACCGGCGTCGAAGGCGCGGGGGTGCCGGTCGCCGAAGGCACGGGAGTGACCGGCGTCAACACGAGGTTCCCGGTGCCTCGCGTCCGACGTAAAGAGGTGGAAAAGAGGGTAAACCATCGTGCTGTGTGCGACATCCTCACTGGCGTGATGAGCCTGACGGGGACACCCTTCTTCCTGGCCACGATCGCGCTGGCCATCGTCAGTGTGCTGCTTCCCCTGTTGCTGTGGGGGCGGGTACGGGGTCCCGCCGTGGTGCGAGGCGCGAGCCGTCTCGCGATGGTCGTCCTCGCGCAGGGGGCGGCCGTGCTGAGTGTCTTCGTGGTGGTCAACAACACCAATGGTCTGTACGACAACTGGGCCGATCTGCTCGGCACCGGACACCATGTCGTCGCCGCCCCGGACCTCGGACGCGACGGACTCGGAAGTCACAAGGACCTGGCGAACGAGCCGAAGGTCGTCCAGGAGTTCGACCCGGTGCACGACGCCCGGATGGGACGGAACGTCCGCGTCACCCAACTGCGCGGGCGGGTGTCGGGGGTGCGCGGCGAGGTGTACGTATGGCTGCCGCCGCAGTACGACCAGCCGGCCTTCCGGCACCGGAGGTTCCCCGTGGTCGAACTCCTCGGCGGCTTCCCCGGTTCGGCGAAGGCGTGGTTCAGCAGCCTGCGGGTGCAGTCGCAGCTGGAGGCCCGGATGCGGAGCGGCGAGATCGCCCCGTTCATTCTCGTCGCACCCCGCACCAATCTGCTGGCCGGTCAGGACACCGGATGCGCCAATGTGCCGGGCGTCGTGGACGCCGAGTCATGGCTCAGCGTGGACGTCCGGCAGATGGTGATCGACACCTTCCGCGCACGGAGCGGCGCGAAGGGGTGGGCGGTGGCCGGTTACTCGGCCGGGGCGCACTGCGCCGTGAAGATGGCACTCGCCCACCCCGACCGGTACCGGGCCGCGGTGGGCCTGTCCGGCTACAACGACCCGGCCGCCGAACGGGTCTCCCTCACGGCCCGCGCCCCGGAGCTGCGGCGGGCCAACAACCCGCTGTGGATCCTGCGCCATGCGACCACCCCTCCGCGCGTCGCGCTGTATCTCTCGGGCGGACGCGAAGACGGCTACCGTGACGGCCTCGCGCTGCGGCGCGCGGCGGCAGCCCCGACACGGGTGGTGGTGGCCCGGGTGACCGGGCCGCACACCATTGGCCTGTGGAAGCGCCAGGTGCCCCAGGTCTTCCGCTGGCTGACGGCCGAACTGTCGCCGTGGGCGGGCCGGGTCGCGCCGGCGAAGGGCGTCTGAACCGACAGGAAGCGGTGCGGAAGGGACCGACGGCCCGCGGGGGAGTGGCCGACGCGGGGCGTGACGGGCGGTCGGGCCCAGGGACCCCCGCCGTCCGTCGTCACGTCGGTCGGCCGTCGTCATGCCGGTCGGGCGTCGGCCGAATGGAGTCGTCGGGGCCTCCGGCCGGGCGATCGTGACGACGGGCCCGGCGCCTCGGCCGGGGCGCCGGGCGGCGGTCCGGCGTACGGGCGGCAACCGCGCGTCGGAGGCCCGGGGCGTGGGCGGACACGGGTCCCGGGGACGGCGGCCGGGGGCGGGGGGACGGACGGGGGAGGCCGCGGGGCCCGTCCCGCGTGACGATGCCCGATGCGGTCGTCGACCCTACGGTGGTGCCATGGCGGTGAGCAGTGGTCGGAGAAGGGGGGAACGGTCCCGGTTCGGTGTGATGGACGCACTGGTCCTGGTCGTGCTGTTCGTCCTGTCCGTCGTGGCCGCCTCGATCGTGCCGCACGAGCGCGATTTCTCCCTGCGCTGGCAGGCGGTGGTGCTGGCGGGCACCGGTTGTACCGCGCTGGTGTGGCGGCGCCGTCACCCGGTCGGTGTACTGGCCGTGGCGGTCGGCTGCGGGGTGGCCTTCCAGCTGCTGGGATTCCGGGAGAGTCCGCTGGTCATCAGCCCCGTCCTGGTGTCGGTCTACACCGTCGCCGCGCGCACCGACCGGCGAGTGACCTGGATCTCGGCGGTGTCGTCGGTCGCCATCCTGGTGGGCGTCGCCGTGCTATGGGATCCGCGTTCCTGGCTGGCCCCGGACAACGCGGCGATGCTGGCGTGGACGGTGCTGCCCGCAGCCATCGGTGACGGGGTGCGCTCGCGCCGCGCCTATGTGGCCGCGGTGGAGGAACGGGCGGAACACGCGGAGCGCACGCGCGAGCAGGAGGCGCAGCAGCGGGTGGCGGCCGAGCGGGTGCGGATCGCGCGCGAACTGCACGACATCGTCGCCCACCACATCGCCCTCATCAACGCCCAGGCGGGCGTGGCGGTCCACCTCGTGGAACGGCGGCCGGAGCAGATCCTGGCCGCACTGGAGCACATCCGGGACACCAGCCGCTCCGCGCTCGACGAACTGCGCGTGACCGTGGGGCTGCTGCGGCAGTCCGGCGACCCGGTGACGCCCCGCGACCCGATGCCCGGCCTGGCCCGCGTACCGGCGCTCCTGGCATCGTTCGAGCGAGCCGGACTGAACGTGAGCCACAGCTGGCACGGCGTCGCCGAACCGCTCGCTCCGGCGGTCGACCTGGCCGCCTACCGCATCGTGCAGGAGGCCCTGACCAACGTGCACAAGCACGCGGGGGCCGACCACGCCCGGTTGTTCCTGCACTACCGCCCCGAGCGGCTGACGATCACCGTCGAGAACGACGGCCGGACCGGAGCCGACCCGGCCCGTCCGGGGACGGGCCACGGGCTCATCGGGATGCGCGAGCGCGCCTCCACGGTCGGTGGGCGGCTGTACGCGGGTGCCCGCCCGGAGGGCGGCTTCACCGTGACGGCCGAGCTGCCGCTGCGCCCCGGCCCGGTCATGGGCGAACCACAGAGAAGGGACGGGCATGACGATCCGCGTGCTGCTTGTCGATGACCAGGCCCTGCTGCGGGGCACGTTCAGGATGCTGTTCGACTCCACGGACGACATGGAGACGGTGGGGGAGGCGTCCAACGGGCAGGAGGCACTGGACCTGGCCCGTGCGCAGAGCCCCGACGTGGTCCTGATGGACATCCGCATGCCGGAGATGGACGGTCTCGAAGCCACACGGCTGATCAGCGAGTCCGACAACCTCACCGAGGTGAAGGTGCTCATCCTCACCACCTTCGAGGACGACGAGCACGTGGCCGAGGCGCTGCGCGCCGGTGCGAGCGGCTTTCTCGGCAAGGGCGCCCGGCCCGAGGAACTGCTCGACGCCGTCCGTACGATCGCCGCGGGCGAGGCCCTGCTGTCCCCGTCGGCGACGCGTGCGCTGATCGGGCGCTTCCTCGCCCAGCCGGATCCGTGCCCGGCGGGCGTGCACGAGCGGCTGGAGTGCCTGACGCGCCGGGAACGCGACGTCGTGGGGCTGGTGGCACTGGGGCTGTCGAACGACGAGATCGCGGCGCACCTGTTCGTCAGCCCGTTGACCGCCAAGACCCATGTCAACCGGGCCATGACCAAGCTGGCGGCCCGGGACCGGGCCCAGCTCGTCGTCATCGCGTACCAGTGCGGCCTGGTGAGTCCCACGACGGAACCGGGGCCTTCGCAGCCGTCCATGCAGTCGTAGTCGCACTTCCGGGAGTGTGGGGGCCGGGCACGGGAGAGGCCGTGGACCCGGGCGCGGACATCGGCGTGATGCCCTGCCGCCGGGCCGTTCGGGCCGGTGGTAGGCGGGGGGACCGGATACCGCAGCCGTGGTAGTCGGAATCGCTGCGGCGGGACGACGCGCGAGGGGCCTTCTCCGGGCGACAGTGGGATGGCGAACGGAGGTGTCGCCATGATCGAAGCCCAGGGCCCGGCCGAGCGGTACGAAACGGATGACGCGACCGGCGTCACCGGCCCGGCATCCACTGTCGTACGCCGCTTCACCGGCACGGGATCCGCTCCCGTCGGCCGCTCCACCGGCCCGGCGGTCGAGGCGACCCCGATGGGCGCCCAGCCCGTCCCGACCGGTCGGGCGGCTCCGTCGTCGGACACCACCGATCGCGTCCGCTCGTCCGGGCGGCGCACCGCGTACGGAGTGTCACTCCTCGGTTCCGGGGTATCCGACCTGCGGACCCACAGCGACCAGGGCCTGCCTCCGACACCGTCCGCAGAACGCACGGCCATCGGGAGGCGTCTCCCGGAACCGTCGCCCGCGCCCGGTGATCAACCACCCCTCCACCACGACTCCCATGCGCGATTCCCGCGCCCGGACCACTGCCACGACGGCCGCGCGACCGGCGCCGCAGCACAGGAAGGACCCCCTCCCATGTCCACTGCAACCAAGAAGCGCAGCACGATCGACGAACGACCTGCCGAGGCGCCCGCCCCCAAGGTCCCCGCGCCCGAGACGGCAGTCACGGCGGGCGGCCACGGCCACGCGGCGACCCCCCTCACGCACCGGGCCAGGGACGACTTCCGCGCTCCGCCCGCACACCTGCTGCTCCTCCGCGACGCGCTGGCCGACCGCGCCGTCCGCAACCAGGGGACGGGCACCGATGGCGGGGCCGGGCAGCGCCGGGGCGCACCCTGCCGACGCGTTCGGGCACACTCGGCCGGGGCCACGCAGCTCACCCTCTCCCAGTGGGTCAGCAGGACCGCCAGGATCGGGACCACGGCCGACGAGCACGCGGCCGCGAGCTGAAGGGCCCACCACCGTGAGCCGACGGGCCCGCGACCGTGAGTCGACGGGCCCGCGCCCAGCGCCTGCCGCGGTGAGCGGGCGGACCGAGGGGGGCGTCCGGCTCACCGAGCAACGCCTTGCGGGCCTCGCGGGTGAAGTGGACGAGGTTGTCGGCACCGCGCAGCGAGATGCCGGACGTCTCCGGCCGCCGCCGGAAGCCCACCTCGTCGACCGGCTGCGGAGGCCGCACCGCGGGCCGTGCCGCGGGACGCCTCGGGAGGCGCGGTCGGTGGCGGCCCGGCCGTGAGGGCCCGCGATCCGGGGGCGGACGAGTCCCAGGGCCTGAGGAGACCCAGGGCCTCACGGGCCTCAGGGGCCCGTGAGGTCAGAAGCGCTTGACGAGACTGACCGAGTGGTCGGTGACGGTGAATCCCAGACTCCGGTACAGGCCCAGGGCGCCGGTGGGGCTCTCGGAGTCGACATCCGGCACGGCGCGGCCCAGAGCGTCGGTCCGCAGAGTCCGCAGCACGTGGGCCGGCATGGCGCGGGCCAGCCCCTGCCCCCGTGCCTCCCGTCGTACCCCCACGGCCGAGATGTATCCGAACGGACCCCCGCGCAGCGGCCATTCCTCCGGCGACACGTCCACGAGGACGAGGCCGACGACGCGCTCGCCCGCGGATGCGCCGGGCGCGCCGGGGGCGACGGCGAGTACGGACAGGTCCGGTCGGAACGCCTTCAGGCGGTCACCGGCGGCCCATTCGGCGACAGTGACCGGCTGGCTGCCCCAGTGGTCGCGGAAGGCGTCGTTCAGCGCGGACCTGGCCCGCTCCCTCCACTCCTCGCCGTAGGGCACGAGCCGCACCCCCGAAGGGGAAGGCGGCTCGGCGAGTGGCGCCACGAGGTCGCGTTCCGGCTCCAGCCACCACCGGGCACGCTCGTAGCCGTGCGCCTCCAGGAGCCGGATCGTACGGGTGGCTCGGTCGTCCGCGCCCGAGGCCGGCCACCCGGGCAGGGCGGCGTCGCAGGAAACGAGATGCTGGAGGCCACGGGCCTCCTGCCATGTCGGCAGCGCGCTGCCGATGCCCTCGCCACGACGGTCCGGGGCCACCGTTCCGTCGAGTTCCACCCGGAAGACCGTCCCAGGACGTCCTGATCACCCTCGCGACCCCCGCCGACACGCAGCCGACCCACGACGCGGAGACGTACTGGGACGTGACCCGTACGCCGCCGACCGGTGCCGACCCGCTCGACGCGCTGATCGTCCGGCCGGCCGCCGCCTACGAGGAACCCCGGTTGCTGAAGCACCACCTCGGCGACGTCGGCTCCGCCGCGGGCCGGGCCGCCGGACTCGCCGACCCGGGCCTCCGGGCGGCCACGCAGGACAAGATGCTCACCGGCGGCGACTTCCTCTCCGCGTACGTCCTGCGACACTCAGCGAGCCGAACCGGGCGAGACGGCCGCTCGACTCCCGCTCGTCATCGGCTGATCGGCGTGGCGGGGCGGAGGATGTTCCGGGGAGGGGAGGAAAGCCGACACCCCGGCGCGCGGGCGCCCGTCACCCGCCGTCCTCCTTCCGCTCGTCGTCGACGATCTCCGCATCGACGACCTCGTCCTCACCGCCCGCGGACGTGCCCGCGCCGGCACCGGGTCCGGAACCATCCGGGGAGGCACCGTCCGTCCCACCCCGGGCCTGCGCGTACAGGGCGGAGCCGATGCGCTGCGCGGCCGTGCTCGCCCGCTCGGTGGCGGTACGGAGCCCGGCGGTGTCGTCGCCCTTGAGCTTCTCCCTGACCTCGGTGAGCGCCTCCTCGGTCTCCGTGCGCACGTCGTCCGGGATCTTGTCGGCGTTGTCCTTCATCAGCTTCTCGGTCTGGTAGAGCAGGGCCTCCGCGCGGTTGCGGGTCTCGGCGGTCTCCTTGCGCTGCCGGTCCTCCTCCGCATGCTGCTCCGCCTCGCGCACCATGCGGTCGATGTCGTCCTTCGGCAGCGAGGAGCCGCCGGTGACGGTCATCTTCTGCTCCTTGCCGGTGCCGAGGTCCTTGGCGGTGACGTGCATGATGCCGTTGGC
>NZ_JBIARH010000047.1:0-50090 GCF_042889785.1 Streptomyces sp. NPDC002476 | reverse complement strand
GCGGGCTCCCGACGCCCTGCGACTCCGCCTCCCGCGTCGTCGTCGGTCACCGACGCTCCTTCCCCGAGCTCTCAGCTGCTTTCGAGCAGGGGAGACCCCATCCTCCTCCCTCCGCCGCCTCGGATTCGAAGCCGCACGACGCCGCTCGCCGATCCACTCCCTATTGCTCCCCAGGCCGTAAGTCTCTTGAGACGTAGAGGGCCTGTGCGAGGCGGCCGGCCTCCCGGCCCCGCCGGCGTCACCTCCGCGGAAACGCGAGCAGAGCTGCCGTCTCCGCGCGGCGCCCCGCGTCCGTACCGCCGAGGCGGACGGCCTGGATGTGGCAGAGCCTGGCGACCACCGGCGTCCACACGTCCTCGGCCGGGACGCCGACCATACGGGCGACGCAGGAGGACCAGGTGCGCAGGCCCACCGCGAGGCCGGCGGGCAGGCCGGGGCCGGGAAGCCGGGAGAAGGCCGAAGCGGCGGGCGGCGGTGAGGGCAGGGGAGCGCCGGAAGCACGGTGGCCGGCGGTGGCTTCGAGCCACGCCAGGTGCCAGTCGGCCGCAGCGGACCGATGGCGCTCCGGAACCAGCCAGGAGTACAGGCTCGTCACTTCTCCGGCGATCACGTCCTGCGGCGCGTACCCGCTCGGGTCACCGGAGCCGGACGTCAGGACACCGTGCGCACGGTCGCTGGTCGCCGCCAGCAGATCGCCCCAGACGAGAGGCGGGCGGCCGTGGGGGAACAGGCCAGGGCTGCACACCGCCGCACAGGAGCGGGGCTGCGCGGCGGTGACGAGCCCGCGCCGCAAGGCGCCGGTGATCCAGTCCAGTTGGGCGTCGAGGGGTTCGGTGACGGGGACGGCGAACTCCATCGAGGCACCCCCGTCGAGCAGGTCGGCCCAGAACCACGGGGTTCGCGCCGCACCGGCGACCAGGACCAGCAGCCGCCCCCGCGCGGACGCCGACGCGCACCGGACCCGCCAGGCGTGCCAGTCGGGCCGGTCGGGCCGGTTCGGCCGGTCGGGCCTGGTCTGCCGGGGGCGGGAAGGCGTCACGCGGTCCCGCTCCCTCGCACCTGTGAGCCGTACTCCTGTCGGCAGGCGGAGTCCTCGTACGGGGACAGTCCGGCCCGCACCACCGGAAGGAGACGCTCGGGCGTGAGCGCCCACCGGTTCCAGTGGAAGAGCACCAGCGCCGTCGCCCAGGCCCGTACGGGGAAGCCCTGGGCGCGCCGGAGCAGGGCGGCGGCGTCGCCCGTGCGTGCCGCCCACCGCCGAGCACGGACCAGGTGGGTGTCGGCCACCGCGTCACCGGTGACCGGTACGCGCCCCGTCAGGAGCGAGCCCGCCACGGCGGGGTCCAGGTACGGCGGGCCGTCGGGTGCGACGTGGGGGCCGAGGGCCGTGCGCAGGGCATGGTCGAGGCGCAGCCAGAGGTCCCGGAGCTCGTCCGCGTCCTCGGCGATCCTGGACAGCAGCGTCTGCGCGGTGACAAGGCCCACCAAGGGGACGAGCGAGGTCTCTCCGCCGCCCGGGCAGGTGTTCCACGACAGGGCGAGGCGGCTGTCGGCCGCGCAGTGGGTGTGTGCCAGATCGAGGCCGGCCGGTCCGCCGAAGCGATACGTCTCGGGTTCGTACACGCCGGTCGTCCGCAGCCCCGGGAGCCGGGCGGGCGGCGTCGCGTCCGCCGTCGCGCGGCGCAGCGAGCCGGGGTCCGGGGACTCCAGCCGCAGCCGGATCCCCGGAGGCTTGTGCAGGAACCACCAGCGGGAGACGAGCCCTTCGTCCCGCAACCGCGCGACTCCGTCCCTCAGCCGGGACCACCCGGCCCGGTCGGTCGGCAGATCGCAGTCGCACTGCACCCAGGGTTCGCCGGTGGCCCGCAGGCTCTCCGGCCCGCGCAGCGCGATGTACGGATCGAGCACGGGCCGCTTGCCCGCGCCGGGGCAGTGCCCGGCGGGCGCGTCGGACGTACTCCATGCCACGGCGGCCTCCCACAGGTGTTCGCGTCGCTCGCCGTCGACCAGCCGGCGCCGGGGGTCCTTCCGGCCGGACACAGGGGTGATGACCAGCGGTCCGGGGTCCGCCTGGGACACCAGGGGGACGAGGGCGTCCAGGGCCAGGGGGCTCGACGGCGGCAGGGCCAAGGGAGTGGCGGCGGGGTGCTCCGGGCGGACCTGCACCAGGGCGGGCAGCCCCATGTCCCGTACTGCCTGTCTCCAGGCGAGGTAGCGGGCCGGACCGGAGAGGCGGACCAGCCCGTCCACCGCCGCCGGGGGAACGGTCCAGCGGCGGGTGCCGATGCGGATGCCGCCGTGTGTCCTGACCTCGGGGTGGTGCCGCCAGACCTCGCGTTCGGCCGGCAGTGCCGGCAGCCCCAGCGACAGCCATTCCCAGCCGTGGCTCATGGCGGCTGTCCACAGCAGATGGCTGAGCGGATCCCGGTGACCCGTCTCGGCCGCCGCGTTGTAGACCGGCATCAGGCGCCGGGACGGCTCCCGGGCGTCCACGCACCAGACGCGGCCGTCGTCGTCCACCGTGAGCAGCCACCGGTCGGCCGAGGCCCGCCCGGCGGCCGTCAGGTCGAGCCGCGCGCCGGTCAGGTCGGGGCGGACGGCCGTGCCCGGCTCGGCGCAGTCGCGGCCGACGACCTCCACCGCCCGGCCGAGCAGGGCCGCGCGGAACGCCGCCCGGTCCGCCGCTCCCGGCCGGTGCCGGGCATGGAAGACGGCGGGCTGGGGGCGTCCCCACAGGAAGGCCAGGTGCCCTCTGCCGTCCGCGGTGAGCACGGCCGCGCCCTGCCCGCCGCCCGTCGGGCGGGCAGTCGCGGCGAGCGTGTGCACAGGGCGGCGCCGGTCGGCGAGCAGACGTTCCTCCCACAGATCGCAGTCCTCCTGCACTCCCAGGGCGGTGAAGGGCCGCGGGCCGAACCGCAGGTCGAGGACGCCGGGCCGGGTGTCCGGGCTGTCCGCGGTAGCGGGCCGCGCGCCGGGGTGGTGCCGTGCGGCCTGTACGGCGTCCCAGCGGCGCATCGATTCCCCGAGCGGTACGGGTGGCAGGCCCGCGAGCGCCTCGGCCAGTTCCCCGACCGACGCGTGCCGGTACCGTTCGGCGGTCGCGTCGGCCCCCGCGTTCGCCAGCGCCCCGGCGATCGTCTCCTCGGCGGCGCGGTCGTCGGCGGCCGTCCAGGAGAGGCGGAACGCGGCTCCCGGCTCCCAGTCGACGGTGACGACCGTGCCTTCCGGCGCCGGGACGTCCGCGAACGCGAACAGCCTGGCTGCCTCCCTGTCACAGGCCCGCACCTGCTCGCGCACCCGCCGCGGGGACCACTCGGCCAGGCCGAGCGCCAACTCCTCGCACAGCGCCCGGATCCGCTTCACCGACAGCGCCCACATCTCCGCGTCTTCGGCCCCGAGTCCGGGGGTGACGGCCTCCAGGGCCTGCCACACGTCCTCGGCGGTGCCGGGGAGTCCCGCGCACGGCTGGAGGAGCCCGCGCGCCACCAGGGCCCGCAGGACACGTTCGAGCGCCGGCCGCGCCGCGGTGTCGTCCCCGGCCAGAGCGGCGAGCAGGTCCCCGGGGTCGACGCTCCGGCCGCCGTCGCAGGCGGTCAGGACGGCGTCCATCAGCGGCTGTCCCCCGATGCGGCTCCACACCGGGCCTTCCGGCCCGAACGACAGCCACCACCAGGCGTCCCCCTCCCGGTGGACGCTCGGGTCGCGGCGCAGCCGGCCCCGCAGGGGGTCCCGGTGGGCGAGTGTCTCGGCGGCGGCGCGGAAGGGGGCCAGGCGTACCCCGACCTCGTAACGGATCCTTTCCGGGCGTTCTGTGCGGTGCGGGTGGACCACGCCGGACCACAGGCCCTGCGGTGTCGGGCGGGCGCAGGCCCGGCTCAAAAGCCGCCAGAGGGTGTGCTCCAGCCGTCTGCGTCTGGCCGGGCCGCCGTCGTCGCGCCGCGACCGTTCCAAGGCGTCGTGGACGGCGGGGTTGCCCACCGCCAGGGCGGTACGGAACCGGTCGGAGCGGGCGATCCGCAGCAGCAGGGCGCGCTGCCGGCCGTCCTCGGCCGCCCAGGCAACGGCGAACTCCTCGGTCAGGGCGGCCAGGTGCCGCCGCTGCTCCAGGTCGTCCCGGATCCGCCGGCCCACGTCGCCGTGGGCGTCCAGGAGCGTCGCCACCGACGCGTCGCACCGTACGGGCTCCGGGCCGGCGTGCAGGGCGCGGCGCAGAGCCAGCACGGCGCGGCGTTCGCGCCGGGGCAGAGCGGGCACCACCGGGAAGAGGGCGTCGGTGAGTTCACCGCTGCGGGCGGTGATCGCCTCGCGCAGCGCGAGGAGTTGGTCGGCCCGGCGGGCGAGAGCGTCGGCGGCGAAGGATTCGAGCAGGTCGATCGGCCAGGCCGCGACTCGCAGAACCGGCGCGCCGATCACCTTCACGTCCATGTCCCGGCCCGTCCGCGGTCAGGGGACATCCGCCGGCTCCGGTACCCCCTCCGGCCAGGGCCAGCTGTGGCCGGGCACCCGCACCAGGCGGCGCCGGCCGCGCACCTGCGCCAGGGAGTCGCCGGGGCGCAGAAGGCACACCTCCACGCCGGTGGAGCTCACCTGACCGTCGAGCAGCGACGAGCGACACCGCGCTGTCCGCGCCACGCACTCGGGGAACGGGTCGATTCCCGCGATCTCCTCGCCGTGCCCGTCCAGCCGCGGTCCCAGACCCAGGTTCCAGTGCCACGGCGCTCCGCCGTCGGCGTACGGCACGACGGTTCGCGCGCCCCAGCGCTCGGCCAGGTCCAGCGCACCGTCCGCGTCGGTCATCAACTGCATGCGGCAGGCCCACAGTTCCGGAGGCACGAAGGGCAGATAGCGGGCGATGGAGGAGAACAGCAACTGGACCGGGTACATGCGCCAGCCGCGGTAGCCGGCGAAGAGCAGGTCGGGATCGCCCAGCCGGGCGCGCGCCTCCAGGGCCACATCCCGCATGTCCCCGCGGTCGTCGCGCCCCGCGTCGGCCAGGAAGACGGAGCGGGAGCGCGGGGTCTCGACCAGATAGGTGTTGCCGACGTTGGTGACCTCCGGGTGCAGCCGCTTGGCGTCGGTGGGCTGTTCCCCGTAGAAGGGCAGGGCGGTCACCGTGATGTCGCCGACCTGCCAGGACGTGTGCCAGGCGAGCGGTACGACCGTGGTGAAGCCGAGCTCGGTCAGGCGCAGGGCCAGGTCGGCGGTCAGGATGCTCTCCCGTTCGACCACCGGGACGACGACGGGTGTGTCGGGCGGCAGCCGGAGCAGCGACGCGGGGTCGAAGTGGTCCGGGTGACTGTGCGTCAGCAGGACCGCGTCGACACGGCCGAGGTCGGCAGGCTGCATCGGCTGATAGGTCTCCGGGTAGATGGCGCGGCGGGCGGGGAGCCAGGGATCCACCACCACCCGGGCCTGGCGTCCTTGTACCAGGGCGGTGTTGTGGCCGCAGAAGGTGACGTCCGCCTCCTCCAGTTCCGGGGCGCGGCGGCCGGGTGGCACCGCGGCGAGCAGGCTCTGTTCGCGCAGGCCGGTCAGCAGGGTGCGCATGTCGGGGTGCAGCTCCCGGACGGCCGCCTCGGTCAGGCCGTCGTTGCTCAGATCCGCGATCAGCGCGTGGGCCGGCGCCCAGTGGCTGTCCGGCAGGCGGAGCCGGACGAGTGCCTCGCCGTCCGCCAGGTCCTCGCGGCCCAGCGTGAGCAGGCGCGGCCGGGCCAGCGCGGGGTCGGGGTGGCGGACGTCCTCGTGCAGGTACCAGCCGCCGTCCGCCGATGCGTCGGCGACCGCCCGGAACGCCTGCCCCCGCACCACCTCGGCCAGCAGCCCGGGGGCCGCCGAGACCAGCGAGGCGTGGCCGTGGGCTTCGGCGTGCTCGGTGAGGGGCGCGTACAGCCGACGCGCCGCGAGTTCCGGATTCCCCGTGACCGGGCTGCCGAAGCGTGTCCGGTCCTCGTAGGTGACGTTGATGCTCACATCGGCACGCAGCCACGTCCGCGTCATACGTTCTCCTTCAGACTCCGGTACACCGCTTCGCGGGCCAGCACCCGTCGGAAGGCGTCCTCGTCGCGGTGGCCGGCGGTCTTGGCCCACCGGTCGACATGGGACGGGACGGGGATGCCGTGGCGGTCGAACCACTCCTGATACAGCTCGCGCGTGCCGCCTCCGGCTGCTTCGGCCGAGGGGTTCTCCAGGCCGGCCGCGGCGAGCGTGCGCTGCTTGTCCTCGGCCCTCGCCGCCAGTCGGCCGAAGCGGCCTGTGGCCCGGAGCTGGTCGGGCAGGTGGGCGAGGACGTCGGCCCCGGCACGCGCGGCGACCAGCGTGGCCGCCGCGTCGGTCCTGGCCATGGCGTTGAATCCGTCCAGGTCGAGGTGGTTGTGCGCCAGCCAGGCGTCGAAGGCCGCCTGGTCGGTCAGGCCGAGGGCGGTGCACAGGTCGTTGGCATGCTCGCGTACTGCCGTGGTGTCGGGCCGCACCGCGCAGCGTTCCGCCTCGGCGGAGGCGAGGGTGCGGACGAGGGCCCCGCGGTAGACGTCGGTGAAGTCCTCCGGATCCAGGAGCAGTTCCTCCAGGATCAGGTGCATCGTGAGCGCGCCGTGGTCGCCGGTGACGGGGGCCGGGCCGGCGCTCCGTACGAGGTCGTCCCACCACAGGGTGTGCTGGAAGGTCCAGGGGACACCGACGGGTTCCGGCGGGTGGGTGCGCAGCAGGTCCAACAGCGCCAGGGCGTCCTGCCGCTTCTGGTCCACCCTGCCGTGCGGAAGCCAGGCGCGCAGAGCGGCGGCGCTGTCGGCGAGGCCCCGCGCGCTCGCCTCTTTGAGGAGGGCGGACCAGGAGCGCTCGGGGTAGAAGCGCTGTTTGGCGAGCGCTGTGAGGGTGTCGGCGTCGTCGTCGCCGATGACTCCTTCGCCTGCCGCCGCCTCCAGGGTGCGGCGGATGTTGACCATCGCCTCGGACGCCGCCCGGTAGCCGAGAGCCTGCTCGGTGTGCGCCACCGCGACCTCGTCGTCGTCGGTGAGCGTGCCGGCGGCGAACTGCTCGAAGATCCAGCCGACCCCGACCATGCCGAAGGCCCGCAGCTCCGCGGCCCGCAGCGCTCCCATGCTGGAGGCGCCGTAGACGGGGATGCCCTCGTGCAGGGCCCAGAGGACCTCCTTGTGCCACACCGAGGGGACCCGCTCGAAGTAGCCGTCCACGACGGCCAGGGCCCGCGGCCGTTCCCTGGCCGCGCGGTACACGTCCCCCTGCGCGGCGGGCGGCAGCACGACGGCGTCCGGGAGGGTGTCGGTGACGGTCCGGGCTGCCAGCGTGGGCCCCACGAAGACGCAGATGGCGCCCCTCAGCCCGCTCATCGGGCGCTCCCTTCGCTGTCGCAGGCGTGGCCGGAGGCGACGGGAGGCGGGCCGGCGACACCGCCGCGCAGTGCCCGGGCCCGTGGCCCGGGCACCCAGCCGTCCAGCATGCTCGCCGACTCCAGCCCGGGAATCACCACCCGCACGACCGGAATGCGCAGATGTGGCAGGGTCAGGTCGACGGCGAGGACCTGAGTGATGCCGGCGTTCTTGAGCCGTTCCAGCAGCCAGGCCAGGTCCGCGTCGAAAGTGTCGGCGTCGAAGCCGGGACCGGAGTCGAAGGACCGGGCGGGCGTCCCTCGCAGCAGCGCCCGCTCCCGGGCCAGCACATCGGGGTTGCGCACCCGGTCGTAGTCGTCGCGGGCCACGTCCTCCCTGGACCCGGCGGTGATGGTGAGCCGGCTCTGCGCCGCCTCGGTCAGCGCCCGCAGCAGCGCCACCGTACGCACCGGATGACAGCCCATGCCCGCCGCCGAGTGCATGCGGCGGAAGAGGTCGTCGCCCTCGGTGATGACGCAGAAGAAGGAGGGCACACCGATGTCGGCGGTCGTCGTCTCCCACACCGCCACGTCCACGCCGGCCCGCTCGTACAGGTCCAGCACGGTCCGTGCGTCCGGGTCCCTCACGGTCGCCAGGTCGACGCGGGTGGCGGCGGCCGCGTCCGGGTCCAGCAGGTGCCACAGGGTGGTGGCGTCGCGCTCGACCACCTCGCAGATGCCGTGGATCACGGCCTCGATCACATGGTTGCCCGAGGCCAGGCCGTTGGACGAGGCCAGGAAGCAGCCGGCGCCGGTGGGCCGGGGCAGTGTGAAGCGGGTGTGGACCAGTTCGTACGGCACCCAGGTCGGGGTCTGCCCGAGCAGGTCCCAGCTCTCCGTCCACAGCAGGTCCAGATGCGGATGGAACCCCGAGCCGGCGTCGGCGGGCAGCGCGGTGACATCGGCCAGGGTGTGGCTCCAGCGCAGTTCCTCGTACGTGGCCAGCTTCACGGGCGCGGCGATCCGCTCGGCGTGCCAGGCCTCGACGGACTCCATGACCGCAGAGGCCCGCGCGGCGGGCAGGTCGACGCCCTTGCCCTGTGAGACCGACAGCGAACGGGAGTTGGGCCGACTGACCACGACGACCGGGATGCCGATGTGGTCGAGTCCGGTGACGTCCGCCACGCGGGTGATGCCCATCATGTCGAAGAGGGGGCTCACGCGGCGGACGGTGTCCTCCGGGCGGACGCAGCGGTGGGTCCCGCCCTTGAAGAGCTTGGGGACGGCGGCCGAGCCCGCAGCGAGCAGGTCCCGCAGGGCGGCGTTGGCGTCGCTCACGCGGCGGCTCCGATCCGGGTGCCGGCGGCCGGCACCAGCCACAGCACGCCGGCGGCCAGCATCTCGTCGATCATGCCGCGCAGTTCCTTGGCGATCACCGCGCGGTCGTGGGTGTCGCGGTCGCCGCCCGGAGCGACCTGGGAGGCGAGCGCGCTCAGCAGGTCGTCGACCCGGCACGGTTCGGCGGGCCGGGCGAGCAACTGCAGCAACTGCCGCGGTGTGCGCACCCGTCCCGTGAACGACTCGGCGGCGAAGCCCTCGTCGGTGGGCCGGAAGCGCGTGCTGCGCGGCCACTCCAGCCGGAACAGCAGCGGGTCCCCGGGCGGCGGCAGGCACAGCTGCCAGGGGAACCGGTCGGTTCCGTAACGCTCGGCGTACAACATGGCGTACTCCTCGAAACTCGGCCACAGGTGCGCGGGGAACTGCCGGTGCACTGGGAAACGGGCCCGCAGGACGGCCTGGAAGTCGGCGATGAGCTGCTGTGCCCGTTGTGTGGACAGCCCCCCGGTCGATGTCCACGACCGCACCGACAGCGGGAAGTCGGCACCGGCCAGTTCCTCCGCGTCCATCTCGATGCCGAAGCGGTCCGCCTGCTCGAAGTAGTCGGTCCGCAGGTCGAGGCTGAAGCCGTGCACGTCGAAGCTGTGCCGGGGGTCGGCGAGCACGTCGGCGTGATCGAGAAGGAAGGACAGCGTCTGCTGTGCGTCCTGCTCGGTCTCCTGGGGGAACCCCACCATGCTGAACAGGTGCAGGCAGATCCCGGCCTCGTGCACCGTGCGCAGGACCTGCGAGGCGACAGGCAGGCGGACGCCCTTGACCATGTGGTCGAGCATGCGCTGGGAGCCCGACTCCAGGCCGAAGAACAGCTTGCGCACCCCCATGGCGGCCAGGCGTTCGCACGTGGCGGCGTCGAAGCCGGGCTCCAGCCGGGCGTAGCCGACCAGCGACACGTCCAGGTCCCGTTCGGCCAGGGCCTCGCCCAGTCTGAGGAGGAAGCGGGGGGACAGCGCCTCGTCGGTGATCTCGTAGTGCCGACAGCCGTGGCGTTCCGTCAGCCGGGCGATGTCCTCGGCCACGACGGCGGGCGGGCGGGTGCGGTAGGGCCGCGGGGCGACCCGGTTGATGTGCGGGATGTCGCAGAACCGGCACTTGTTGAAGTAGCAGCCCTTGCCGGTGAGGATCGGCAGGACCGGAACAGGGGTGAGATAGCGGTCCAGGGGAAGGCCTTCGAAGTCGGGGGTCGGCAGGGCCGCCACGTCCTCGGCCACCACCCGCCCCGCCACCGGGGCCCCGGACGCGTCGAGCGCGACGGTGTTCGGCACGCCGGCCAGGTCCCGGCCGTCCGCGAGGCGTTCCAGGACACCCAGCAGGGCGGTCTCCCCTTCGTATGGCACCAGCGCGTCGCAGAACAGCGTGAAGAAACGGGGCCGCCGCAGGAGCGCCGATGCGAACTTCGCGTAGACGGTGCCGCCGATCACGACCGTGTGGCCCGCGCTCTTGCACCGCCGCGCGAGCGTCAGACCCGGAATGACCTGCTGGTGGTTGAGGATGGAGATGCCGACCAGGTCCGGACGGACGGCTTCCAGATCGGCGAGGATCCCGTGCGACCAGTGGTCCTCGAAGACGTTGACCGCAGGGTCGGCGGTCGCACGGTCCAGGTCCGGCAGCCGGGCCGGGTCGATGGCGTCGACCGCGTAGGTCACAGGCGCGATGTCCCAGTCCACACCGTGGGCGGCCCCCACCATGCGCAGTCCGTGGGACAGCGCCTCACGCGCTTCGGCGAGAGCCAGCGGATGGTAGAAGGCCACAGGGTCGCGCAGCGTGTCGGCGGCTCCCGGGGCGAGTTCCAGCGTCCGTTCGGCCATGGCCAGGACCCGGTCGAGCCGGTCCCGCTCGCCGACCGGGACCCGTCGGGACCGGCGGTCGCGACAGACCCCGGCCGCTCGCTCCAGCGCGGCGGGGCGCAGCAGCGCGTCGACCGCCTCCACGTCGAGGTCCCGCTGGGTCACCTCGACGCCGTTGCGGCGCAGGCGGGACGTGAGGGATGGAAGGGCCAGGTGCGGGCTGCGGGGGTCGGCTGCTGGCGGGAACAGGAGTACTGCGTGCACGAGGGCGGTCTCCGGGGGCCGAACGACAGGAGGGAGGGCGGTGGGAGCGGTGGCCCGGTCAGCGCGAGACCGTGCTCGGATTGACCCTGAACTTGGCCAGGCCCATCGTGCCCGGGCACATGACCGTCCCCGAGGCCTTCCAGTTCACGTCCTCGGCCAGGTCGGCCCGCTGGAAGGGGCCCACGAACGACTGCGCCTGGGCCGCCTTGCCCGTGCCCATCCGGAAGCCGTTGCCCGTGACCTCCTCGCCGCCGGCCACCTGCACCGCGTCGAGCAGATTCGCACAGAACTGCGCCATATCGGGCTCGGTCACCTTGCAGGCATCCAGCATCTCGTCGCGCAGGAAATAGAGCGACCCGTCCTCGCCGCGGATGATCGTGCCGCCTTCGTCGTTGCTGTTGTAGTCGGCCATTTCGTGTCCTTCCTGGTCGGCGGGTCCGTCTCACGGACCCTCCACGTGTGAACACCTCCATGTATTCCACGGACACGGGTCCGTTTTACGGGGCGGTTCGGGTGAAAGGGAGACTCGGACCCGACAGCCAGGCGCTGGCCGGCTTTGTCGTGGCCGGTTTCGCGTTGGCGAACCAGAGCCGGGCGTTCGCGGCAGCACTGGTACTGGGCCTGCTCCACATCGGGGTCTTCGCGGCCGACCTCGGCAAGGTCTTCCCATGCATGCCCCCACCAACGGCCCCTTCTTCACCCAGCCCCGCAGGGACTCCGAACTGACCCCGAGCTCCCGGGCGACCGCGGCCACCGTCCGTCCCGACGACCGCACGAGTTCGATCGCGTCCCGCTTGCACTCCTCCGAGTACCACTTCGTGTCATTACTTCCCACCTGGCACTGCTTCCTCTGGGCTCTCACGTCCCAGTCTCCAGGTGTCCACGATCAAGGGGGAAGGTTCACCCTCACTGCCTGTACCGGCGCGCCGAACGCGTCAGGCGGAAGCGAAGAGGCGCCGGCCGTCCGCCGTCCCGAGTGATGACTGGTTGGCCAGGCCAATCCCGGCGCGCGACAGAGCAGCCAGGCGAAGGAGCCGTTCCTGTTCCCAGTCCGCAAGCCGCCCGCCCGGCTCGTCCTGGCCAGGTGTCCATCCGCGCAGAGCCGCCGCGAGCCCGGCCGCGTCGGCGAAGGCCTTGGAGGTTCCGGAGGCGGTGTGGGGACGGACCGTTCCGGCAGCGTCACCGATCAAGGCCACGTGGTCGGCGACCATCCGGTGGGGCGGAAGGTCGAAGACGGGCTGCATGAAGACGTCGGAGCGCCGTACGAGCTCCGCGAACTGCGGTGGAAGCGATGCGTCCGCCGTCGCGTCGAGTTCCGCCGCCGTATCCGGCAGCATTTCTCCGGGTGGCAGGAAAGCCGTGTACGGCTTCCCGGACCGGCTCGCGAGCAGCCTCGGCAGGTCGCGGCTCCGGCACGTTCATGTACCACACCCAGTTCACCCGCCTGGAGCCTTCCGTCAGCTCGCCTTCCGGCCCCGGCACGAGGTAGCACAGCATCTGCATGCCGTCCGAGCCGAAGAATGTGAACCGGCCCGTCAGGAGCTCCAGCAGATCCCCGGGCAGGGCCGCTTCCGGCTCCAGGCCCCGCCAGGCCACGTAGCCGGCGTACGAGGGGCGCGCGGCGCCACCGAGCAGTCGGCGCGTCGCCGAGCCGATACCGTCGGCGCCCACCAGGAAGTGGCCCTGCGTCGTGTACCCGTCCGCGAACCCGGCTGTGACCACGGAGCCCTCCACCCGGACCTGTCTCAAGGCACTGTCCAGGCGATAGCAGACGCCGGCAAGGGGTTCCCGCAGCGCCCGGTAGAGGGTGTCCCACGCGGTCATCAGTTGAGGGGCCTCGTACCGGGTGGCCCTGCCGTGGAGGTGAAGCTGTTGGCGCTCCCACAGCTCGACGCTCACCGCTCGCACCGACATGTGCAGACGAGCGAACAGTGCCTCCACCTCGGGCTGCATGACGACCCCGGCGCCGCGGGCCTCCATCCTGCCCGCGGAACGCTCGTACACAGCGGCCTCGACACCCACGGCCCGCATCTCATGGGCCGCCGCGAGGCCCCCGACAGACCCTCCGACGATCACAATCCTGACCGCCTTGCTCGGCTGCATCGGATGCCTTCCTGCCGTCGGCCTCGGTGGCGCGGGCCCTTCCATGCTCGCCCTGTCGTGCGAGACCTGCACCCGCACTCCCTCTCGCCGAATTCCACCGACCGGTACCGCGTTTCTCGGATCGTCGGCGGATCGCACGGGCATCGATGTGCGAGAGGAACGGACGACTGCCCGGCCCGGCTGCCGTCCGTGGGCCGACCCGTTCCAGACCGTGAGTCAGCAGCCTCGCGACTTCCTCACAGCAGCTGTTCCGTGAACTTGATCAAGAATTGACTCAGTCCCTACTCTGTGGCGCATGGGCGCAGGTGGACATCTGATAGATGGACGCTTCCGGCTGATCGAGCAGCTGGGAAGTGGCGGAATGGGCACGGTGTGGCGGGCGAGCGACACCGTGCTGCACCGGGAAGTCGCACTCAAGGCTGTGCGGTCGGACGCAGAGGCGTCGGATGTATCGCGTGAGCGTGTTCTGCGCGAGGCACGGGCGCTGGCCCGGCTCAACCACCCCAACGTCGTGACCATCCACCACATCGTGGATGCAGATCCGCACCCATGGCTGGTGATGGAGCTGGTTTCCGGCCACTCCCTCCAGGAACGGCTCTCGGCGGGCCCGATGACGTGCGCGGAGGCGGCCCGCATGGGCCGACAGGTGTTGTCCGCGCTCAAGGCCGCCCATATGGCAGGCATACACCACCGGGACGTCAAACCCGCCAATGTTCTGCTGCGCCTCGACGGAACCGCCGTGCTCACCGACTTCGGAATCGCAGGGCTGCGGGGCTCTACCTCGCTGACAGCAACCCACGAACTTGTCGGCTCACCCGAGTACATCGCTCCTGAGCGCATTCGCGGCCACGACGACGATCCCGCGTCCGACCTGTGGTCGCTCGGCCTGGTGCTGTACGTGAGCGTGGAGGGTGTCAGCCCGATGCGGCGTGCTACGACGCTTGCCACCCTCGCCGCAGTGCTCGACGAACCAGTGCCGCCGCCGGTGCGCTCCGGCCCACTTGCCCCCGTACTCCAAGCGCTGTTGGTACGCGACCCGGCGGCCCGCCCGAACGCGGAACAACTGGACGCAATGCTGGCGCAGGTGGAGGCCGCCTCGGCGCCCCACTGGGCACAGCCGACGGTCACCGCTTCGGTGCCACCATCTGTTTCCCTCGGGCATCCACCCACTCAGCTGGACAGCCCAAGGCCTGCCCCCGTGTCGGAGCGACAATGGAACCGAAAGCCGGTCGTCATCGCCGTGATCGCTGCAGCGTTGGTGGCCACAGCGTCGACCGCACTGGTGCTCCTGCCTCGCGGTCCGGAAGACGGCGAGGCGAGCAGGAAAGTGGGCATTCCGCCGAGCACGACGTCCTCCCAATCTCCAGCCACCGCACCGAGCCGCCCGCCCAGGCAGACTCCCAGCGCAACGCCGGACCCGACGGCAGATGCGACAGCGGAGGCGACGGCGGACCCTACAGTTGATAAGCCGCAATCGACCGCCCCGGCCGAACAACCTCCCCTGCCCAGCGGCCGCTGGATCGCCCAGCTCCACTCCGAGCCCATCAGCGCGGGCGTCGCGGCGCGTGGTCAACGGCTCGCCGCGGTTCGGCGGTCGGTGCCCGAAGCGGAGGTTCTCCGCAGCGACGACTATCCGTCGTTGCGCCCGGGATACTGGGTGTTCTATGCCCCAGGCCCTTTCACCGATGGGCGCTCCGCACTCGCCTTCTGTGCCGAGCGCGGCAGAACCACGGCCAACGCGTGCATCGGCCGCTACCTGAGCACCAATTCGGCCGACGACGCCCTCCAGTGCCGCCCTCCCGCCGGCCGGCCGACCGGCCGCTGCTCCCGTTTCTAGTGCCGCGACCGGCAAGGTTTGCCCGGAAGGAGCGTCGACCGGTGCGTGCGATCGCAAGGCGGCCGGAAGCCCTCGGATGGGGCCTCCCCTGCTCGAACGAAGCTGAGAGCTTGGGGAAGTGCTGGGCGGCGCGACGGGGCAAACGTTGCCTGATGCGGCACTAGTTGTCGGGATCGTCCGCGTGCGCCCGGTACGGTCCGGGCTCCGGCCCCGTACCGGGAACGGGACGGGGCGCCGACTGCCCCCTCGCTCCGGCTGCGTCGGCGTCCCGTCTTGTCCTCGGGTCGGGCGCGGTGCCTGCTCCCTGTGCCCGCAGTCTTCGGCTCAGAAGTCGCGCAGACGGGTGCGGAGGCTGGTGTTGGCCATGCACGACAACGGCACAACGACGGTACGGTCCGCCGCCCGGCAGTTGATAGCGTGATCGTCGTGACAGAACTGGAAGAGCTGGTCCTGACCCCCGGCGAGCGGGCCCGGGGGGTTCAAGTCGACGGTGTGATGTTCACGATGGACTGGGCCGGTGAGGATTACCCGGGCCAGCTGGCTGCGTTCGTGGCTGGTCGGGTACGGGCCTTCGGGGCGGAGCCGACAGACGTCGACACCAACGCCGTCTACCACGCGGCCGAGACCGACCCGACTCTGCGCCGCGGTGATTTGCCGGTCCGTCAGCTCGATCATCTGTCCGGTGTGCTGGCAGATCTCGGCTGCACGCTCGTGGTGTGGGACAACGGCACCGACACCTACGAGGTACTGGTCGCGCTGACCGATGAGCGTGAGCCGACCGGGTTGATGCACCAGGGCCTCCCGGTGCGGGCCTGGGGCTCGGAACCCGAAGAGACCCTGGTCAGCCTGGACTGTCCGAACTGCTCGCAGATGCTGGTCTGGCAATTGCCGGCGGACCAGACCCTGGCCGACGAGCGCTGCGACTGTGGAGCCGCGCTGTTCGACGCCACTGGCCGCCCGCTGCCCAATGTCACTCTCCACGACTGAGTCGCTCAGCGCCCTCCGGCCCCGACTCCTCCTCCGCGATGTGCCGCTCATCGCATGCGGCGCCCACTGACCCGCACGAACCGCACCTGCCCGCCTTCAGGTCACAGCGATCTGCACCCAGCACTTCACAGCGAACAGGCCCTGAAACTCCCGGGCATGACGGACGATCACGGCATTCCGCCGGGCCGCGTCCTGGCCGGAGCCAACCGCCACGACTCCCCGCTGCTCACCCCGGCTCCGGACCGCCTGGACGACCTCGACCCGCTGCCCGACAACATCACCGTCCACCCGGACGCCGGCTCCGACTCCGACTCCGACTCCGACTCCGACTCCGACTCCGACAAGACTCGCGCCCTGCTGGATGAACGCGGCCTGCACGGTCGAATCCGCACGCGAGGGCGGGAACGCGCCCATCCAGGCAAGCCAGAGGTGGCATGTGGAGCGCACCCACGCCTGGCAGAACACCTTCCACCGCCTCGCCCGCTCCTCCTCACGCCAACACCCAGACCCTCCTTATCCACTCGCCTCACTACGCCAGGAAACGAACCGGCGGCGCCCGGAGCGACTCCCACTCGCATCCACCTGAGCATCGGCGTAGCGGAACAGCCTCGTCACCGTAGCGCTCCACAGCCTTTTGGCCCCTCAGCGCCGATGCTCAGCCTGCGCGACTGGAAGACGGCTACCGGCACCGCGCCGACGGCCGCCGCTCCTTCCAGCAGGATCTGCTTGTTTCCCTGGGGAAACCACGCCGGAATCACCTTTGTTGATGAGTACGGTGCAGTACATGCAAACCACCACCGGGGCGGGTCAGGAACAGCGCGGGCACGTCCTCCTCATCGCGGGTGACACCGCCATACGACGGCGCGCCGTACAGGTCGAGCCCAGCGCCAACCTCGCAGCCCTGTCGATGGTGCCCGTGCCCGTGCTGCTCGCCAGCAACGTGCCCGCCGACACCACGTACCTCGACGGCGTCAAGGACCAGCAGGCCCTGCTGATGAAACTGCGCAGCGCCGCCGCCACGCCGGGCCCGCTGCTCGTCTACCTCTCCGGCCGGCTCACCCTCGCCCGCCGCGACCACCAGCTCTACCTCGCACTGACGCACACCACGGCATCCACCATCCGCTACACCGCACTGCCCTGGGAATGGTTGGGGACCGAGCTGCGCCACCGCCCCGCAGGACTGACGACCGTCCTGGTCGACCTCGCCGCGGACAAGCACGCATGGCCCCACCTCCAGGAGCCCGGGGCTCTCGCCACTCCCCCGGCCGCCGAGGTCTACGGAGTGATCACCCCTCCCGGCTACGCCGGCAGCAACGGCGTGAGCACCTACACACGAGGGTTCGTCGAGCAACTGCGTCTCACCCCCGACCGGCCCCCGAACGCCCAGCTGCACGCACAGACCGTCGGCTCCGTGGCGCTCCCACCCGGTGCCCTGGTCCTCCCGCACATCCCGGAGATCAGCGCCCCGCAGACCGAACCCCGGCATCCAAGGACGAACCTGCCGCTACTCGCGGACGACCAGCAGCAGGAGCCGGGCGAGGCGATGCCCGGCCTCGACCGGCACCCGGCCCAGCCCGCGCCCGGCTCCCCATTCCTGTTCCAAAGCTCGCCGCCGCAGCCTGCTGCGCCCAGCCCGGGCCCCGTGCCACAGTCGCTCCTGCCCCAGCAGTCCCAGCCGACCGCGCCCGTGCCGCCGGCGTCCCGGCCCGGTCACGACGACGTCGACCAGCAGGGGCAGCGTGCGGAACCCGCTGCCCCGGTACGGGCTCCGCACCCCGTGCCCGTGGCGGCCTCGGCTCCCGCAACGCAGCACGTTCCGGCGGTCCAGCAGCCGGTTGCGCCACTCCGGACCGACCCACGTCCGTACATCCACGCACTGGCCGAGCAGCACCGGTATCCCGAGGCGATACAACTGGCCCAACTGTGGGAGCAGCATGCCCTGACCACCTACGGTGTCACCTCTCCTCAGGCCATCCAGTGGACCGAGATCCGCGCGGACCTCGCGAAGATGCAGGGCAATTGGGTACTGGCCACCCACTTGTGGATCGCTGCCTGCCGGACCCGCCTCGCCCACCAGTCGCCCGACGCCCCGCAGGTCATCGCCGCGGTGAAGAGCGCCCACTACTGCTGGACGCAGATCAGAGACCCGAGGCAGGCCCGCGAGTGCGGCCCCGAGCTGATCGGCCTGCTGCGCACCCTGCCGACGCTCGACCACCGACACCTGAACGTGGCACGACAGCGCCTGGAGATCCTGCACAGCAGCTGACGCACGACGACGAGGGGCAGACGACGTCATGGCGTCGAACCGAGCCCGGAGGATTTCTACGGGTCCGCCACACCTTTGAAGCCGGGCCCGAGTCCCGCCGTCGACGGCGGGGCACGGTGGTCGACCGGGAGGTGAGCACGGCCACCACGGCTCGCGCGGACTGCGGGGCGAGCCCGGCGCCGGCCTGCCCGGAGGTCAGGACTCGTGCGTACGCGCCTGCCCCGTGGGCGCGGAGGGCATCGGCGAGCGCGGCTGCCGCGGTCTCGGCCGGTCTTCCGCCCCACCGGTTCCGCCGGCTGTGCCGTCTTCCGAACCGCTGGGCGCACGGCGTACGGGCGAGCCGCACGGGGCCCGCCCGTACCCGACCACGACGCCCTTTCCACCACCCAGGCGCTCCCCGTCCTCGCCCGCTACGGACCGCCTCACGCACTCGCCGCTCTCACCCGCCTGACTGAACCGGGCGCGTCCATCAGGGTGGAGGCCAAGTCTGCGGGGTGAGCCGACGGCGCTGCGGTGCAGGTGCTCTACCCGTCGCGGCGACGACGGAACATCGCGCGATACTCCCCCGGCCGCCGGCCCGTGTGTCTGGCGAAGATGCCGCCGAACGCCCCGGGGTCGAGGTACCCGACATCGGCGGCGATGCCGGCGACGGTCTTGTCGGTCGTCTCCAGCAGGTGTCTGGCTCGACGCACCCGGGCCGTCTGCAGATAGGCGAGTGGCGTCTCGCCGGCTTCGTCGCCGAAGCGACGGAGCATGGTTCTCGTGCTGACGTGGAACTCCTGGGCGAGTGCGGACAGGTCGTAGCGAGCACTGAGGTTCTGGTCGAGCCACCGCTTGACGCCGAGCGAGAACTCCCCGCCCGCAGTGGGTACGAGCCGCGAGTCGACATAGGGAGCCTGCGTCGAACGTGCGTCATCGACGAGCGCGATGCGCGCGGTACTGCGGGCGACGCGGGGGCCGTCGTGCTCGCGGACGAACTGCAGCGCGAAGTCGTACATGGCGCTGAAGGCCGCTGTGGTCGTCACCCCCCGGTCGGTCACGACCAACTTCTCCGGGCGGAGGCGCACGTCGGCGTACCGGCGGGCGAAGCGGTCCGCGAACAACCAGGACGTGGTCGCTTCGCGCCCGCCGAGCAGCCCGGCTTCGGCGAGCAGGAAGGCGCCCACGCAGATCGATACGACAGCGGTCCCGGAGGCCGCCTGCGATCGAATCGATGCCACCTCCGGTCCCAGGTTTGCGAGTGTGGCGTCGAGATCGAGCATGGGCGAAAGCTCGAAGCCCGGCACGATCAGGACGTCCACCGGACGGACCGCCGAGACATCGATGACCGAGCCACCGGATGCGATCACCCGCCGCCGGGGCGAGATGACCGACGTCTCGTAACCCGACTGAACCGACCCGTGCACCGCGGCGACGTGAGTGGCCATCGTCAGGAGGTCGGGAACTCCGAACACCTCCGACGCGAAGCAGCCGGGGTAGGCCAGCACACCGACTCGCAGCGGGCTCATGCTGCCCCTCCGGCACCTTGGGAACGGGTGGCGATATTACCGGGATACGTGGCGATACCGCCGCTTCTCAGAGCGGGCGGCCACTCGCCATCATCTCGGTCATGACAATCATGCGAGGGCAGAACGACCCCTTGGACGACTTCTCGCGAAGAGTCGTCAGCGTCGATGACGTCAACAAGACCGTGCACGTTGCCGGGTCAGGACCGGCAGTCGTCCTCATGCCCGAGATGCCGGGTATCAGCCCCGACGTCGCCAGGTTCGCGCGTTGGGTGCGTGACGCCGGTTTCTCCGTGTACCTGCCCTCCCTCTTCGGCGTCGACGGCGCCTATCCGCTCGCCGAGGCACAGGAGACCATCGTTCGACGCGCGTGTGTCAGCGCCGAGTTCCGAGCGTTCGCCGGTGGAGGTACCAGCCCCGTCGTCACATGGCTGCGCGGCCTCGCTCGCCTGGCGCACGCCGAGTGCGGCGGGCCCGGCGTCGGCGCCGTCGGTCTGTGTTTTACCGGCAACTTCGCCTTGACCATGGCACTCGAACCCGCCGTCATCGCACCAGTGGTGAACCATCCGTCGCTTCCGCTCGACGATGCCGGCGGTCTGGAGATCAGTGACGAAGACGCTGCTGCCGTGGCTGAACGTGTAGCGCGAGACGGATTGAAGGTTCTCGCCTACCGCTTCGACAAAGACAGGTGGTGCACTGGCCAGCGGTTCGCCGCCTACCGAGCACTGCTCGGGGACGCATTCGACGGCCGTGTACTCAAGGCCGAGACGGCGAACACGAATCCGCCACCCTTCTTCCGCGATGTCGTCGGTTGCGCCCACAGCGTCGTCACGGCGCACCTCGTCGATCAGGACGGTCACCCCACCATGCAGGCCCGGAACGAGATCACCGCCTTCCTGGCCGAGCGGCTCGGAACGCGGCAGGAATGAGCCCCTGGCGCTCCGGCGCCCGGCGATGCGGCGGCGAGCCGGTTCTTCTCCCTCGAGGTCGGTGGGCGAGCGGGAGCGGTCCGACGCCCGGGTTCCCCTGAGTGGTCGCCGCTGCGTCCGCTTTCGGGTGACTTGCCAGCCGGTTGCTGCCCGTGCCCCGTCGGCGGTGCCCCAGCATCGCAACCGTCCGGACCCGTCCGGACTGGGACGGGCCGGGACGGTCCGGGGCGTTGGGAGATCGTTGTGCGCATCCTGCTCGTGGCGAGCGTATTCAACAGCCTCACTCAGCGTATTCATGCCGAGTTGAGGGACCGCGGCCATACCGTAGCGGTGGAAATCGCGTTGCCGGACGATTCGGTGCGTGACGCGTCGCTGCGGCAGGCCCTGCGGGAGTTCGCGCCGGACCTCGTCGTGGCCCCCATGCTGAAGACCGCCATCCCGCGGGACGTGTGGGCGACGCGCACCTGTCTCGTCGTCCATCCCGGCCCACCGGGCGACCGCGGGCCCTCCTCTCTCGACCGGGCCGTCCAAGAGGGCGCGGACACCTGGGGGGTGACCGTCCTGCAGGCCGACGAGGAGATGGACGCCGGGGCCATCTGGGCGTCGGCCACCTTCCCGGTGCCCCCGGTGGGCAAGAGCGATCTGTACCGCAACGAAGTCTCGGACGCCGCGTCGCGGGCCGTGCACCTCGCCGTCGAACGCTTCTCCTCCGGTACGTACGTTCCTCGTCCACAAAGCGGCGCAGGCGCAGAGTTGCTCATCCGTACGCGACCGTACCTGCGCCAGGAGCATCGGCGTATCGACTGGGCTTCCGACTCCACGGACACGGTTCTTCGCAAGCTGCGTGCCGCCGACTCCTCCCCCGGCGTACGTGACGAGCTGCTGGGGGACGAGTGGTTTCTGCACGGGGGACATCCGGAGCACGAACTGCGCGGGAGGCCGGGCGAGTTGGTGGCCGTACGGGCGGAGGCCGTCTGCCGGGCGACGGCCGACGGCGCGGTATGGATCCCCGAGCTCCGGGCCTGCCGTCGACCGGATGGTCCCGCCACGTTCAAACTGCCTGCGACGACGGCACTCGGCGGGCGTCTGCCCGCGCTTCCGCGACGTTCCGCGCCGCCGCACGAGCAGGGGCGCCGAAGCGGCTGGAATGACATCAGCTACCGCGAGGAGGGACGGGCCGGTTTCCTCGCGTTCTCCTTCCCCGGCGGCGCGATGAGCACCACACAGTGCCGACGCCTGCTCGACGCGTACCGGATGGCGTGCCGACGGCCCACCTCGGTGCTGGTGCTCGGGGGTGGCCGGGACTTCTTCTCCAACGGCATCCACCTCAATGTCATCGAGGCCGCCGCCGATCCCGGCGAGGAGTCCTGGGCCAACATCAATGCCATGAACGACCTCGTGGAGGCAGTTCTCACCACGAGCGACCGGCTGGTGGTCTCCGCCGTGGCCGGCAACGCCGCCGCAGGCGGGGTGATGCTCGCCCTCGCCGCCGACGAGGTCTGGTGCAGGCAGGCGACGGTGCTGAACCCGCACTACCGCCTCATGGGGCTGTACGGATCCGAGTACTGGACGTACACACTGCCGCGCCGGGTGGGGGCCGCTGTCGCGGAGCGCCTCACGGGCACTGCGCTGCCGGTGAGCGCCGAGGCCGCAGTGCGGCTCGGCCTGGTCGACCGGACGGTCGACTGCGATGCGCAGTCCTTCTCGGACGAAGTCGCCCGGCTGGCGGCCCAGTTCGCCGCGTCGCCCGCGACTCGGTTGCGTATCGCCGCCAAGAAGGCCGAACGGGACAGCGACGAGGCCCGCAAGCCTCTGGCCGCCCACCGGGCGGAGGAGCTGACCGTGATGCGGCGGATCTTCTTCGATCCGCGATCGTCGTACCACGCTCTGCGGCGCGCGTTCGTGCACAAGGATCCCCCAGCGGGCCGGCCGCCGCACCTCGCCCCGCCCTCGGCCCCCAGATCCGCGGGGAAGCGGCGCGGCCGGGATCGCGGCGTCGCCGCCCCGGAGGCGCGGCCGGCGGATCGGTGATGCTCCTGGGCGACTTCGAGCCCGCCGAGGTCCTGGAGGCGACCGAACGCGAGCGGATCACCCCTGAGCCGAATCACCTGCGCCACCGAACTGCCCCTCGCCGAAGCCGGAAAGCCGGACAAGAAGCTGCTGCGGCAACAGGCCGGCAACACGGTGACGTGACCAGGCCCCTCATCCCGGCGGGCCGTGGTCTGCCGTCCGCCGTCCACGGTCTGCCGTCCACGACCGCTACCCGGCGTCCGGTGTCCGATGTCCGATGTCCGGTCGAGCGGAGGCCACGTGAGCGGGCCATACTGTCCTCCGCCCGGCCGCCGGTGTCTTCTCGGGTCACCAGCTGACGGGTAGCTTGTTGACGCCGTAGACCATGTCCGTGCGATAGGTGACCTCGGCGAACGGGACGACGAGCCGCAGCCCGGGGAGGCGGCGGAAGAGGGTCGGCAAGGTGGTCTGGAGTTCCGCCCGGACCAGTGATTGGCCCAGGCACTGGTGGGCCCCGAAGCTGAAGGCCAGGTGGTGGCGGGCGTCGCGGGTGATGTCGAGCCGGTCGCCGTCCGGGAACGGCCCGGCGTCGCGGTTGGCGGTGGAGAGCATCAGCAGGACCCCCTCGCCTGCCCGGATCAGGGTGCCGTCGAGGTCGATGTCCTCCACCGCCACTCGGGGTACGCCGAGATGCACGATGCTCAGGTATCGCAGCAGTTCCTCGACCGCTCCCTTCGTCAGCTCCGGTTCGGTGCACAGGAGTTCGGCCTGCTCGGGGTTCCGCAGCAGGGCGAGGGTACCGAGCGTAGTCATCTCGGCGGTGGTCTCCTGGCCGGCGGTCAGCAGGAGCCGCCCCATCGAGGCGACCTCTTCGACGGAGATGTCCTCGCGCGCGGCAAGATGGCCGAGCACGCTCTCGTCGGGGGAGCGCCGTTTGTGCTGGGCGACGTCGGTCAGGTACCCGGTCAACGCGGTGATGGACGCGCGCAGCGTCTCGGTGTCCGAGTCGATGTCGGCCAGGACGCGGCTGTGTGTCCGGAAGAAGGCGTGATCCTGGTGGGGCAGGCCGAGCAGGCGGCAGATGACCAGCGAGGACACCGGAACCGCGAAGGCGGTGACCAGGTCGGCGGGCCCGCCCTCGTCGATCATCCGGTCGAGCGCCTCGTCCACCACCTGCTGGATCTGCGGCCGCATCGCCTCGACCCGCCGGACGATGAAGTCGCCGGTGAGCATGTGTCTCTGGCGGGCGTGTTCGAGGTCGTCCAGCCGGATGAAGGACGGGGCGGAGCGGTTCACCAGCTCGCGCCGACCCCGGGAGAGAAGGGGGAACCCGTCCACCCGGACGTCGGCACTCAGGCGCCGGTCGCCGAGCATGGATCTCACTTGTGGGTAGCCGGTCACCAGCCAACAGGTGGAACCGTCCCACAGACGCGCCCGGGCCACCGGCTCGGTACGCAGGGCGTGCTGGTAGGCGGGCGGCGGGTCGAAGGGGCACGCGGCGGCGCGTGCGGCGGGGAAGTCGAGCGTCCGGTCGGTGCCGGCGGCTTCGGAGGTCATGCGACGGTACTCCTTGACGAACGGATCACACGGTACGGATCTACGCGGGGCGCTCCCACGGTCCGGCAGAGGCGGAAGTGTGGCGGGGACGGGCTCCCGACGCCCTGCGACTCCGCCTCCGGCGTCGTCGTCGGTCACCGACGCTCCTTCCCCGGGCTCTCAGCTGCTTTCGAGCAGGACAGACCCCCTCCGCCTCCCTCCTCCGCCCTGGATCCGAAGCCGCACGACGCCGCTCGCCAATCCACTCCCTCTTGCTCCCCAGGTCGTTACGGCTCGGACCTCGCCGAGAAGTACGGCCGGCTCAACGCCGCCCTGCCCGACGAGGAAATCGACACCTACGTCGGCGGCCACCGCTGTGAGCGCCGGACCGGCGAACTCGCCCGCTGCGTGCACAGGGACGGACGCGCCCGTGTCGCCGACTCACCTTCCTGGCTCCCTCGAACCGTTCCTCGTACAGCGCGAGGGCGACCCGCAGGGCGTGCCGCGGCCTGTGCTCGACGACATCGTTCACGCCGCGCAGACTGACCGGTACGCGTGGTTCACCGTCTTCTACGGGAAGTTCTACAATCCGGACGTGAACCTGGGCGAACGCATCAGCCAGGAGGTGGTCACCGCCCATCGGAACACGGCGACGCGCTCGGCCCCGGTTTTCGCCCACTCGGCCCCGGTTTTCGCCCACTCGGCCCCGGTTTTCGCCCACGTCGTGGTGCCGGCCTGACTCGAAGACTTGCGTGCGGACGCCGCACCGGTGTGGGAGAACGGCGAGCCGGTCCTGATTCCGCACGAGACCGCGGACCGCGTCCTGCCGGTCGACGCGACCGGCGGGCGCTTCAAGGACGCCGGACCAGCCGCGGGAATACGTCGAGATCGGCGGCGCACCGCACGGACTGCCGTGGACGCGCGACGAAGTCGGCCACGCACTGCTCGGTTTCATCAAGCACTGAACAGCGAAGGAGAGACGCCCATGAACCAGACATTCGACCTGAAGGCCGTGCTCACCGAACTGCTCCACGGAGACGAAGCGACCGAGCCGCTCGAAGACACCCTGGACAGGTTACTCACACCGGATTTCGTTCAGCGCATCAACGGCCGTGTGCACCAGCGGTCCGAATTCGCCGCGCATGTACGCGAGATGCGGGCGCGGGTCGCCGACGGCGGTGAGCTGCGCACGCTCCAACTGATCGGCACGGACAGCATGGCGGCCGGCCGGTTCCTGTTCCGCATGGTCTCGTCGGAAGGGGCGGAGCTGACCTTCGAGTCCCATCTGTTCGCCCGTGTCAGCGGCGGCAGGGCCGAGTCCTTCGTGGAGGTCGCCCGCCAGGTCGCCACCGACGACGACAAGGACCTGCTGACCGAGGATTCACTGTCCTGAGTGCCAGCTGGATCTCAAAACTCTTGTAAAGACGGGAGTTGACCTCAGCCATCGTCGGCCTTCGTCGGTCGGACGTCGGGCGCACCGCGCCGAGCAGGTCGTGTCGCGAAGCGGTCCGGGTCGGCGAGACCGTGGCGATCACTGGTCCGCCGGCCTTCCCGGGGGCCTTTCCATGCCTCGTTCACTCTCGTCGGCGTGATCCGCTCCCGTCGGCTCAGCCGCCCTCGGCGGGGGCTTCGCCACGTTGTCGGGATCGTCCACATACGCCCCGTACGAGAACGACCCTCCACCTTGCGGCGCACCGCACCGGACGCCGCGGGCCCCGCCCTTCGGGCGGACGACGCTCCTTTCGGAACACGCCCTGGGCCAAGCCCCTGATGCCAGGCCGCGATCGCTTCACCGGCCTCGGCCGGCCGGCTCCACCGCGACCTGCTCGGCCTTGCCCCGGATTGCCAACTCGACGGTCTCACACCGGGTTCGGCCGCGCCGGTACTGGGCGACGCCCCGCAGGCTGTTTCGCTCAGGTTGCGCCAGACATGCGACCGATCCGCGCCCCGTACCGCCTGCGGCGCTCCTGCCGCAGTGTTCCGGCGGGCCGGAGGCGGGTCCGGCACACCGAATTGACCGGTTCGGTGACGGGATGCCCGGTGCCGCCGGCCGACTTCCGGAGCCTCTCTGCGACTCCGTGCGCCTACGGATGACGAGAGGGGTACGGAGCGGCTCCCGAGGGCTGTTATCTTTACGTGACTTCACCACAGAACTCTCGGTCACGCTTTGGCCTTTACCGCGGTGAAGTCGGCGGAGGCGAAGCGCACGACTGCCCTCCGGCGCTTTTCGGTCCCGATCTGCAACCGAACGGGCTGACCTGAAGCTGAGGATGCGCATGGCACACACCGGCCGGGACGAGTGACCCCGCTGCCCGCTCGACGCGGGCAGGCGTCCGCAGGCCCCGGGGAGGGCCGGCCGTGCCGACTCATGGCGGCGGACGGGCAATGACCACTGCACGTGTACGGGCGCTGTCAGAGTTCGAGGCTGGCCCGGACTGTCATGGCTGGACGGAATGACGCAGCACAAACTATTCGGCAGGACGAAGCGGGCCACACGAGGGATGCTGGCCCCTGGGACGGGGCGTCGCAAGCAGGCGAGGCGTTCGCGCGGCCGTCTGCCGCGCAGACCGGACTATCCGCGCGCGGGCCGGAGCGGCTGGCCGAGATGGGTGCCCTCGTGGCGGCTGGTCCTGGGCTCGTGCCTGACGCTCGTCGCGACACTGCTGACGGTGGTGGGCATCGCCTACGCGCGTACGGACATTCCCAAGGACCTCAACGCGTTCGCCACCCAGCAGGACACCGTCTACTACTGGGCCGACGGCACTCCCATGGCCCGTACCGGCTGGGTGAGCCGCCAGGAGATGCCGCTGTCGAAGATCCCCGACCACGTGCGGTGGGCCGTGCTCGCGGCGGAGAACGCCGATTTCTACTCCGACCACGGCATATCGATGCAAGGGATCACCCGCGCGCTGTGGCGCACGGTCAGTGACGGTGACACCCAGGGCGGGTCCACCATCACCCAGCAGTACGTCAAGAACGTCTATCTGTCGCAGGACCAGTCCTTCTCGCGGAAGTTCACCGAGATGCTGCTGGCGGTCAAGCTGGACCGCCACGTGGACAAGGACGAGATCCTCCAGGAGTACCTGAACACCAGCTGGTTCGGCCGCGGCACCTACGGTCTCCAGCGTGCCGCGCAGGCGTACTACGGCAAGGAGGTCACCGAACTCGACGCCAGCGAGGGCGCGTTCCTCGCGTCCCTGCTCAAGGGGGCCTCGCTCTACGATCCGGCCATCAACCCCCGCAACCGCGCACGGGCCGTCGAACGGTGGAGCTGGACCCTGGACCGCATGGTGGAGATCGGCAGGCTGAGCCGGGCCGAACGCGCCAAGTACACCACCTTCCCCGAGCCGAAGCCGCCGCACGGGCCCAGCAGCACAGGCGGGCAGACTGGTTACCTCGTCCAGCTCGCCGAGTCGTACACCAAGCGGGCCGGGCACATCTCCGACGCGCGCTTCGACCTCGGCGGCTACCAGATCTACACGACGTTCGAGAAGCCGCGGATGACCGCGCTGACCCGGTCCGTGCGCGAGGCGCGCGACGCGCTCGATCCCAAAAAACGCACGGCCGACCGGCATGTCCGGTTCGGGGCCGCGTCCGTCGCCCCGGACGGCCGCATCCTCGCCGTGTACGGCGGGCCGGACTTCGAGCGCCAGGCCTTCAACGAGTCCAACGCGAGCACCGTCCCGGCCGGCTCGGCGTTCACACCCTTCGTCTACGCCGCCGGTCTGCAGCACGGGGTCACGCGCGAGCGCAACGGTCCGCGGTCCGCCGTCACCCCGTCGACCGTGTACGACGGCGACGACGACATCCCGATCACGACTCCCGAAGGCCCCTACTGGGACCGCAGCGGGAAGATGGTCAAGGGCAACAACGACGGCAACCGCTCCTACGGTCGCATCAGCCTGCACGACGCCATGGCCAAGTCCGTGAACTCCCCCTTCCTCCAGCTCGGCATGGACACGGGCCTGAAGCAGATCCGCAGCACCGCGGAGGCATCGGGACTGCTCCCGTCGAGCTTCGGTCCGCCCGTTCCGGCGTTCGCGATGGGCAACTCGACGCCCAGCGCCATTCGCATGGCCGACGCATACGGAACGTTCGCGGCCCACGGCATACACACGGACCCGTACTCGGTCGGCAAGGCCACGCGCAACGGCGCGCCGGTCCGGCTCGACCTGCCGCGGGCGAAGCGCGCCATCCGGTCCACCGTCGCCGACGAGGTGACCGCCGCGCTCACCCGGCCCGGCGGAAGCGGTGGGGCCCCGTCCGCTCCGGTCGCCACCAAGGCCGGAACCACCGAGAACGACACCGCGCGCTGGTACGTCGGATACGACCCGGCCGTCGCCACCGCCGTCGTCGTGTACCGCATGGACCTGAACCGGAGCCTCGCCCCGCTGCCGCTCAAGGGGCTGGGCGGTGCCTCCGCGGGCGACCGGGACTTCCCGGCCCAGATCTGGAACACGTACACGAAGGCCATGACGAAATGACAAGAGCCCGAGCGAAGTCCACGTCCCGCCGCAAGCAGATACGTCTCACCCCCGGTGCCGCCCTGGGACTCGCGGCCTGCATCGTGGCGGCGGGTTCCGCGACGCTCATCCCGTTGCTCTCCGACGATTCCGCGGACAGCCGGACGCCGGAACGGACCACGCACACCGTCGCCGCACCGACACCGACCAGCCGGGACAGCCGCGACGCGAGAGACGAGAAGGACGAGGAGTGGGACGGCAGGGTCGAGATCCTGGGGGACGGCTCCACGTCCTACACCGGACCGCAGCCGGGCCGGCCGAAGGCGGAGCGCCTGAAGCCGGGCGAACGGCCGCCCCAGTTCGTGGTGTTCTCGTGGGACGGTGCGCTCGAGGGCGACGACCGCATGTTCTCGCGCTTCCGCCGTGTGGCGAAGGAGAGCAACGCGCACATGACGTTCTTCCTCACCGGCATCTATCTGCTCCCGAAGGAGAAGAGAAACCTCTACCGGCCGCCCCAGCACGAGGCCGGGGCCGCCGCGATCTCGTACCCGACGCGCGAGCACATCCGCACGACGCTGGAACAGCTCGGCGGTGCCTGGAAGGAAGGCCACGAGATCGGGTCCCATTTCAACGGCCACTTCTGCGAGAAAAAGGGCGGCGGGGACTGGAACAAGGACGAGTGGACCAGCGAGATCAACCAGTTCTACTCCTTCGTCCAGAACTGGAAGACGAACACGGGCTTCAAGGACCTCGATCCGCTGCCGTTCGACCCCACCCGTGAGGTCGTCGGCGGGCGTGCCCCCTGTCTGGAGGGCCAGAAGACCCTGCTGCCCGCCCTCAAGCCCTTCGGCTGGCGTTACGACGCGAGCTCCCCGGGGAACTTCCAGGTCTGGCCGTCGAAGAAGAACGGCATCTGGGACCTGCCGCTTCAGATGCTGCCGTTCCCCGGCAAGGACTTCCAGGTGCTGGCCATGGACTTCAACTTCCTCTACAACCAGTCGGAGGGCAACACCGAGGGAGACCCCGCCAAGTACGAAGCATGGCGCAAGGAGGCACGGGACTCGTACGTCGCGGGCTTCGAGCGGGTGTTCCACGGGAGCCGTGCGCCGATGTTCATCGGGAACCACTTCGAGGACTGGAACGGCGGGATCTACATGGATGCCGTCGAGGACACGATGCGCGAGATCTGTCCCCGCAAGGAGGTCCGCTGCGTGTCCTTCCGCGAGCTGACCGACTGGCTCGACGCACAGGACCCCGAGGCCCTCGCCCACTGGCGGACGCTCGACCCCGGCCAGCCCGCGAACTGGAAGCAGTAGGCGGCACCGTTGGCACCGGACGGCGGGGCTCCGTCCGGTGCCAACGGTCCCGTCGGTCGGCCACCGTGTCACGAGGGCACTGGCGACGGTGCCGACTCCCCAGCTCGTCGCGCGCAGCACACGTGAGGCGGCGTCGAGGCGCGATGGCCCGTCTCCGCTGCCTCAGAGGTCGCGCGCATAGGTGGGTCGGCGTCGCGGGGCGATGGGCGGCGCCCGGCGGCGTTGTCGTCGGTCGACGACTCCCCCATGGCCCGAAAGGCATGGGAGGGGCCCCCTTCGCATCACCTCCCTTCTCCGCCTTGCCGGGCTTGCCCCTCGCCACGCTCCTTCCTCCGCCCCACCTATGCGCGCGACCTCTTACTGCATAACCGCAGCTCAACGCCCTGCATACACGTGCCTACAAAGGCAGACGGTGACAGGCATTCCCGGCCGTTCATGTGGGGGAGTCTGATGCTGCGCCGAACGGCCCCGGACAGTCCTCCCTCGTTGGAGGGCATCGAAGGTACACGTCGGGGCCTGATTCCGCGCGGTCCCCCTTCGTTTCTTCCTCAAGGAGTGCACCATGCCCACTGCCCGCAAGGCCCTCACCTCCCTCCTGTCGGCGATCGTCCTCGCCGGCGGTCTGACCATCGGTGCCGCCGGCCAGACGAACGCCGCCGGGTGCAATACGTCCAAGGAGGCCAAGATCCGCGGGGCGCAGGCCTCGTGGAAGCTGACCTGCACCACCAAGAGCGTACGAGTGACCGGGTGGGTGGAGGACACCAGTATGGACGGCAAGTGCGCCATCGTTCGCGTCGTCGGCGGTGGCACGCAGAAGACGAAGAAGGCGTGCAGCTCGGGTGTCCGGGAACAGTTCGGCTTCACCTTCCCGGGGAAGACAGCCGAGGTTCGCCTGGCCACCGTCTGACCACCTCCGCCGCAGACCCGGATGCTCCGCCGGCCCAGTGGCCGGCGGAGCATCCGGGTTCGGGTGAAGAACGGCCTGGAGAAACGAGGTCACTCCGTTTCGAGGAATTCCTCGATCTCCTCGGCCACTTCACGCGGCAGCTCGACGCCCGGAAGGGTGTCTCACCGTTGAGCCGCGTGTAGCTGACCCGCGGCGGCGACACCCTGTACCTGGACCTGAACCCCGCCACCCGTGACGGGCGGGCATCGCCCCGGCTCGTCCCAGCTGCCGGAGCCGCCCGGCGGGCTGCGCCCCTCGCGGCGGCACGACGACGGCGAGCACTGAACCCGGGGCACCGGTCCGCTCCGCGCGAAACGGACAAGCCCTGCGGGCCCCCGCCCGCACGGGGTCGGCGCAGTGATGGCCGGAGGCAGAAGGGCGCTTCGAACTCCCCATGCACGGATTCTGCGTTGACCTCCGGTCGGGTGGTCCGGTGCTCCGGATGCAGGGTGATCCGGCGTCCGGTCGGGTGGTTGGAAGTCATCGCCGGACCAGCGACACCAGAAGTCCTCCGCCTGTGTGGGCAGGATTCCTCCTGAAACAACCTGGAGTCCTGCCGTCGCGCAAAGGGCTGTCCCGTAATCCGTGGCGGACCAGCGCGCGGCGTCGAATGTGGTGCATCGCAAGGCGGAGGGGCGTCCACATACTGGATGTATGCGGATGTTCCGACAACGCGGCGAGGTGCCGCAGCTGTCGTCGCGCGCCCGCCAGGGATTACGGGACAGCCCTAAGAGAGGCATCGTATGAAACTCATCGTCCGGACCGGGCTCGCCGCGGTGGTGGCGGCCGGATTCGTCGCGGCGGCCGTCGCCCCCGCCTCCGCCGCCTTCGGCCCCGGGAGGGCCCACGCGGTGGCCGGTGCGCACGCCGTCTCGGCCAATCCGAAGGCGATCAAGCCGGCCGCGTACAACCAGGCGCGGAGCATCCTGGCCAACGCCGGGAGCCAGACAGCGGCCAAGTCGCATCCCGTGCACGGGAAGGACGATGTGCCGGTCGGTTACGGAACCAGCCTGCTGGCCGCGGCGCGCGACGAGTTCCGACAGTCCGACCGGAACCTCCCGGCAAACCAAAAGAAGTCGGGCATGTCGACTGCGCACTACAACGCGATTCACAGCGCGGCGAAGGCGATGGGTGTCGACAGGTGGTGACGCGGTAGACCCGCTGCTCGCGGGCGCGACCGGTCGGACACGCGAATTCGGGACGTACGGAGAATGCGACGAAGCCCTTCCCCCGCAGGGGAAGGGCTTCGTGAGCGAGCGCTGGGCAGGCCTTGCACCTGCATCTCCCCGCAGGAAGCGGGGCGTCTTTCCTTGGACCACCAACGCATCGTCAGTCGCCGTGAGTTGCTGCGGACTGACAAGATCAACTATAGCGCATGCGAGGCGTCGACCGGGACCGGCCCGCGTACGAGCGGCCCACCGCGGCCCGTTCCCACCCGAGGATCTCGATGGGGTGCGGGAGGCAACGGGGTGGGCGTCGGCGGAGCCGGACCGCGCTCGGCTCCGCCGGTCAGGCGCCGGGCTCGCGGGTCATGGCCCAGGTGTGCGGGCCGCCGTCCGGCAGGGCGTAGTCGGCGGTCACCTCGAAGCCGAGGCCCTGGTAGAACCGCACGTTGCGCTCGTCGGAGGTCTCCAGGAAGGCGGGGACGCCCGCTCGTTCGGCGGCCTCCACCCCGGGAAGGACCACCGCGCGGCCCAGGCCCCGGCCCTGTCGGCCGGGGTCGACGCCGATGGTGGCGAGGAACCAGGTGGGCACGGTCGGCCGGTGCGGGCGCATGGTCTCCTCCGCGCGGGCCGCGAACGGCGCGCGGTCGCCCGCGAGTCGGTCCAGCTCCGGGCCGATCTCGGCGAAGACCGCGGCGGCGTCCGTCGCCGGGGTCGTCCAGGCCGCGACGGCGGCACAGTCGTCGCTCACCCATGTCCTGCCGTGCTCCAGGCCGATCCGGGAGACGAAGAGGTGGTTGAACCGCTCCAGCCGCGCGGCATGGTCGTCGGCGGCGATGGTGTGGCGGGTGAGGGGGTAGTGGAGGAAGGCGCGGCCCAGGGTGCGGACGGCCCGTGGCAGATCCTCGCGCGTGGCGGCGCGGACAACGGGTGCTTGCTCGGTCATGTGTCGGTACCAGTCCAGTCGTTGTACGGGATGGCGGCGGCCCGGGCAGGGTGCTCGACCTGCCCCTCCCTCAGATCCTGAGAACCCGTGCCGGGAACCGGAAGGCCGGTTCGGTCTCTGCGACGGTCACGTGCACGGAACGCAGCGACTCGATGTGCCGGGCGCCGAACCGCAGCGATTCCACGAGAGTCGTGGGCTCACCGGCGGTCAGCGGGCCCGTCAGGGCGTCCACGAGCGGTGTGGTGCCCGTGGACGTCTCCGCCGTGATCCGGACGGGCGCCGCGGTGTGGTCGCGGGCGGGGACGAAGTCGATCCGGAGCACGACGGGTTCGCCGGGCCAGATCTCCAGCGGGGCGACTCCGGTACTGCCCGTGGCCCGGGCCCGCCGGAAACGTCCCTCGGAACCGAGGTCCTCGACACCCGCCAGCACCGGTGGTTCGCCCGTCCCGGGCGGCTCCTCGCTCATGCTCATGCCCCGTCAACGAAGCGCTTCGCCACACCGTTCCCGCACGGCCGCCGTCCGCGGGCCCGCTTGACGGGCCGACCCGTCAAGCGGGCCGGGGCACGCGAGGTGATGCCAGGTCCGATACCCGCCAGCGGCGGCCGTCTGGAGGGGGCGTTCGACAACGCCGGATCGTCGCAAGGGCCCTCTACCGCCGCACGCCCGGGATCAGCCTTCCCGGCGCCGCCCCGGTCGGTGCCGTCCTGCCCGCCGGGGCCGACTGGGTCGCCGCTCACGCCTTCGCCCCGGTCCAACTCCCCACCGGTGCCGCCACCGTGAGCGCCGGAGGCGGGTACCTGCTCTGGCTGCTCCTCGGCCGCCTACGCAACGGCCGGACGGAGTGAGGGTGAGGGAACTGTCGTTCGAATAGTAGCCCGGAAGGGTGAGTTGCGCGGGTGTGCGGTCGACAACCGCCTCTGACATCCGCCCGCCAGTGCCCGTTTTGAGGTTGATCGCCATGGATGGGCTGATCTGTACTGTTGTGCGGCCCGACGAGGGAGCGGGCCACAATGGCGGGCGGTTCCGACGGCATCCGGGTCCCTGGGGAGTGCTTCTTGTCCATCGAGCGTCCGCGGCGCGTCGGCGCGCCTGCCGCCCTCAGCGACCGCCCTGCCACACCCGGCATTCCGTCGGCCCGCGCCGACGACGGTTCTCGCGGGTCCGCGGAGGCGCCGGGGCCGGAGACGTCGAGCGGGTCCGCGGAGGCATCGGGGCCGGAGACGTCGAGCGGGTCCCTGGGTGTGCCGGGGCCGGAGACGTTGGACGCGGATGCCTTCCACCGTGCTCTTCGTGGGGCCTTCGCCGCCGACGCGCCTCGTGGCACGGTCGCCCGGGTCGCGGCGGAGGCCGTACGGCGGCTCGGGGAAGAGCCCCTCCATGTTCCCGATCTGCGGCTGCTGTTACTCGATGCCCCGGCCACGGAGCTGTGGGCGCGGGCCCGTCGGGCGGCGCTCGGCGCGATCGCCTCCGATCCCGCCCTCGCGCCCCGCGTCGTCTCCCTGCACGCCCAACTGCTGCGTCTGCCCTCGGCGACGGTCCGGGAAGGGCACGAACCCGGGAACGAGCCGGCCTTCGTAGCGCGGGCGGCGTTCGCGTCCGACGGGCACGAGGTCACCGGAAGCGTCCAGCGGGCCCACACGCGCAAGGCCGCCCGTCAGCGGGCCATGGCGGGCCTCGTCGCCGCGCTCGCCGGGATGGAGGATCCCTTCGCCGGGCACACCGGGGCGTGGCCCGGACCGATCGACGCGGTGCCGCCCCCGGCGCGGGCGCCGGGGCGCGCCCCCGCACCGCGGGTTCCACCCGCGCCACCGGTCCCACCCGCGTCACCGGTTCCGGCCGGGCCGCCGGTCCCGCCCGCGTCCGCCCAGGAACCCCCGCGGGCCCTCGCGGCGAGCGCGTCCGAACTCTTCGGCGCACGCGCCTTCGTCGACCGGCTCCTCGCCGGGGGCGCGGCCTTCACCCTGCTGTCCTCCACACATCCGGCGCGCACCGCGTGGATGGCCTTCCGGCCCGACGGCTCACCGCTCGCCGAGGCCGAGGCCCCCGCGGCGCCGTTGCGGGCGGTCACCCGCGAGCTCGTCCTGGCCGGCCCGGGCGGCATCATGCCGCGCCGCGCCACCGTGACCGGGATCGCCGTCCCGCTCGGCCTCGCCCTGCCGGCCCTGCTGGCATCCCGGGACGGGGAGCATCCGTCGGTGACCGGATGGCGGCACGCCGTCCGGCTGGGCCTGGAATGCGTGGCGCGGCGACGCGTCCACCCCGCCCTGACCGCCGACGGCCAGGACTGCTGGCGCGTCGGGCCGGTCACCGACGTGCTGCGCCGGGCCGCGGCCCAAGTCGCCGTGCGGCTGGCCCCCGAGGGCCACTGCCTCCTCGCCGGTTCGACGCCCGCCCGCGTGCCCGCGCCCGAAGCGGCGGTGTGGGCCCTCCTGGACGCCGTCGCCGACAGCATGCTCCGTACCCCGGGCGCCTCCGTGCTCCTCGGGGCCGGCCCCTACTGCGGGCCCCCCGAGCAGCAGGCCGGGCCGTTGCCGGAGTTGTGGAAGTGGGCCGACGCGATCGAGGACACCGTCGACCCCCGCCCCGTCCCCGGTCTGGTGCTGCGCGTCAAGCAGCCCGACGCGACCGGGGAGGCACCCTCGGTGCCCGTCACCCTGCACCTCGGCGCCCCGGACGGGCGGGAGACCGTGTCGGCGATCGGCGTCTGGGACGGGCACGCGCCGCATCCGGACCTCACGCCCGCGCTCCTGCCCGGCGTGCGCCGGGTCCTGCGCCGAGCCGCCCGCGTCTTCCCTCCCCTCGCCGACCTGGCCGTGCAGGAGCGACCCAACGGGACCACCCTGTCCGCGCACGACCTGGTCCGGCTCCGTCTCCACGCGGCCGGCCCGCTCTCCGGTCTCGGCGTCGCCGTCCAGTGGCCCGCCTTCCTCGTCGGAACCCTCACCTCCACCGCCGTCGTCGGCGGCCACGACGAGAGCGCGCCGACCGCGGGCAGTGGCGGCTGTCTGACCCTGGAGAGGCTGGTGGACTGCCGCTGGCACATCGACCTCGACGGCGAGCCGCTGACCGACGAGGAGATGACCGCCCTGGCCGAGGCCGTACGGCCGCTGATCCGGCTGCGCGGCCGCTGGCTGCTCGTCGACCCCGACACCGCCCGCCGCGCCCGCGACCGCGCTCTGGCGCCGCTGCCGTCGCTGGACGCCCTCGCCGCCGCCCTGTCCGGTGCGCTCGCCGTCGACGGCGAGATGCTCCGGGTACGGCCCGCCGGAACCCTCGCCGCCCTGGTCGAGAAGCTGCGCCGGGCCCCCTCGGACCCGCGGCCCGTCCCGCCGCCGTCCGGGCTGAAGGCCACCCTGCGCCATTACCAGCAACGGGCCCTGACCTGGCTGGCCCACACCACGGGCATGGGCTTCGGCGCACTGCTGGCCGACGACATGGGTCTGGGCAAGACACTGACCACCATCGCCCTGTACCTCCACCGCGCCGAGACCGTCCCGGACGCCGGGCCGACCCTGGTGGTGTGTCCCGCCTCCCTCATGACCAACTGGCAGCGGGAGATCGACCGTTTCGCCCCGGGCACGACCGTCGTGCGCTACCACGGCACCGGACGCGCCCTCGATGCCGAGGCCCTCGACCACCGTTGCGTCGTCGTCACCACCTACGGCACGCTGCGCCGCGACACCCTCGCGCTCGCCGCCCTCCACTGGGGGCTCGTCGTCGCCGACGAGGCCCAGCACGCCAAGAGCCCCGCCTCGGCGACCGCCGTCGCGCTGCGCGAACTGCCCGCCCGGGCCCGGCTCGCCGTCACCGGTACTCCGGTCGAGAACAACCTCACGGAGCTGTGGGCCGTCCTCGACTGGACCAACCCCGGCCTCTTCGGCTCCCAGACCGCCTTCCGCGCCCGCTACGCCACCGTGGAGAAGGACGTCGGGTCACCGGCCGCCGCGCAACTCGCCCGTCTGATCGGCCCGTTCATGATGCGCCGACACAAGTCGGACCCCGGCATCGCCCCCGAACTGCCCGGCAAGGTCCACCACACCCGGGTCGTGTCCCTGACGGACGAGCAGACCGGCCTGTACGAGGCGACCGTCCGCGACACCATGGACGCGATCGCCCGCAGCACGGGCATCGCCCGCCGCGGCCTGGTCCTGGGGCTCCTCCAGGCCCTGCGGCAGATCTGCGACGCCCCCGCGCTCTACCTCAAGGAACCTCTCGACGACGGCGCCGACGGCCCGGCCGGCTCCGTACGGCGGTCGGGCAAACTGGCCGCGCTGGACGAGCTGCTGTCCACTCTCGCCGGCCGCGGCGAGGCCGCTCTGATCTTCACCGGCTACGTGGGGATGGGCCGCATCCTCGAACGCCACCTGCGCGCCCGCGGCCACCGCTCCGTCTACTTCCTCCACGGGCAGACGCCGCCCGCCCGCCGCCAGGACCTGGTCGACCGCTTCCAGCACGACCCCGACCCGGCCCCGCTGTTCGTCCTGTCGGTCAAGGCCGCGGGCACCGGGCTCAACCTCACCCGCGCCGAGCACGTCGTCCACTACGACCGCCCCTGGAACCCCGCCGTCGAGGACCAGGCCACCGACCGCGCGCACCGCATCGGCCAACGCCGTACCGTCCAGGTCCACCACCTGATCACCGAGGGCACGGTCGAGGACCACATCGCCGAACTCCTCGCCCGTAAACGCGCCCTGACCGAGGCGGTCCTCACCTCCGGCGAGAGCGCCCTCGCCGATCTCGACGACACCGAACTCGCCGCCCTCGTCACCCTCCAGGGAACCCGATGACCACCTCCGCCGGCCCCCGCAGCACGGAGCCCCTCGTCACGGTCTGGAAGCGGCACTTCCATCTGGCCACCGACGGCTCCGCCTCCCACGCGAAGGGCCTCGCCCTGCACCGCAACGGCGCCGTCGGCCAGATCCACGCCGCCCCCGGACGGTTCTCGGCGGCCGTCACCGTGAAGAAGGCCGCTCTCAAGGCCGCCCTTTCCTTCCCCGAACTCACCGAGGAGCAGGGGCAGGCGCTGACCGCCCGGCTCGTCGACGTTCCCGCCGCGGTCGCCGACCTCCTGGCCGGACGCCTGTCCGCAGCGATCGCGGACCTGTTGGCCGAACGCGTACCGGTCACGGCCGACGCTCCCGCCGGGGGCGGGGACGGGGCCACGGGCTCCCGCGTCGACGGGGTCTGCGTCGTCCCGGGAGCAGACGAGATCCGCTTCTCGTGCACCTGCCCGCCCGGGCGTTCCGGCCGCGTGTGCGACCACAGTGCGGCCGTCGGCCACGCCGTGGCCGAACGCCTCGCCGGGGGCGCCTCCTTGCTGCTCACCGCCCGGGGCATGCGTACCCGGGATCTCGCCGCGCTCCTCCGTGCTCGCGTGACCGACACCGTTCCCGGCGCGCTGCCCGCCGACGCGAACGGAACCGTCCGCGCGGACCAGGCCTACTCGCTCTGGACGCACCGCCCGCGGCGGAGGCCCGGGGCGGAGGACAGGAACGAGGCCGGGGCCGGGGTCTGCGCGGAGACCGGGGCCGGGCGGAGGGCCGGGGACGGTCCGGACTCCGTCGACCCGATCACCGACGCCCTCGACGACCCGCCCGCGCCTTGCCCCCCGGCGCGGGAACTGGCGTGGATGACCGAGGACGCCGCCGACCGCGCCCGCGCCCTGCTGGCCGGGGCCGGGGCGGCGGGTCGGCCGCACGACGAACTCGCCGACGTGGTAAGGGTCCTGGCCACGCCCGACGGTGTGCACCGGATCCCGGACGCCGTCCGTGCCACCGGCCACGACGAGGCCGCGCTGCGCGCGTCGATGATCGGATACCGGCACGGCGGCCCGGCCGGGGCCCATGCCGCCCTGGCCCCGGCCCCGGTCCCGGACGCCGTCCTGGAACGGGCCCGGGACGCCGTCCGCACGTCCCGGGCGCTGTCCCTCGGCGGTATCGATGTCGTCGACGGCGCCCTCACCGACACCACCGCCGGTGTCCAGCTCCGCCCGGGACCGGACGGCCGCTGGTTCCCCCTCACCTCGTTCGGCGGGGAGTGGCGGCCGGCCGCCGGATGTTCCGCCGATCCGGTCGAGGCGTACCGGGCCGCCCGCCGCGCACGTACGGCGCGGCCGGCGACGCGCTGACGCGACGCCCCTCACGAGCGCTGGGCCCCGTTGGGCCAGGACCGCGCCGATCCCCGGCAGGTGGTGGGTGCGGTGCTGTTCCTGCTGTCCGGCCCGGCGCGGTGCACCACCGGTCGAGTGGTCCACGCCGACGGCGGATTGCACGCCGTCGTGGGCGGCATCGGCGAGTCTCCACGCCGGTCCTCCCGGGTGTGACGGCCATTACCATGGGGCCCGGATCCGGCGGGCGGCATCCGCACCCGCCGAAGGACCGCTCCGGCGTAAGGAATTGGCTATGAGTACTGGCTTCCCCCTGTCCCGGACGACGCGTGCCACGCCGACGGCCGAGCGCGAGAAGATCCTCGCCGCCCCGGGCTTCGGCCGTCACTTCACCGACCACATGGCCTCGGCCATGTGGACGCGGGAAGCCGGCTGGCACGATCACAAGGTGGGCCCGCTGGAGCCGTTCTCCCTGCACCCCAGCGCCGCCGTCCTGCACTACGCGCAGGAGATCTTCGAGGGGCTGAAGGCGTACCGCCACGCGGACGGCAGCGTCTGGCTGTTCCGTCCCGAGGCCAACGCCCGGCGCTTCGTCCGCTCGGCCGAGCGCCTGGTGCTGCCGGCGCTCCCGGAGGAGGACTTCCTCACGAGCGTGGAGGAGCTGGTCCGCGCGGACGAGGCGTGGGTCCCGGCGTCGTCCGGTGAGGAGAGCCTGTACCTGCGGCCGTTCATGTTCGCCTCGGAGGCGTTCCTCGGTGTGCGGCCCGCCGCCCGCGTGGTCTACTCGGTGATCGCGAGCCCGGCCGGCCCCTACTTCGCGTCCGGTGTCACGGGGGTCACCCTGTGGGTGAGCGAACGGTTCACCCGGGCGGCGGACGGCGGCACCGGCGCCGCCAAGTGCGGCGGCAACTACGCCGCGAGCCTGGCCGCGCAGACCGAGGCCGAGGAACACGGCTGCGACCAGGTCATGTACCTGGACAGCGCGGGCAACGGCCACCTGGAGGAGTCCGGGACGATGAACCTGTGCCTGGTCACCTCGGACGGGCGCCTGGTGACCCCGGAACTCGGCACGATCCTGGAGGGCGTCACCCGCGACACCGTCCTCGCCCTGGCCCCCGAGTTCGGCCTGACCCCGCAGGAGCGGTCGGTCACTCTGGACGAACTGCGCGCGGGCGCCGCCGACGGCTCCGTCACCGAGGTGTTCGCCGCGGGCACGGCGGCGGTCATCACCCCGATCACCGGCTTCAAGGGCAACGGCTACCAGTTCACCGTCGGCAACGGCACCCCGGGCAAGCGGACCATGGCCCTGCGCAAGCACGTGCTGGACATCCAGTACGGGCGTGCCGAGGACAAGCACGGCTGGCTGCGCCGGGTGCTCTGAGCCGGCACGCGCGTGGCGGCCGGGGACCGCGCCCCGGCCGTGTTCAGCCGGTGGTGGCCGCCGGGACGGCCGCGCGCTCGGTGATCAGCCGGACGATCTCCTGCTGATGCTCCGTCAGGTAGAAGTGTCCGCCCTCGAAGACACGGAACTCGAAGGCGCCCTCGGTGTGCCGGGACCAGGCCCGCGCCTCGTCGAGGGCGACCTTGGGGTCGTTGTCGCCGACCAGGCTCCACACGGGGCAGCGCAGCTTCGGTCCGGGCCGGTGGACGTAGGTCTCGGCGGCCCGGTAGTCGGCGCGGATCGCGGGCAGGGCCATGCGGATCAGCTCCGTGTCGTCGAGGATCGCCGACTCGGTCCCGCTCAGCAGCCGCATCTCCTCGACGAGTGCGTCGTCGTCGCGCAGGTGGACGGTCTCCGTGCGGGACACGGAGGGGGCGCGGCGCGCGGAGGCGAACAGGGCGTGCGGGACGATGCCGTGGTCGTGCTCCAGACGGCGCGCGATCTCGTAGCCGAGGGTGGCGCCCATGCTGTGGCCGAACAGGACCAGCGGGCGGTCCGTCCAGGCCAGGAGTACGGGGGTGACCCGGTCCGCGAGTTCCTCGATGGTGGCGACGCAGGGTTCGGCGCGCCGGTCCTGACGCCCCGGGTACTGCACGGCGAGTACGTCGGTGGAGGCGGGCAGGGCCGCCGACACCGGCCGGTAGAAGGTCGCCGAACCGCCCGCGTGCGGCAGGCACACCACCCTGACCGCCGCGTCGGGGCGGGGGTGGTAGCGGCGAATCCACAGGCGGTCCTGCTCGGCGGGCGTGGTCATGGGGTGCGGGTTCCCTTCGTGGCGGCGCGGTACCGGGGCGTGCGGGGTGTGCGGTGCCGGGGGCACGGGATACGGGGTGTGCCCCGGCAGTCTCGTCGGGGCGGGTGCGGATCTCCACCCCTACCGTCCCCAGCCCGTTGCGGCGGGACGGGGAACGGGTCCGGCGGAGTGCGGCGTTCACGCGTTGAGGTAGGCCAGGACCGCCAGGACGCGGCGGTTGCTGTCGCTCGACGGCGGGAGCATCAGTTTGGAGAAGATGCTGGAGATGTGTTTCGCCGCGGCGCCCTCGGTGACGGTGAGCCGTTGCGCGATGGCGGTGTTGGAGCATCCCTCCGCCATGAGTTCCAGTACCTGGCGTTCCCGGGCGGTGAGCGCGGACAGCGGCTCGTCGCGGGAGTGGGAGACCATCAGCTGGGCCACGACGGCGGGGTCCATGGCCGTACCGCCCGCGGCGACCCGGCGCACCGCGTCGATGAACTGTTCGTCGTCGAGGACGCTGTCCTTGAGCAGGTAGCCGATGCCGCCGGTGCCGTCGGCCAGGAGTTCGCGGGCGTACATCTGCTCGACGTGCTGGGAGAGTACGAGGATGGGCAGGCCGGGCTGTTCGCGGCGGGCGCGGAGGGCCGCCTGGAGCCCTTCGGTGGTGAAGGTGGGAGGTAATCGGACGTCCACCACGGCCACGTCGGGCCGGTGTTCGGCGAGGGCGGCTCTCAGGTCCTCCCCGTTGTCGACCGCGGCGACCACCTCGCAGTCGTACGCCTCCAGCAGTTGGATGATCCCCTGCCTCAGCAGGAAGAGGTCCTCGGCGAGGACAACGCGCACGGTAACTCCATCCTCATCACGGTCGGGCCGCCGGGGGGACTGTCGATCTCCAGCACCCCGTCAAAGGATGCCAGTCGTCGCCGGATGCCTTCCAGACCGCTCCCGGCCGAGATCGCGGCGCCGCCGCGGCCGTCGTCGGTGACGCGTCCGTGGAGGACGCCGTCGGCATATCCGAGGACCACGTCCACGTGCCGGGGCTCGGCGTGCTTGAGCGCGTTGGTGAGCAGTTCCGACACGGAGAAGTAGACGGCCGACGCCACGGGGTCGGGCGGGTCCCCCGGCAGGTCCGCCACGACCGTGACGGGCAGCGGGCTGGCCAGGCCCAGGGCGCGCACGGCGTCGGCGAGGCCCCGTTCGGCCAGGACCGGGGGGTGGATGCCGCGGACCAGGTCGCGCAGTTCGCGCAGGGCCTGGACCGAGGACTCGCGCGCCTGGCGCAGCAGCCGCCGGGCCTCCTCGGTGTCCTGGTCCAGCTTCCGGTCCACGGCGCCGAGTTCGAGACCGAGGCTGACCAGCCGGGCCTGTGCGCCGTCGTGCAGATCGCGTTCGATGCGGCGCAGTTCGGCCGCCTGGATGTCGAGCGCACCGGAGCGGGTCTCGGCCAGGTGCCGTACCCGGGAGGCCAGGCGGGCCCGCTCGGTCGGGCCCAGCAGGAAGCGGACGAAGTAGGCGTGGCCCTTGAGCAGCCAGGGGCTGAGGAGGAGCCAGCCGGTGAGCACGAGGAGCGCCGCCAGGGCCGCGGCGAGGGCGTCGGACCCGCTGTCGACGGTGATGAACGCGTACCACCGACCCACGCCGTCGGCGGCGAGGGGCCGCCACAGCCCGCAGGCCAGCACCAGTCCTTCGCCCGCGTAGTAGAGCAGTGCGGCCGGGGCGAAGCCGAGGAGCAGCCCGACGGCGGAGTTGAGGAGGAGCCAGAGCAGGTCCCGCCAGGTCGCGGGGTCGGCGAGGATCCACTTGCAGCGGCGCGTCCAGCCGACGATGTCCCGTTCGACCTCCTCCGGTTCGGGCCGGTACGGCCGTTCCACGGGGACGCCGCAGCGTGCGGCGGCCCGGCGGTTCAGGTCGCAGACCCGGCGGACCGCCGTGGTCAGGTAGGGCAGGGTGAGGAAGCCGATCCCGATGAGGCACAGGATGATGAAGTAGCTGGTGGTGAGGAACAGGACCAGCGAGATCAGGGATCCGGCGGCGATCAGCACGCCGATCAATGTGTCGAGGGCGGCGCGGCGCAGTCGCATGCGCCCATGATTCCATCCCCGGGCCACGGAGGACCGGGTGACGGGGGACGGGGCGACGGCGGAGGGGCCGTCCCCGCACGGGGGCGAGGGGGACGGCCCGGCTTCGGTACGGCTCACGCTGCCTTCACGGTCTCGACGGCGGGCGTGCGCATGCCGCGCCACGAGGGCAGCAGGGTGGCGCCGAAGACCAGCAGCAGCGATCCGCCGACGACGGCGAGGTAGATGCCGATGGATCCGGAGGGCAGGTAGGAGTCGGCCTTGACCATGCTGTACGGGACGATGGTGGTCGCGGAGGCGATCGTGCCGAGGACGGTCGCGATGACTCCGATGAGCACGCCCTCGACGGTCAGCATGCCGAGCACCTGACGACGTGTCGCTCCGGTGAGCTGCTGCAGGCCGAACTCGGCGCGGCGTTTGCGGGTGACGGCCACCAGGGTGTTGACGACGGTGATGGCGGCGTATCCGACGATCATGGCGACGATGGTGTAGTTGGCGGCGACCAGGATCTGCTGGATCTGGTTGTTGCGGCCGGCCAGTGAGGAGCCGTCGTCCAGTTCGGTGCCGGGTACGGAGGCCGCGAGCCGGGCCAGGTGGTCGTGGGCCTCGGCAAGGGCGCCGGGCGCGGTCCGGACGAGGATCTGGTGCGGGAGCCCGTCGCCGGTGTGCGGGGCGAGTGCCGACGCGGGCAGGGTGAGGTACTGCTGCTTGGGGTTGTCGGTGTAGAGCGCGACGACGGTGGGGCGTACGGCGGTGCCGTCGCCGAGGTGCATGGGCAGCCGGTCACCGACCCGTACACCGTATTCGCGGGCCTTCTTGTCGGAGAGGGCGACGGTGTCGTCCCGCAGGTCGGTCAGCGAGCCGGCGACGGGGCGCAGATCGAGACTGCGGGCCACGCCGTCGGCGGACACGCCGCGCAGGTCGACGTCCGCCGGTCCGTCGGGGGCGTCGACGAAGCCGCGGCTGGTGACGAACTCGGAGGCGGCGGCCACTCCGGGGGTGGCGCGGACGCGGTCGAGGACGTCGGGGGCGAAACCGCCGGTGGTGGAGTCGAGGACGTAGTCGGCGAGGATGTTGCGGTCGTAGGAGCGTTGCGACACGGCGTCCTCGGTGGCCTGCATGTAGAGGGTGCCGGTGGCGATGCCGATCAGCAGGACGATGGGGGCGACCGCCCCCGCCATGCGGACGTTGGCGGTGGTGGCGTTGCGCAGGGCGAGTTGGCCACAGACCCCGGTCAGGGCGCGCACCGGCAGCCACAGCAGGGCGGTCATCGCCTTGACGATGCCCGGGGCGAGCAGGGCCAGGCCGATGCAGAAGAGCACGGAGGCGGGTCCGGCGGTGCTCGCGAGGGAGGGTCCGTCCTCCATCACGGTGGCGGTGGCGACCGCGAGGCCGATGCCGTTGACGAGGAAGAACACCGCGAGCAGCAGACGGGGGACACTGAACCAGCGGCTGGCTGCGTCGTTCTCGGCCAGGGCGGCGACGGGTTCGGTGCGGGCGGCCCTGCGGCCGGCGAAGCGGGTGGCCCCGGCCGCGGCGAGCACGGTGACGACGACGCCGACGGCCATCGGCATCCAGCCCGCGTGGTAGACGATCGAGGAGGACACGACGCCGCTGGAGGTGAGTACGCCGAACAGCAGCCGGCCGAGCAACTGGCCCGGGTACAGGGCGAGCAGCACCGAGCCCGCGGACAGTACGGCCGTCTCGCACAGGATCATGCGGCGCAGCTGGCGCGGGCTGGAACCGACGGCACGCAGCAGGGCCATCTCGCGGGAGCGCTGCTGGAGCGAGAGCCCGAGGGTGGAGGCGACGCCGAACATCACGATCAGCACGACGGAGGAGCCGAAGATGGCCGCGAGGATCACGACGGTGCGTCGGCTGGAGAGGGTGCCGGGCAGTTCGGCCAGGCCGCGCCGCTCGCCGGTGAGGACCTCGGCCCGGTCGCCGACGGCCGACCGTACGGCGGCCGCGACGGCGGACGTGGGGGCTCCCGTCTCGGGCAGCACACCGATGGAGTCGATGCGTCCGCCTGCCAGGGCGCGGGCCTCGTCGTCGCTGAAGAACACGGCGGCGTCGGGATTGTGGTCGCCGCGCTGCGCGGCGGTGCCGCTGACCCGGTAGCGCCGGGTCTCGCCGCGGACGACGACATCGACGAAGGAGCCGGGGCGGGCGCCGGCGCGTTCGGCGAGCCGGGTGTCGAGGGCGACCTCGCCGCCGGTGACGGGGGAGGCACCGGCGGCGAGGGTATAGGGGGTGAGGCGGGCGCCGGCCCAGCCGTGGCCGTAGGAGGCGTCCTCACCGGTCAGGGGCTTGCCGTCCTTGAGGACGGTGGCGGGGAACGACACGTCGGCGACGGCCTCGCGGACGCCCTGGGCGCGGGCGACCTCGTCGACCAGGCCCGGGTCGATGCGGTGACGTTCCGTCAGGGCATTGGAGTCGTAGGTCTGTTCACCGGTGACCACGACCGGGGCGCCGGTGAGGCGCTGCGGGTCGGCGGCCATCCGCACGCCGGTCTCCATCAGGCCGCCGCAGCCGATGACGATCGCGGCGCCGAGGAACATGGCGAGGAAGGTGGCGACGAAGCTCGTCCGCCGGAACTTCAGGGTGCGCAGGGCGAGCCGCCACATCAGTACAGTCCTCCGGTGGTGAGCGGCGTGGGCTGCTCGCGGGTCTCGTCCTCCCAGGCGCCGAGCCGGGTCATCCGGGCCGCGACCGCGTCGGCCGTGGGCCGGTGCAGTTCGCCCGCGAGGCTGCCGTCCGCGAGGAAGACGACGCGGTCGGCGTACGAGGCGGCCACCGGGTCGTGGGTGACCATGACCAGGGTCTGGCCCGCCGTGTCGACGGATTCGCGCAGCAGGGCGAGGACGGCGGCGGCGGTGCGGGTGTCGAGCGCCCCGGTGGGTTCGTCGGCGAAGACGACGGCGGGGCGGGTGACGAGGGCGCGGGCGATGGCGACGCGCTGCTGCTGACCGCCGGACAGCTGGGACGGCAGGTGGCCGAGGCGTTCGCCCAGACCGACGCGCTGCACCACGGAATGGATGAGGGCCTTGTCGGGCCGCCGTCCGGCGAGTTGCAGCGGCAGCATGATGTTCTGCATCACGGTCAGGGCGGGCAGCAGGTTGAACGACTGGAAGATGAAGCCGATGCGGTCGCGGCGGAGTTCGGTCAGCCGGGTGTCGTCGAGGCCGTCAAGGCCGTCGCCGCCGACGGTGACGGTGCCGGACGTGGGCCGGACGAGCCCCGCGGCGCAGTGCAGGAAGGTGCTCTTGCCGGAACCGGAGGGTCCCATCACGGCGGTGAAGGTGGCGTCGGCGAAGCTCATGGAGAGTTCCCGGAGCGCCGTCACCTGGCTGTCGGCTCGGCCGTAGATCTTCGACACGGCGTCCAGCCGTACCGCCTCTGCCCGGCGGAGGTCGTGTGTTGTGTGCACTCGGGCTCCCCAATGAGATGACGCGCCTGCCACGCGGTTTCTGCGGATCAGATTAGGCGGGGGGAAGCCGCCGCACATTGGCCTTGTCTCGCCGATTCGAGGTAGAGGTTTCTCTACCTCGATACGGCACGTAAGTGGAGTGGTCCGACGATTTCCGACCCGCTATGGAAAAGACCTTCGAATGTCGTACGGGCGTTCTGTCAAGCGGACGGAAATGCTCGTCGGCCACAGCAGGTTCCACCACCTTGTCCGGATCATTTCCCCTCTCGGAAAATGCAGGCACCGCCAGTGCCCCGGCGCATGGGAAACGGGTAACGTCGAGGCGTCCGACGAACCCTCTAGGGATGGGATTCTCTGTGTCCAGGACAGCCGGCCTCCTCACGGCCGAGAGGCAGCACCGCACGTCATGCACGGGGTCGGTGCGGTATGGGGAATGACCAGGGGCTGATCGCGAGTGTACGCCCCGACGGATACCTGGAACTGTTCTCACCGCGCACCGGAAAGCGTCACAGGTGCGGCCCGCAGGGCACGACGATGTGGCTGGCCCTGCAACGGAGCGATTGGCGGTCAGAATTGGCCGCGGAAGAAGTCGCTTTTCGATTGGGTGTGGATCCGGACAGTATTCGGTGCGATATAGATGCCTGGATGTCGCATTTTCGTGAGGCGGGTGGGTGAAGAAGCCGCGGGTGCGCGGTGAAGGGGCCGCGAGCGGGCGGGCGGAGAAGCCACGGGCGGGCGGATGAGGAAGCCGCGGGGCGCCGCGGGGCGAGAGGCCCGTGGCGCCCCGCGGCGGGTCCGGCGGCCGGGGACTCCTTCGATCCGCGGACGTTCTCCCGTCCGCCGCCGCGTCAGCGCGCCGCGGTGCCGGGCAGCCAGTTCTCCACGGCCTCGGCGGTGGATCCGGCGCGGTCCTCCAGGATCGTGAAGTGGGTGCCGGGCACCTCGGCGAGTTCGTGTGCGCCGTTCCAGACGGCCCGCCAGTCGTCGAGGCCCGGTGCGAAGGGGTCCCGGGGCCGTACGAACAGCACCGGTGCGGTGAGCGCGCCCGGCAGGCAGTACGGGATCAGGTCGCTGTAGCGGCTCATCGCGGCGAGGCGCGCGGTGCCGAAGCCGCCGACGGCCGATTCGCGGTCGAGCAGTCCGTTGAACATCTCGCGCCGGAGGTGTTCCGTGTCGCCGTCGCCCAGCAGATAGGTGTCCAGCAGGACCACGCCGGAGGCCGGGCGTCCGGCCTTTTCCATCACCTCGGCCGCCGCGTGGGCGAGCTGTCCGCCGGAGGAGTACCCGAGGAGTACGTAGGGCCGATCGTCCCCGGCGACGGCCCTGCGGATGCCCTCGGCCACCACCTCCACGACCGCGTCCACGGACCGGGGCAGCGGCTCGCCGGGCACGAAGCCGGGGACGTCCGGCACCAGGACGTCGCGCCGTCCGCGGAAGTGCCGGGCGAACCGGGCGTACTGGTGGGCGCCGCCCAGCGCCATCGGCGAGGGCAGGCAGATGAGGCGCGGCCCCGCGTCACCCGTGGCCAGGCACACCGGTTCGGCCACGTCGCCGAACTCGGCCGCCGAGGAGAAGCCGGGCAGGATGTCGGCCACGGCGTGCAGCAGCGTCAGGGCGCGTTCCCACCGGCCGTCGGCCGCCGCGCGCCGCACCAGTCCGCCGATGGTCCGGAGGTCGTCGGCGTCGGCCGGTTCCGCTCCGCCACCGCCGCCGAGGATGCGTTCGCGCAGATGCGCGGCGAGCGCGAGAGGGGTGCGGTGGTCGAACACGGCACCGGCCGGGACGTCGAGGCCGAGCGCGGCGCCGAGCGCGGCGCGCAGTTCGGCCGCCGAGACCGAGTCCAGGCCGATCTCCAGGAAGACGGCGTCGGGTTCGATGTCCTCCGGTTCCCGGTGTCCGAGGATCACGGCGGCCCGGGAGCGGACGAGATCGGTCAGCAGGGCCTCCTGCTCGGCCGGCGGGGCCTGTGCCAGGCGCTGCCGGAGGGCTTGCGTGTCGGTGGGGCCGACGGCGTCGGTGAGGTCGCCGGCGTCCGTGGGCTCGGTGGTTGCAGCTGGCTCGGTGGTGCCGGTGAGGTGGGCCGCGTCGACGGATCCGGTGGCCCGGGCGGCGTCGGCGGGGCCCTGCGGGGCCGGGCGGTCGGGGACGAGTGGTACGTCGGCGTTCAGCCAGTACCGTTCGTGCCGGAACGCGTACGTGGGCGGTTCGGCGCGAAGCGTACCGGGGAAGAGCGCGGCCCAGTCCAGGGGCAGTCCGTCAGTGTGCAGGCGGGCGAGGCCGGACAGCAGGACCTCCGGTTCGCCGCCGCGGCGCCGGCCGAGGGCGACGAAGACGCCGCCGCTCTCCCCCGCGCTCTCCCGGGCGAGGCCGGTCAGCACGGCGTCGGGGCCGAGCTCGACGTACCGGGTGACGCCCGAGGCGGCGAGGGCCGTGACGGCGTCGGCGAAGCGCACGGTGCGGAGCACGTGCCGCACCCAGTGCTCCGGGTCGCACAGCTGCTCCCCGGTGGCGGGGCGCCCGGTGAGGGCCGAGACCACCTCGACGCGCGGCTCGCGGAAGGCCAGGCGTCCGGCGACCGCGCGGAAGTCGTCGAGCATGCCGTCCATCAGGGGCGAGTGGAAGGCGTGCGAAACACTGAGCCGCTTGGTCCTCGGGAACGTCGCGGCGGCGGCGAGCACCGCGTCGCGTTCCCCGGACAGCACCACCGACTCCGGTCCGTTGACCGCCGCGAGCCCCACCCGGTCGTCCAGCAGCGGCAGCACCTCGTGCTCGCCCGCCTGTACGGCGACCATCGCGCCGCCCTCGGGAAGCGCCTGCATGAGCCGGCCGCGGGCACCGACCAGGGCGCACGCGTCGGCCAGGTCCAGCACCCCGGCGACATGGGCGGCGGCGATCTCGCCGACGGAGTGCCCGGCCAGCGCGTCGGGCCTGACGCCGAACGACTCCAGCAGCCGGAACAGGGCGACCTCGTAGGCGAACAGGGCGGTCTGCGCGTACTGGGTGCGGTGCACCGCCTCCGGGTCGTCGCCGCCCAGTACGCCCACCAGGTCCAGTCCGAGGAGGGCGTCGATCTCGTCGAAGGCGGCGGCGAACACCGGGTAGTGGGCACGCAGTTCGAGACCCATGCCGGGGCGCTGGGCACCCTGCCCGGTGAACAGGAAAGCGGTGCGTCCGCCGGTTCGGGCCCGTCCGGTGACCACGCCGGGCGAGGGGCGGCCGGTGGCGAGGTCCTGGAGGCCGGCCAGGAGCCGGTCCCGGTCGGTGCCGGTGACGGCGGCCCGGTGGCCGAGCGCGGCGCGGCGGGTGCCCAGGGCGCGTGCGACGGCGGACGGCGGCAGCTCGGGACGATCCATGAGGAAGGCGTGCAGCCGTTCGGCCTGCCCGGGAAGGGCGCGCGCGGAACGGGCGGACAGCGGCAACACCACGGCGGGGGCGTGGGGTTCGGTCCCGTCGTGCACGGGGATGTCCTCGTCCGGGGCCTCCTCCAGGATCACATGCGCGTTCGTGCCGCTGATCCCGAACGA
>NZ_JBIARH010000046.1:0-50111 GCF_042889785.1 Streptomyces sp. NPDC002476 | reverse complement strand
TACGCCTTGTTCTTGGCCTCGTCGAAGATGACCGGATAGGTCCACATGGTGACGGTGTTGTCGTCACCGCCGCTGGAACAGCCGGCCAGCACACCAACGGCAAGCGCGGTGGCCACGACCGGGGCAGCGACGGCACGGACTCTGGAACGACGAGTGAGGAGACGGGACATGAGGGGGTCCTCCGAGGACAGGGGGGCGGGACAGGAAAGAGGAGACGGCATCCGGTAGGACGTCACCGGGCCGGCACCGTCTGAACGGTGCCGGTATGCCGGGCACGCTCGGCGGCGAACGCCGCAAGATGACTGCCGAGCGAGGCCTTGGTGCCGGAGCGGACCGCGGCCGGGTCGCCGGTGGCGACGGCGTGGACGAAGGCATCAACCAACGCCGTGTCTCCGCCGCCGTGTCCCTCGGCGGCGTTGGAACCGCTCGTGTCGACCTCGTGGACGGTGACCTCGTCGGTGCGGAAGTCGTGGACGGTGACGCGCTTGCCGTCGCCGCGCAGCCAGCCGTGCGAGCCGAAGATCCGTGTCTGGCGGTCGGTCTGTTCGGTGAAGGCGACCACGGTGAACGTCGCGGTCATGCCGCCGGACAGCTGCATGGCGAGGACCTGGTGGTCGACCACGTCGTTGTCTCCGCGGTAGGCGCACAGGCCGTAAGGGCCTTCGCGCAGCGCGGTCAGCAGCTCGGTCTCGTCCGTGGAGTCCGTGACGTGGGTGACCGGCCAGACCGCGCCCTTCTCGCGCAGCGTCGGCACGTACAGCTTCGGCGCGCTGTACGGACAGCCGGGCTCGACCGCGCAGTCGAGACACCGCTCGGCGGCACCGGCCGGGGCGTTCTCGGGCCGGAAGTGCTTGAGCCCACCGAAGCTGGCGACCTGCTCGATGCCCTCCCCGGTGACGTAGGAGATCCAGTCCAGGTCGTGGCAGGACTTGGCGAGCAGCATCGGCGAGGAGTCCTTCTCACTGCGCCACGGACCGCGCACGTAGCTGTGGGCGTAGTGCCACCAGCCCACCGGCTCCAGGTGGTCGATGGAGACCAGCTGCCCGAGCACGCCGGAGTCCACGACCTCCTTCACCAGGTCGGTGTAGGGGGTGTACCGCAGGACATGGCAGACGGCGAAGAGCACGCCCGCCTTCTCCACGCCCTCGATGAGGGTGCGGGTCTCGGCCTCGGTGGGCGCCAGTGGCTTCTCGGCGAGGATCGCGTACCCGGCCCGCGCCAGCGCCAGGACGGGCTCGACGTGATTGCGGTCCTGGGTGGCGACGATGACGGCGTCGGCGATGGCGTCCCCCTCGACGAGCGGCCGCCAGTCGTCGAACTCGAGCTCCGCCCCGGCCGCGGCGCGGGCCGCCGGCCGGGGGTCGGCCACGGCCACGAGGCGGGCGCGTTCGGGGTGGGCTTTGATCCACGCGGCATAGGCGAGGCCGCGGTTGCCGGCGCCGACGAGAGCCACGCGGACGGGCCGATCGGATATCGGAAGGTGCATGGACATTCCCAAGAGCTCCCTAGAGGTGAAGGAGAGGCACGCGACGGACAGGGCGTACGGTGGGGCCGGGAGGCGTCTCCCGCGGCGGTGCCTGGACGCGGAGCCGTCAACGGTTACCGGGTGCGGAGGGCTGACAGGGGCCGGCTGCCGATGCATACGGCGCCTACCGGGGCCGCCTGAAAGCCGGAAGGCGGACCGCGCAGTGGTCTCTGCGATCCGGAACACGGGCTGCCCGGGGCGATGACGGGAGGTCCGGAACGGCCGTTCACGGGCGGGCCGCCGTGGGCCGCCGGTTGTGCGCGAGATACGTCGTCTCGACGTGCTCGACGGCTCGCCAGATCGCACCGAGCGCGACCCGGTCGTCGCCGAGCGAGGACGGCTGGAGATCGGGGACCCGGATGCACAGCGGCTCCAGACGGTTACGGAGGCGGGGGAGCAGGACATCGGCGGACTGGGCCAGTCCCCCACCCAGCACGACCCGTTGCGGGTCGACGGTCAGCACCATGGCCGCGAGGCCGAGGGCCACGTCGCTGGCGTAGCGGTCGACGGCGCGCACGGCGACGGTGTCGCCCCGGCGGGCGGCGGCCAGCACATGGGCGGCGGCGTTCCGCGGGGGTACGTCGGACGGGACGGCGGGACAACACGCCAGGCGGGTGGCGGCGGTCGCCCAGGGGGTGACGGGGAAGCTGCCGATCTCGCCCGCCGCGCCGCCGTATCCCCGGTGCACCCGGCCGCCGATGATCAGCGCCGCGCTGAGGCCGAGGCCGGCGTGGATGTAGACGGCGTCCTCGATGTCCCGTGCCGCACCGAGGCGTTGCTCGGCGAGTGCGGCCAGCCGGGTGTCGTTGTCCACCAGGACCGCCCCGGCGCAGCGTTCGTCCAGGTGCTCGGCGAGCCGTACACCGGTCCAGTCGGCGGCCGCTCCCGCGAGTACGACGTCTCCCTCCGGGCCGACGACGCCGGTGGTGCCGGCGCTGATCGTCCAGATCCGGTGGGCGTCGATTCCCGCGTCGTCCAGGCACTCGGTCATCACGTCGCCGATGACGGCGAGCCGGTCGGCGCGCCGGATGTCCGGCGGCACCGTTCGGCGGGCCGTGGTGACGACCGTGCCGCAGAGGTCGGCGAGCACGGCGAGGACGCTGTGGGCGCCGATGTCCAGCCCGAAGACGTAACCGGAATCGGCCCGGAACCGGTAACGGCGGGCCGGCCGCCCCACCGCGCCGGGCGCGGGCGGGACTTCGGCCGCCCACCCCTGGTCGGTCAGCTCGGTGGCGAGGTCCTCCGCCGAGGCGCGGGAGAGACCGGTGAGCGTGGCCAGCTCGGTCAGCGTCACCGGCGCGCCGGCACTTCTCAGCGCCCGCAGCGCGCCGAACGCGTTGAGCCGACGCAGCTGCGCCAAGTCACCGCCGGCGGGTCGGGATGCGTCCATGTACCCCTCTTGACGTCGTTTCACCCGTAGGGATTAATCAGAGAGTCCACGAAAACATTGCGGTGGTCAAGCGTCAGGAGGACGCTGAGGTCACTCAAGCCCGTGAACAAAACGCCCACTTATGGGGAAGACTTTAATAATCTGGAGGGACCACGGTGCCCCGAAAACGCCCTAGACCGCTCCTCATCCTGCTGCTCGCCCTGACCGTGCTGGTCGCGGGTCCTGCACCCTTGGCCGCGGCCTGGGGAAGTGGCAGCACCAGTAAATCGGCACTGGACCGGACGTGGTTCGGCCCCGAGGCCGACCTCGGCGTCCAGCAGGAAACGGTCTCCATCAGCGACGCCGTGGTGGGCACGGAGGACGGCCGGCCCACGATGTACGCGACGGTCTCCGCCGAGAACGCGATCTTCAACGTCATCGACATCCGGGACAACCGGCTGCTGCGCTCGTTCACGCTGTCCGGCGTGCAGCAGTCCTGGCGGCATGCGATCGGCCCCGACGGCACCGTCTACATCGCCGCCATCACCGGCGGCCAGACGGGAGAGCTGTGGAGCTACAGCCCGGCCGACAAGGACGTGCGCAAGCTCGGCACCGTTCCGGGCGAGAAGTCGCTGTGGTCGATGACCACGGACCCGGAGGGCAACGTCTGGATCGGCACCTTCCCCAACGGCAAGGTGTTCAGATACGACCCGCAGAGCAAGGACTTCCACGACTACGGGCAGATGGTGCCCGGCCAGCAGTACGTGCGCTCCATCGCCTACCACGACGGATCCGTCTACGCGGGCGTGGGCTCCGTCGGTGACGTCATCCGGCTCGACACCGCCACCGGTACGAAGACGAAGATCTCCGACCAGGTCCCGGCGCTCCTCGGAGTGGAGCCCCAGAAGGTGCCCTTCGCCTACGACATGGCGGTCGTCGACGGCTGGCTGTTCGTCAAGTTCGCCGACCCTCAGATGAAGCTGCTCTTCTACGACCTCGACGCCGGCAAGTGGAGCGACAAGTCCGTCGGCAAGAACACGCCTTCGGACGTGGGGGTCTTCTCCTTCAACCAGCTTCAGTCGCGAAACGGGAAGGTGTACGTCACCAACAACCGCGAGCTGTACGAGATCGACACGGCGACGCTGGAGTCCCGCTCGACCGGAATCGCCTTCGGTACCTCGCTGCGCGGTGCCGCCTGGGTACCGCTCAATGATCCGGACCTCCCCGGGACCTCGCTCGTCACCCTGCAGTCGGGCGGCAAAATCACCGCTTTCGACATCGCGTCACGGCGGAGCAAGGTGCTGCCCTCGGTGGTGAAGGGCGCGCCGAACCCGCTGCACAACCTGGAGGCGGCGCCGGACGGCACGCTGTTCATGAGCGGCTACCCCGGCGGCACCGGGTCCCGCTTCGACCCGCGCACCGGCCGCACCACCAGCTTCCCGATGGGCCAGGCCGAGGGCATGGCGGGCCTGGGCGACACGATGTACTTCGGCATCTACCCCGGAGGCATCATCTCCTCGGCGAAGCTGGACGCGGCGACCCCGGCCGTCTCCGAGAAGTTCCGTCTCGGCTCCGAACAGGACCGGCCGTACGTGATGAAGGCCCACGCCGGCAAGCTGCTCATCGGCTCCATCCCCGACTACGGCAAGCTCGGCGGCGCGCTGACCATCTACGACCCCGACAACGGGGAGAAGAAGACCTACCCCGACATCGTCCACAACCAGAGCGTCGCCGGGCTGGCCCAGCGCGGCGGACGGATCTACGGCTCCACCACCGTCTACGGCGGTCTGGGGACCGACGTCACCGAGTCCGAGGCCAAGATGTTCGTCTGGGATGTCGCCGGCGAACGCAAGGTCAAGGAGTTCACCCTCGACCTCCCCGGCCTCGACAGCCCGAAGATGATCAGCGGTCTCGGCTTCGGCCGCGACGGCCTGCTGTGGGGCGCGGCCGACGGATTCCTGTTCGCGATGGACCCGGGCACCCTCCGGGTCGTCAAGTACAAGAACATCTACCCCGAGGTGAAGAACTACGGCATGTGGCGGCCGGTCTACCTCCGCCGGGGCGCCGACGGCCTGCTGTACACCACCCTGGCCGGCAAGCTCACCGTTGTGGACCCCAGGACCATGGACCACGTGACACTCGGCGACTACGGCGAGGAGGTCGCCTTCATGACCCTGGCCCGGGACGCCGACGGCCACGAGAACATCTACTTCCTCGGCAAGGCGGCGGAGTCCCGGCTGCGGATGATCCCGGTGCGCCACGGCCATGCCCGCGCCGTGGCCGTCGGCAACGCCGGCTTCGAGGTGGCGCCGCTGAACGACGGCGCCGTCCCAGGGTGGCAGGGCGGTGGCACCCTGTTCACCCTCTCCCAAGATCGGGCGTACACCGGCAGACGCAGCATGAAGATCGTCGATGCGGCCCGGAGCGGCCCCGAGGCGTCGGCGGAGCTGACCAGTGAGCCGGTGCCGGCTGCCGCGGGGGCGTACTACCGGGCCCGTGCCAAGGTGTACATCGAGGACGGAAGCACCGACGATTCGGTGCTGCTGCTGAGCTTCCTCGACGGGGCCGGCCAGACGGTCGGCCGGATGGCGAGCGCACCGCTCCGCGGCGCGGACCAGCGGCGCTGGATCGACGCGCAGGCAAGTGGTACGGCTCCGGCTGGTACGGCGTCGGTCCGCGTCTCGCTGTACTCGTCCGCGTGGAACCTCATGACCGGATACGTCGACGCGGTGAGCCTTCGACAGACCAGGCGCGGGTGACACCCACGCGCGGACACCGGGCCACGGCGACCGTACGCCGTGGCCCGGTGTCGTCGATGCGGCGCTCAGCCCGCGCCGTCGAACTCGCACCGCACGGCATCACCGCCAACCCCCTCGCACTCGGCACGGTCCGGCCCCCGATCGACGGCGCGTTCCCCTTCGACCGCGATGCGTTCGAGACGGTCCACCGGGAGCGTATTCCGCTTGGCTGCTACTCGGTGCCCGACGAGAACGTGGGCACGCTGCTGCTCGCCTCGGACGCCGGGGCGTACATCAACGGGGCCCGGATCGTCATGGACGGCGGCGTGCTCGCCGAACAGATGCACCGGATGCGCTTCATCCGCCCCGCCGCGTACGCGGCGTACGACGCTCAGCTCTGCCACCCGTGACCGGGTCAGCACAGAAGGAAACTTGACACCATGACACACACCTTGCGCACCCTCGCCCCGGCCGACGAGGCAGCCGTGCACGCGCTATGGGCGATCTGCTTCGACGCCCCGCACCTCCCGGCGCTGCACGCCCTGGACCCCGACCGCCACCGGCGGACCTTCGTGGCCGCGCGCGGTGACACGGTCGACGCCGTCGTCTGCTACGTGCCGCGGCAGCTCCGCGACGCCCACGGCCGGGTCGAACGGGTGGGCGGTATCGGCAATGTCGCCACCCGCCCCGAGGCACGGGGCCAGGGCCTGGTTCGCCGACTGCTCACCATTGCCGCCGAGGCCATGACCGCCGAGTCCTGCGCATGGTCCCTGCTGTTCACGGCCACTCCCGGGGTCTACGAGCGCTCGGGCTGGACCGGCTTCCGCACATCCTGGGCTGAGGGCCCGCTCACCACTGTTGGCCCACCCGAGCCCCGCTTCCGCATCCGTGCGGCCACCCCGACCGACGCCCCGCGGCTGGCAGAACTGCACGCCGGATTCAACGCCGCACGCCCACTCACCGCGGTGCGGACGGCCAACGACTGGATCCACCGCGTGCCCGCCTGGTACGGCCCCGGCGCCGAATGGCTGATCGCCGAGGACAACGGGGGGACGGCGGTCGGCTACACCGTGGCCCAGCACATCGGCGAGGCCGTCGAGGTCCGCGAGTGCGCGGTGACGGAAGCCGCACCGGCGGCCCTCGGTGAGTTGCTCGCTGCGGTGGCCCGCCGGGCCCGTGCCGCGGGCGCCGCAGTCGGCCGGGCACACCTCCCCGAGGACCCAGCCGTCCGCGCCGCCCTGCCCCGGCTCCTCGCCCAGGATCAGGCCCGGGAGCGGACGCAGACGGTGGGGATGGCCCGCCCGCTCCTTGCCCCGCCGGAGGCGATGCGCGCCACGCTGCAGGCCACGGGAGCAACCCACTGGCATGGCGACTCGTTCTGAGCCAACAGTCCCAGGGCCCGATGCGTTTGCCTGCCGTCCACTCAGCAGGGCACGTCACCGGGACCTCGGCCAGAACCGGGCGCACTTCGACCTGAGCCCCGTGGGTTCAGGGAAACTGACCGACGCGCTCGTCGATCTGCCCCACTCCGGCCTGCTGGTCCGCCTACAGGCCCTCGACGACGACCGCTTCCACGACGCGATCGAACTGCTCACCACTGCCGGCTCGGACACCGACGTACCCGCCGACGGCGATCTACTCGAGGGCGTCGACGGCCTGCCCGCCGAGTACGCTGCCCTGGAGCAAGAAGGCCTCGATGACGCAGGCTCTCGCCCGGAACGCGTGTTCCCTCGGTACCGACGCCGACGGCAACCAGCACCTGCCCCGCGTCCAGAACACCCCGGACAAGCGCTACCGCCTCGGCCAGCACGTCACCTGCGACTGGGTGACCTTCCAGAAACACGCTCGCCAAGGCCTCACCGACGCCACCGAAGACGGCGAACTCGCCCTGCGCCGCGCACTCGCACTGGTCCGCGGCCGCCCCTTCGCGGGCATGGCCCCCCAACGCTACGCCTGGGCCGAGCCGACCATCCAGGAAAATGGTCTCCGCCATCACGGACGTCGCCGGCGAACTGTCCACCCGCGTCCCAGGCGGTGCAGTTCGGCATGGATCCGCGGGACACCGTAGGTGTGGCGGGAGGCAATGTGCAGCACGGTGATCTCGTGTGCGAGCGCGTCGTCGTTGGCCTGCCGCTTGCGCCCGCCGTGCCCGCGGCATCACCGTCCCCGGCGTGGGGCAGATCGAACCACCAACGCCTGGTGGGCAGCACCCACATGGAGTGCTGCCCACCAAGCGACGCGACACATCAGGACGAAACGCAACCTACGGGATGAATACCCGAAGAAAACGACCTCTCAATCAGGCTCCCGTGTGCCGGGCCACGCCCTGAACAAGGCTGGGCCGTCGGTGTCAGCCGGCCTTGACGGCCTGAGATACAGCACCGTCCGAGTGAACCCGTGACGGTGTCGTCCGACTCGGCCCGCCCATCGGCTGGATGATGGGCGGTCATGGCCCCGGGCGGGCCACGTGTCGCGCCTCACAGTGGCGGCGCATATCCAGGGTGACACCCGCACCCGGCGAGGAAGGCGGGCTGTGATGAGTGATTCGGATACGGGCGCCGTGGGACGGAGCCAGGGCGAGACGGCCCAACTCTCGGCGATCGGGTTGAACGTCAACGATCAGGTGCGACGGCTTGAGGTGGATCCACGGACCTCGCTGCTCGACGCGCTGCGCGAGCACCTGCGCCTGAGCGGGACCAAGAAGGGGTGTGATCACGGGCAGTGCGGCGCCTGCACGGTGCTGATCAACGGCCGGCGCGTCAACTCTTGTTTGACGCTTGCCGTGATGCATGAGGACGACGAGATCGTGACGATCGAAGGCCTGGGCGATCTTGATGGTCTGCACCCCATGCAACGTGCCTTCGTCGAGCGTGACGGCTTCCAATGCGGCTACTGCACTCCCGGCCAGATCTGTTCGGCTGTCGGCATGCTCGCCGAGGTGGAGGCAGGCTGGCCCAGCCACGCCACCGCTGACGTGGCCTCGCCGCGGATCGCGTTGACCGATGAGGAGATCCGCGAGCGGATGAGCGGCAACATCTGTCGGTGCGCCGCCTATCCGAACATCGTCGCGGCCATCCGTGGCATCGCGGTGGGAGGCCCGGAATGAGATCCTTCACGTACGAGCGAGCGACCGACGCACAGGCCGCCGTCGCTGCGGTGTCCAGAACCGGCGCGAAGTTCATCAGCGGCGGCACCAACCTGCTCGACCTGATGAAGCTCGACATCGAGAAGCCCAGCCATCTGGTCGACATCAGTCGGCTTCCGTTGCGGGACATCGAGGAGCTCCCGGACGGCGGACTGCGTATCGGGGCCCAGGCGGCGAATTCCGATGTGGCCGCCGATGCCCGAGTGCGTACCCGCTACCCGGTGCTGTCGGAGGCACTGGTGGCCGGAGCCTCGGGCCAACTGCGCAACAAGGCGTCCACCGGGGGAAATCTGTTGCAGCGCACTCGCTGCCCCTACTTCTACGACACAGCTGCGGGCTGCAACAAACGGGATCCCGGTTCCGGATGCTCGGCGATCGGCGGGTTCAACCGGATCCACGCCCTCCTCGGCGTCAGCGACTCCTGCATCGCCACCCACCCCTCGGACATGGCCGTCGCGATGACCGTACTGGAGGCGGAGATCGAGCTGCTCGACTCCGACGGGTCGGTACGCCGCGTCGCCATCGCAGACTTCTACCGACTGCCGGGCGATACGCCGCACATCGAGACCGTGCTGCGTCCCCGCGAGATGATCACGAGCGTGCTCCTTCCCCCGCCCCCGTCGGGCCGGCAGACCTACCGCAAGGTGCGAGACCGGGCGTCGTACGAGTTCGCGCTGGTCTCCGTGGCGGCTGTCGTCTCGACCGATCAGGGAGCGATCAGTGAGGCGCGGGTGGCCTTCGGCGGTGTGGCGCACAAGCCCTGGCGGTCCGTCGAGGCGGAGGCCGCGTTGACCGGCCGTCCCGCCACGATGGTCACCTATCGCGCCGCAGCCGAGGCCGCGATGCGCGACGCCGTGGGGCAGGGGCACAACGACTTCAAGATCGAGCTGGCCAGGCGCACGCTGTGCCGCACGCTGGCGCAAGCGGCTCAGGCAAGCTGAGGAGACGAGATGATCGGGCAGGCACTGAACCGCGTCGACGGTCCGTCGAAGGTCTCCGGCCGGGCCACATACGCCTACGAGCAGTGGGGGGCCGGCCAACCCCTCTACGGGTTCATCGTCGGCGCGACGATCGGCAAAGGCCGCATCACCCGGATCGACACCGAGAGCGCCGAGCGCGCACCTGGCGTGAAGATGGTGATGACCTATCACAATGCGCCCGCGCAGGGTGTCCGTGATGAGTCCGTTCCGTCCGAATACTGGCGCGCCCAGCCGGTGCTGACCGGCCCCGCCATCCACTATTACGGCGAGCCGGTGGCACTCGTCGTCGCCACGGCCCTCGAACAGGCCCGAGCGGCGGCCGGTCTGGTCGACGTCAGATACACCGGCGGGCGCGGACGTTTCGACTTTGCCGAGCAGGAAGGCGAGGTGTACATCCCGAAAGTGGTCAACGCCGGTATCCCCACCGACACCGCGGTCGGCGATTTCGATGCCGGGTTCGACAGCGCGGCGGTGAAGGTCGACCAGCAGTACACGACGCCGTACGAGTTCTCGATGCCGATGGAACCGCACGCGTGTCTGGTGGAACCGCGCGACGAGGACCTGATCGTCTACGTCAGCTGCCAGATCGTCGACGCGGCGCGGGCCTCGGTCGCCGGCACGCTTCGGATCGCCCCGGAGCGGGTCCACATCGTCACCCCCTTCGTCGGCGGGGGATTCGGCTCCAAGCTGGGCGTCCATTCCGAGACGATCCTGGCGGCGCTCGCCGCTCGCGAGTTGCGCCAACCGGTCAAGGTCGCGATGACCAGGCAGCAGATCTTCCAGCTCGTCGGCAACCGTCCCACATCCAGCCAGCGGGTTCGACTGGGCGCGGAGCAGGACGGACGGCTGACCGCGATCGCCCATGACGTCACCATGCACACCAACCCCGACGTGGAGTACGCCGAGCAGACCGCCGCCACGACCCGCAGTCTTTACGCCGCGCCCCACCGGTTGACCAGCCACCGGCTTGCGCCGCTCGATCTGCCGCCTGGGACGGACGTACGCGCGCCGGGCGAAGCGCCGGGCATGCTGGCGGTCGAGTCGGCGATGGACGAGCTGGCCCATGCGCTGGGCACGGACCCGGTCGAGCTGCGGATCCTCAACGAGCCCACCGTCGATCCCGAGCGAGACGTGCCGTACAGCGACCGGCACCTGGTCGAGTGCCTGCGCGAAGGCGCGCGCCGGTTCGGCTGGGAACACCGCCCCACCACCCCGGCGAGTCTGCGCGACGGGCGGTGGTTGGTCGGCTACGGCATGTCGGCCGCCATCCGCGGGCACTTCCAAGGGCCGGCCGCGGCGCGGGTGCGGTTGGAGGCTGACGGCACCGCCGTCGTCCAGACGGACATGACCGATCTCGGCACGGGCACGTACACCGTCCTGACTCAGGTCGCGTCCGACGGGCTCGGACTGCCGCCCGATCGGGTGCGGATCGAGCTCGGGCGTTCCGAGTTTCCCACCAGCTGGGGGTCCGGCGGCTCGTGGGGCGCCGCCAACTCGAGCAATGCGGTGCATGGTGCGTGTATGGCCCTGCGCGAGCAGCTCCTGGCCGCGGCGCGCGGCGACACGCGCTCTCCGCTGCACGGCCTGGACCCGGCAGACGCCGTGTTCTCGGATGGCAACGTGGTTGTCGGCAGAGCGTCCGAGGCGCTGAGCGAGATCGTCGCACGCAACCGTCCGGAAGGGTTCGAGGCGGAGGGCGGTACCCGCTTCATGGGCGATGATCCGAACTACACGGACTACTCGATCAACACCTACGGGGCCCATTTCGCTGAAGTGGGGGTCGACGCGGACACCGCCGAGATCCGTCTGCGGCGGATGCTCGGCGTGTTCTCGGTGGGCCGCGTACTCAACGCGAAGACGGCCCGCTCGCAGCTGATCGGCGGCATGATCTGGGGAGTCGGCGCGGCCCTCGAAGAAGAGGCCGTGGTCGACCTGCGATCCGGCGCCTTCGTCAACCGGGACTTCGCGCAATACCTGGTGCCGGTCCACGCCGACGTCCCCGATGTCGACGCGGTCGTCCTTGACGGGTACGACGACAAGGCCAACGTCCTGGGCGCGAAGGGCGTCGGCGAGCTGGGCATTTGCGGGGCCGGTGCGTCGGTCGCGAACGCGGTGTTCAACGCCACCGGCGTGCGCGTGCGCGACTTCCCCATCACCATCGAGAAGGTGCTGCCCGGTCTACCACTGCTGGATGACTGAATCCGAGGCTTCCCCTGATCGTGGACACCTGGAGACTGGGACGTGTGAGCCCCCAGAAAGCAGTGCCAGGTGGGAAGCACGTGCACGAAGCGGTACTCGGAGGAGTTCAAGCGGGACGCCATCGCGCTCGTGGCGTCTTCGGGCCGGACGGTGACCGAGGTCGCCCGGGAACCGGGCATCAGCTCGGAGAGCCCGCGGAACCGGGTGAAGAAGGTCCCCGTCCGCGCCGACACCCGGATGACTTCGTCCTCGTCCGTCACGCCCTCGAAGACAAGGGCCGACAGCCCCGAAAACACCACACCCACAAGCTCATTGACATCGCGCACACCATGCCGACGACGGCCGTCACCCTTCATCATCACCGCGGGACAGAGCCGTTGACCGTACAGACCCATCCGTCACAGCTACGGTCTGCTCGGGCCTTCCTCGGAGCTGCGCGGCTTCGGAAGCTCGACCCGTAGAGTGAGCCCGCCGGTGGGATTCGCGGTCGCGGTGACCGTACCGCGGTGGGAGGTGGCGATCGAGCGGACGATTGCCAGGCCCAGACCGTGGCCCGAGCGGTCGCTGCCGACCCGGGAACGCACCCGGTAGAAGGGCTCGAAGAGACGGTCCACCACGGCGTCGTCGACGTACGGGCCGGTGTTGTCCACTTCCACCACTGCCGACGCCTCGTCCTGGATGACGGCGAGGTGGACCAAGCCCGCTTCGGTGACGTTGTGGGTGAGGGCGTTGTCGAGGAGGTTGAGAATCAGCTGCCGCAGGAGGACGGCGTTGCCCATGACCTCGCAGTCGGGTTCGGTGTCCACGGTGAGACGGACTCCGTTCGCCGCCGCTCGCTCAGAGCGAGCGACGGCGGCCCGCTCTGCGAGGTCGGCGAGGTCCACCGGGTGGGGGTCGAAGAGGGCGTGGTCCGCGGCAGCGAGGTCGAGCAGGGCCCGTACGACGCTGATGTTGCGCTCGTTGGTCTCCTGGAGCAGCGGGGTGAGTTCGGCGAGTTCCTCGCTGGTCGGGGCGTCGGCGGCGACCTGGAGGGCGGCCCGGGTGGTGGCCAGGGGGGTGAGCAGTTCGTGGGCGGCGTTGGCGGCGAACCGCTGGTGTGCGGTGAAGGACTGCTCCAGGCGGCCCAGCATGGTGTCGAAGGTGTCGGCCAGCTGCTTGAGCTCGTCTTCGGGGCCTTGGGCGTGGATGCGTTCCGTCAGGTTGCCGTCCGCCGCCTCGGCCGCGGCCTCGCTGATGGTGTGCAGGGGGGCGAGCAGCCGTTTGGACAGCAGCCAGCCGGTGCCGAGGCCGAGTGTCATCACCAGGAGCACCCCGCCGGCGGACACCAGCAGGACCGTGTTCCAGACGTCTTCCTTGCTGGAGATGGCGCCCAGGTGATCGATCTTCTGGCCCTGGACCGGGGTGAGGCCGGCCGGGGGGCGGGGCTCTGCGGTCGGGGCGGGGGAAGCGGGCCGGAAGGGGGCGTCCGGGGCGACGACGGTCGTGCTGAAGTCGTACGTGGGCAGGAAGCGCATTCCGACGTAGATGATCGCGACCATCAGCGCAGCGCACACCCCGAGGGCGGTGGCGAAGCCGAGAAAGAGCCGACCATGGATGCTCAGTGTCCGCTGCCTCGGCGCGCGCCTGCGCGGTCTGTTTCCGGGCCGTCTCATGCGGTGCCCATGTAGTAGCCCGCGCCGATCGTGGTGTGGACCAGCCGGGGTTCGCCGAGTTTCTTGCGCAGGGTGTGCACCACGAGGCGGACCGCGTTGGTGAAGGGGTCGGTGTGCACGTCCCAGGCTTTGTCGAGGAGGTACTCGGCGCTCAGGACTCCGCCGTCGGCGCGCATCAGCAGCTCCAGGACGGCGAGTTCCTTCGGCGTGAGGCGGATCTCTGTGCCCGCGCGGGTGACCCGGCGGCGGTGGGTGTCCAGCTGCACATCGGCGAAGGTGAGGACTGGGGAGTGGGCCATGGGGCTGCGGCGGTACAGCGCCCGCAGCCGGGCGATCAGTTCGGGGAAATCGAAGGGTTTTGCCAGGTAGTCGTCGGCGCCGAGGCCGAGGCCCTCGACCTTGTCGCCGAGACGTGAGGCGGCAGTCAGCATGAGGATGCGGCACTCCAGGCGCATGGCGACGATCCGGCGGCACACTTCGTCGCCGTGGACCTCGGGCAGGTCCCGGTCGAGGACCACCGCGTCGTAGTCGTAGACGGTGAGCCGCTCCAGGGCGGCCGCTCCGTCGTGCACCACATCGACCGCGATTGCTTCCCTGCGCAGCCCGATCTCAAGGACCCGCGCCATGTACTGCTCGTCCTCGACCACCAGCACCCGCACGCGCGACAACCTTTGCTTCTCATTGATTCGACGATCCATTCCCGGTAGGCAGCCGCCCATATCGGATGCCTACCGAGTCCGTCATACCAAACGGCTCCTTTGATCCGTGTATGAGACGCCTGATGCTGCAGCCCGCGCGCAAACATCCTTCAAAACTCGGTCCTCCTAGCGTGGGGGCCATGAATCTGTTCAAGCGAGCCTGGTGGCGCCTTAGAGGCCATCTGGGCAAGACGCTGATGCTCATCGGTCTGTTCTTCGTCATCTGCACCCTGGTCCTGTCCGGGTTTCTGATCCAGTCCGCCGCGGCCCGCGCCGCGGAGTCGGCCAAGAGCAGCGTGGGCGTGGTGGCCACCATGCAGCTGGATCTGAACGCCTACCTGGCCGCGGGCAAGGGCTCGGGGGGCGACGGCGGCCAACCCGGGATGATCGGGGCCGATGCCGAACTGCGCCGCGGTCTCGTGGACAAGATCTGCGAGTCGTCGGTCCTGGCCGGGTGCAACTACACGAAGGACGGCGTGGCGGCCCCCACGGACCAGGTCAAGCTCCATCAGCCGGCTCCGCCACCGCCCGGCCAGGACACCACTGCCGTGGACTTCTTCAAGGCGGACGGTGTCCGCTATCTGAACTCGGTCAAGGACTTCCGCAACGGCGACTCGAAGATCGTCTCGGGTTCCGGGATCACACCGGACAGCAAGAGCGACATGGTCGTCATCGAGGAGCGGGTGGCCAAGGACAACCGCCTCGAGGTCGGCGACGAGATCAAGCTCAACGCCAACATCCAGCACCCCGACGGCAGGCTGGGCACCAAGGAAACCGACTTCGTCGTCGGCGGCATCTACAGGAACAGCACTGCCGACCCCGGCACCTACGTACCGCCGATGCAGGCGCCCTCGAACCAGATCTACGTCACTCCGGACGGCGCGACCCGCCTCGACGGCAAGGAACTGAGCGCTGACGGCGGGACCGTCCGGTCGGCCACCTTCACCTTGCGCAACCCCGATGATCTGGACCGGCTCAAGGAGGACGCCGAGTCGGCCGGTGCCGACCTCGAGATCTTCCCGCTGAGCGTCAACGACAAGCAGTACAAGACCCTGGTCGGCCCGATCAACAAGACGGCGGACTTCGCCTCCCTCACGGTGTGGCTGGTCGCGGTCGCGGGCACCGTCATCCTCGCCCTGATCATCGCCTCGAACATGCGCGAACGCCGCAAGGAGATGGGCATTCTGCTCTCCCTCGGCGAAAAGAAGCACAAGCTGCTCGGCCAGCACCTGGTGGAGGTGGTCGCCTGTGCGGTCCTGGCGATCGGCTTCGCCGCTGCCGGCAGTCGGTTCATCGCCCAGGGCGTCGGCGACCAGCTGCTCTCCGGCGAAGTCTCCTCCGCCAGGGACTCCGCCGCCGACCAGGGCCCTGGGCAGGACCTCACCGACCCCACTGGCGGTGCCAACGAGGAGGAAACCCCGGAGGTCGAGCCCATCGACACCATCGACATCAGGCTCGGCGCGGGCGACATCGGCTCCGTCGGCGCCACCGGCCTCGGTATCGCAGCCCTGGCCACGATCGTCCCCGGCGTCCGGGTCCTGCGCCTCAACCCGCGCGACATCCTCACGAAGGGCGACTGACTTGACCACCCCGATCCTGCAGCTCACCGGCCTGACCCACACCTACCAGTCCGGCAACAGCCGCCGCATCGTCCTCAAGGACGTCAACTACTCCTTCGAGCAGGGCCGGATGTACTCCGTCATCGGCCCCTCCGGTAGCGGCAAGACCACGCTCCTCTCACTCGCCAGTGGACTCGACTCGCCCACCAGGGGCAACGTCCGGTTCAAGGGCCAGGACATCGCCGAGATCGGGCTGGGCCGGTACCGTAACCGCCATGTGGCCACGGTCTTCCAGTCACTGAACCTGCTCACCTACATGACGGCCGTCCAGAACATCACCTCCGCCATGGAGATCACCGGCGTGAAGGGGGTCAACAAGAAGAAACGCGCCGCCGAACTCCTGGGTCTGCTCGGCGTGGAGGAGTCCGACCAGCACCGCCGCACGCTGGAGCTCTCCGGCGGCCAGCAGCAGCGCGTCGCCATCGCCCGCGCCCTCGCCTGCGAAGTGGACATTCTCTTCGCCGACGAACCCACCGGCAGCCTCGACCAGGTCACCGCCGACGGAATCATCGAGGTGTTCCGGAAGCTGGCGCACGACGACGGCAAGAGCGTGATCCTGGTGACCCATTCGCGGGAGGTGGCCGACGCCTCCGACGAGGTGATCCGCCTCAAACGCGGCAAGCTCATGACCGTATGACCGGCCAGGACGATTCCGCCGCCGCGACCTCACACATGCTCGCTGTTGGGTTCGCCCGCTTCCTGGCGTCGGGGTACACCCGAACGTGGCCCTGGCTAGATTTTTGTTTGCGCCGTGAGGCGCTGTTGGTTCGAGTGGAGGTGGACGACCTGCACCAACCCGCTGTCGCAGCAGTCGGGTTGAAATTGGGGGCAGCCTGATCCGGGTGATGTCGGGGAGGGCGAGAGCGGCCCTGACAAAGCCGGGACGTGACCAGAACCGCAGGAACCAGTCCGCCGGTCGGTCCCGGCGCAGCCGGACAGCAAAGTCGTCGAGCGCCTGTGGAAACGATGGCGGACAGCGGCTGACTGCGCCTCATGGGACTGCCGTGGGCGAGCTTTCTGCCCTTCCGGACCGACCGGCACCTCGTCACCGACATCCCCGCCGTCACGGCTGCCGGAATCCTCGCGGGGGCGCAGCATGGCCGGCCCCCGCTCCGTGGCCGCGTGCTACGTTCGCGTCATCGGACGACCGGGGGCACGTGGTGACGGAAACAGGCAAGCCGCAGCCGATGTCGCGGGCGCGGCTACGGAGGCAGCCTCAGCAGGCACGCAGCCGGGCCCGGGTCGAGGCCATCCTCGCCGCGGCCGACCGGATCCTGTCTCAGGAGGGGTACGAGGCGCTGACGATGCGGCGGATCGCCGAGGAGGCAGGCGCGCCGGTCGGCAGCATCTACCAGTTCTACCCGGACAAGAGCGCCGTCGTGGACGCGCTGGGCCAGCGGTACCTCGATGCCTTCAAGGCCGCCATCGACGAACTCGTCGAGCACACCGTCGAGGGCGAATTGACCGACCCCGTCGGCATGATGGTCGGCGTCTACGCCGAGCTCTTCCGGTCCCAGGCGGGCGGCACGGCTCTGTGGGCCGGGCGGCACCTCAGTCCCGAGCTCGCGCGGGCCGACGAGGCGAGCAACACGCACATCGCCGAGGGGCTGCAGCGCATCGTGGAGCACCTGACCGGCGGGCCCGGCGGCCACCAGGCGCAACGGGCGACGCGGATGGTGGTGTGGGCCGCCAACGCCGTGCTGCACGAAGTGTTCAAGAGCGACGGCGAGCCGGACCTGGAAGCCGTGGACGAGCTCAAGCGGATGCTGAACGCCTACTGGGAGGACCTGCGCGGCCGGCTGACGGCCGCGGAAGGGTGAACCGAGGCGTTCAGCAAATCGCCGGGCCTCGGGCCCGGACTGCCGGGCCGACCCCCGTCGGCCGGGTCGTGGCCAGGCCCGACCCATAGAACGTGAACGATAGTTCATGTTACGGTGCGGCCCACCTCGGACGGCGTGCCCCGGTCACGAACAGCCGCCCTCCAGGCTGCCGTTGGGGCGCGAGGAGCGACCGTCGGCAGAATTCCGGAGCCGCGCGCGGGCGGCCGAACCTGGCGACTCGCGCATCACCGATGAAGGCAGGCGCCAGTGACGACGAGCACCACCGATGCCACCCGACTCCCCCGGCTCCCGGCCGGCTTCGCCTGGGGCGCCTCGACCGCCGCGTACCAGATCGAGGGCGCCGCCGACGAGGACGGCAAGGGAGCGTCCATCTGGGACACCTTCGTACGGCGCCCCGGGGCCGTACGCGACGGCCACACCGGCGACATCGCCTGCGACCACCACCACAGGTTCGACGAGGACGTCGCGCTGATGCGCCGGCTCGGGCTCGACGCGTACCGCTTCTCGGTCTCCTGGCCTCGCATCCTGCCGACCGGCGCGGGCAAGGTCGAGCCGCGCGGACTGGACTTCTACGACCGCCTGGTCGACGCGCTGCTCGATGCCGGGATCGAGCCCACACCCACCCTGTTCCATTGGGACCTGCCGCAGGCCCTGGAGGACGCGGGCGGATGGCTGAACCGCGAGACCGCCTATCGGTTCGCCGAGTACGCGGCCGTGGTCGCAAAACGGCTGGGCGACCGGGTCAAACGGTGGATCACCCTGAACGAGCCGTTCATTCACATGTCTTTCGGCTACGGCTTCGGCATCCACGCCCCAGGCCGCGCACTGATGCTGGACGCGCTGCCCGTCGCACATCACCAGCTGCTCGGCCATGGCCTCGCGACCGCGGCACTGCGGGCCACCGTTCCAGGTGGGCAGATACTGATCGCCAACAACTGCACGCCCGTCCGTCTGCGCTCCGACGCCCAGCAGGACAAGGACGTGGCGGCGGCCTCTGCCTATGACGCCCTGCACAACCGGCTCTTCAACGACCCTTTGCTGCTGGGGAATTACCCCGACCTGTCGGCCTACGGCATGACCGATCCGAGCTGGGGAGGAGTGGTGCGCGATGGCGATCTCGCCACGATGGCCGCACCGCTGGACGGGCTGGGCGTCAACTACTACAACCCCACCTGGGTCACCGCCCCGGCCGATCCTGCCGCCGCGCTGCCCTTCGACCTGACCGAGCCCACGGAACCGTACGAGCGAACCGCGTTCGACTGGCCGGTGGTCCCCGATGGGCTCACGGAGCTGCTCACCGGCCTCAAGGCCCGCTACGGCAACGACCTTCCACCGGTGTGGATCACCGAGAACGGCTGCTCGCAGCCGGCCGGACTGCACGACCAGGCGCGCATCGAGTACCTCGCAGGACACATCACCGCGATCGCCCGCGCCGTGTCCCGCGGGGTGGACGTGCGCGGCTACTTCACCTGGTCGTTGCTCGACAACTTCGAGTGGGCCGAGGGCTATCACCAGCGCTTCGGCCTGGTCGAGGTCGACTTCACCACCCGGCGTCGCACGCCCCGGGCGAGCTTCGAGTGGTACCGCGACCTGATCGCCTCCCAGCGGTCCTGAGCGACGGAGTCGTCATGTCCCACGCCTCCGCGGCGGACGACGCCGCCGTCTTCGCCGAGCCCACCGTCCCGGTCAGGGCCGGCTGGACGGTGAACCTCTCGCTGGCCACGCTCGCCGTCTTCATGGCGTTCATGACACCCATTCAGATCCTGCTGCCACTCCAGTTGGAGCGCATCGACCCGCACGGCAAGAACGATGCGCTCTCGCTCGTCACCGGCCTCGGCGCGCTCGTCGCGGTGCTGGCCAATCCGCTCGCGGGCGCATGGTCGGACCGCACCACGAGCCGGTTCGGCCGCCGCCGGCCCTGGATTCTCGGCGGCGCCCTTGCCGGGGCAGCGGGGTTGTCGGTCACCGCCACCCAGCACACCGTGGCCGGGGTCGCCGTCGGCTGGTGCCTCGCGCAGGCGGGCCTGAACGCGATGCTGGCCGGGGTCACCACCCCGATCGCCGACCGTGTACCGCTCACCCAACGCGCTCAGGTCTCCGGATGGACCGGCCTCATGCAGTCCTTCGGCCTCGTCCTCGGCGCGCTGATCACCACACTGCTGATCACCGGTGTCCGCTCCGGCTACGGCACCCTCGCCGTGCTCACCGTCGCACTCTCCCTCCCCTTCGTGCTGCGCCACTCCGAGCCGCCCCTGCCCCGGGCACTGCGCCCCGCCTTCGACGCCCGCGCCTTCGCCCGCTCGCTCTGGGTGAGTCCCCGGCAGCACCCCGACTTCGGCTGGGCCTGGCTCACCCGATTCCTGATCAACCTCGGCAACGCCCTCGGCACCCTCTACCTCTTCTACTTCCTCGCCGACGCCGTCCACTACGGCGACCCCGGCACCGGCGTACTCATCCTCACGGTGATCTACACCCTCTGCGCCGCACTCACGGCCATCCCCGCCGGTGTCCTGTCCGACCGCGTCGGACGCCGCAAGGTCTTCGTCGTCCTCTGTTCGCTGGTCATGGCCGCAGCGGCAGTGCTGCTCGCCCTGCTCCACACCTGGCCGTCCGCCCTCGCCGCCGCGGCCGTCCTCGGCGCGGGTTACGGCATCTACCTCGCCGTCGACCAGGCCCTGGTCACCCAGGTGCTGCCCGAGGCGGCCGACCGCGCCAAAGACCTCGGTGTCATCAACATCGCCAACTCCGGCCCGCAGGTCCTCGCCCCCGCCCTCGCCTCGCCGGTCATCAGCCACCTCGGCGGCTACACCGGCCTCTACACCACCGCCGCCCTGGTCATCCTCATCGGCGGTCTCCTCGTCAACCGCATCCGCAGCGTGGCCTGACGATGGCCGGACGGGCGGGCCGTCCGGCCGATCCGCTCGACTCCCGACACTCGATCAACCTCAACCGGCCGCAGCCGAAAACGAGTTCGCCAAAGCTGAGGATTCCTCATGTTTTTCGGCCCGGACCGTTGACTCCTCCGACCGTGGTCGCGATTCTGAAAAACCCGTCAGTAACTTGAGTGCACATGTCAATCAAAGTGAGTGATGACCATGGCTCAACCTCCGCGCCGCAGAATCAGATCCCTCACGGTGGTGTCACTGCTCCTCGCCGTGATGTCCCTGGTACTCGGCCCGATGCCCAGCTCCGCGGCGGAGCCCGACCCCGGCTGGTGGACCCCGACCGCGCGGCCCACACCCGACGCGCAGATCGATGTCACGGGCGAGCCCTTCAAGGGCACCGACGCCCAGGGCCGCGTAAGGGGCTTCGTCGACGCCCACGACCACATCATGTCCAACGAGGGCTTCGGCGGCCGGCTGATCTGCGGCAAGCCGTTCTCGGAGCAGGGCGTCACCGATGCCCTCAAGGACTGCCCCGAGCACTACCCCGACGGCTCGCTCGCCATCTTCGACTTCGTCACCAAGGGCGGTGACGGCAAACACGACCCCGATGGGTGGCCCACCTTCAAGGACTGGCCCGCCCACGACTCACTGACCCACCAGCAGAACTACTACGCGGCAATCGAGCGGGCATGGCGCGGCGGCCAGCGGGTGCTGGTCAACGACCTGGTCACCAACGGCGTGATCTGCTCGGTCTACTTCTTCAAGGACCGCAGCTGCGACGAGATGACCGCCATCCGTCTTGAGGCGCAGAAGTCGTACGAGATGCAGGCCTTCATCGACAAGATGTACGGCGGCCCGGGCAAGGGCTGGTTCCGGATCGTCACCAGCAGCGCGCAGGCCCGCGAGGTCGTCGAACAGGGCAAGCTGGCAGTCGTCCTGGGGGTCGAGACGTCCGAGCCGTTCGGCTGCAAGCAGATCCTGGACATCGCGCAGTGCAGCAAGGAGGACATCGACCGTGGCCTGGATGAGCTGCGCGAACTGGGCGTGAGCAGCATGTTCCTGTGCCACAAGTTCGACAACGCCCTGTGCGGGGTGCGCTACGACTCCGGCGCCCTCGGTACGGCGATCAACGTGGGCCAGTTCCTGTCGACCGGCACCTTCTGGAAGACGGAGACCTGCCGCGGCCCGCAGCACGACAACCCCATCGGCAACGCGGTGGCGGCGCAGGCGGAGAAGCAACTGCCGAGCGGGGTGACCGTCCCCTCGTACTCCTCGGATGCTCAGTGCAACACCCGCGGGCTGACCAGCCTGGGTGAGTACGCGGTGCGCGGGATGATGAAGCGCCACATGATGCTGGAAGTGGACCACATGAGCGTCAAGGCCGCGGATCAGGCCTTCGACGTCCTCGAGTCCGAGTCGTACCCGGGCATCATCTCCTCGCACAGCTGGATGGACCTGGGGTGGACCGAGCGGCTCTACAAGCTCGGTGGGTTCGCCACCCAGTACATGAGCCAATCTGCGGCGTTCAGCGCGGAGGCCAGGCGCACGGACGCGCTCCGCGAGAAGTACCAGGTCGGCTACGGCTACGGCACCGACATGAACGGCGTCGGCGGCTGGCCGGCCCCGCGGGGCGGGGACACCCCCAACCCGGTGAAGTACCCCTTCCGCAGCACGGACGGCGGCTCGGTGATCGACAAGCAGACCACCGGCGAACGCACGTGGGACTTCAACACCGACGGCGCGGCGCACTACGGCATGGTCCCGGACTGGATCGAGGACATCCGGATCGTCGGCGGCCAGGAGGTCGTGGACGACCTCTTCACGGGTGCCGAGTCCTACCTGCGCACCTGGGGGAACACCGAGAAGCACAAGTCCGGGGTGAATCTGGCCTCGGGTGCGGCCGCCTCGGCGTCCACGTCGGAGTGGTGGAACCCGTTCGTCAGCTTCGCTCCCGGCAAGGCGGTGGACGGAGACAAGGACACCCGCTGGGCCAGTGAGTGGAAGAACGACCAGTGGCTGCAGATCGACCTCGGATCCGCGAAGCCGGTCAAGCGCGTCACCCTCGACTGGGAGGCGGCATACGCGAAGTCGTACCGCATCGAGCTGTCGCAGGACGGCGAGACCTGGCAGACGGCGTGGTCCACGGCCGCTGGTGACGGCGGCCTGGACACAGCGTGGTTCGCCCGAACTCCGGCGCGCTACGTACGAATCCAGGGCCTGGAGCGCGGCACCGAGTGGGGCTACTCGCTCCACGAGGTCGGCGTCTACAGCGACTGACGGCACCGGCGGCGGTGTCCCGGGCCGAGGCCGGCCGGATCAGCTCTCCCGATCCGGCCGGCCTGACGTCCCGGCACGCCACGAAGAGCGCAGGCGCCCTGCCGGTGCCGGCGCCGCCGCCTCCGCTCGGCTCGCCGTTCACGCGATCAACGCGCCGGCCCTGTCGCCGTTCACCAACCGCCAAGGCCATGGGGAACTCGTCGCCACCGCGCTCGCCCATCACCTGCACCGCATCACCGCCCTCCCCTGCTTCGGCCCCGCAGACCTCGAGGCGGCCCCGCACCCGTCCGATCGTCTTCCGCGGCGTGGGCGGTGTCGGCAAGCCCGCACTCATGCGCAAACTCGAAGCCGCCCTTGGCGACCGATGGGCCACGAACACCGCCCTCTCCCCCAGCCGCCCCCTCGTCGTCGCCTGCCTGCGCCAGGGCCTGCGCATGGCCCGCGACCACCGCTTGAACGACCTGGGCCGGCTCATCGAGGCCGCCTTCGTCCATACCGACGACTCCGTCCGGGAATGCCCCGCACTGCCCGCCTCCATCGAAGGTGAGGGCCTCGCGCAACCGTGTCACAGGAATGGCATACGATGTGCGCGACTCCAATAAAGATCATTTAAGAGGATGTACACGTCATGGCACTCCGTGCTCCGTATCGTTCCCTTCACGGCATAACTGCCGTTGCCGCCCTGCTCGCGATCGGCGCGGTGGGATGCTCGGACGTCTCCGACGCCGTCGACAGCGCCAAGGACAGCGCGAAGAAGGTGACTCGTCAGCGCTCGGTGTTCTCGCTGGACATCGGCGACTGCTACAACCCGAACGGCAAGGTCGAGGGGACGGCGTACGCCGTCGAGATCGTGCCCTGCGACGAGGCGCACGAGGGCCAGGTCGTCGGCGAGTTCGCGATCGACAAGGGCAAGGAGTACCCCGGCGACGACGGGGTCTCGGCGATCGCGGACAACCGCTGCCCGGTCGAGGCGCAGAAGTACGCCCCGGACACCTGGGCGCTCCCCAAGGGCGTCGACCTCTTCTACTACACCCCGAGCAAGGAGAGCTGGGCGACGGGCGACCGCGCGGTGAGCTGCACCTACACCGCGCAGAAGGGCACGTTCAGCGGCTCGCTGGGCACCGCGAAGTCCCTCAAGCCCGAGCAGACCACGTACCTCAAGGGTTCGAACGCGGTCTACGAGGCCCTGTGGGCGAACCAGCCCGAGAAGGACACCGTCGAGGACGACCTGGCCGGCTACAAGGCGCAGGCCAAGGCCGTCGCCGCCGCCCTCGACGCACACGTCAAGGGCCTGGACGGCATCGAGGGCACCGAGGTCGGCAAGCTCCGCGCGACGCTGACGAAGGCGGCCGGGAACTGGAAGAAGGCCGCGAACGCCGCCGACGCCGACGCGTTCTACATCGACTACGACCCGGCATTCACCGACATCGACCCGAACAAGTCGGTCGCCGCCCGCAAGGAACTGGGCCTGGCCACCACCGTCCCGGCCGACGAGGCCGAGGTCTGGGCGGGCTGACGCTCCGTCGGGGTAGCGGGGCCGTGTCCGTCAAGGACCTGGCCCCGCTTCCCAAGGCCTGTCCGGCCTCGACGCCGCCGCCGAGGAAGGGATTCGCCCCTCGTCGGCCGCATCCGGCTCGCGGACCGAGATGCGTGGCTGCGGCGACAACCGCACGGGCACGCCGGTCTGCCAGATCTGTAGCCGCCGGGCTCGTTGGGCGGCGGCTGGAGTCTGACGTGGCTACTCGGACCAACGCGGGGAGGTGAGCATGTGGCAGCTGAGCATCAGCACCCAGAAGGGGAATGCCAGTTCGGACCAGCGCACGTTGACGACGACGAAGAGGAGGACGGTGCCGACGAGGTAGCCGAGCCACACCAGCCAGCGGGGGAACAGCCCCAGGAGACGGCCGATGGTTGTGGTCGAGAGGGTGAACACGGCGGCCATGCGCATGCTGTAGCTGGAGAGCAGGGTGTAGGTGAAGTGGTGGCCGTACTGCCACAGTGTCAGCCGTGATGGGCCGCCTCGCGCTGCGGTCACGTCGAGCATGCTGCCCGCCGATGTGGCCAGTGCGAACAGTGTCGCGACGAACAGCAGGCCGCTGCCGAGAAAGACGGTGGCGACGAACTTGTCCTCTGCCTTGCCGACGTAGGCGCGTAGCGCGCCCATGAACCACAAGAAGGCGATGCCAGCGAACGGCAGCAGGGCCAGCGCCCACCGAAGAGCCTCCCGGTGGGAAGAGCTGGTGTGCCACTCGTCTGCGGTGAGTGGGAGTGCGGGAAACACGATGCGCACGAGGACGATGACGGCGGCCAGCAGGACGGCGAACGCGATGCCGACCACGCCCGCTGCTCTGGGCGTCCGCAGCCGTTGTTCCGGGCGCGCGGTCGTCGCTGCCATGGGTTGCCTCCGTCAGACCGGATGGGCGCGGTGGAAGGCGATGCTGCATCCGGTGACCGGGTCAGCTCGCCTCGTCGAGCAGGCGCTGGAAGGCTTCCTGGACGCGTAGTGCCTTCTGGAGGTCCTTGACGGTGGCATCGGGGATGGTGCGTTGGTACGAGCAGGCGGTGGCCTGGTGGGCGACGATGTGGTCTTTGATGTTCGGGTCGTTGATGCCTGGATAGTCCACGGTGTGCTGCAGGATGGCGTCGAAGACGTCGGGAACCTGGGCGGCGAAGTCATCGATGTAGGCGTCCCAGTCGCCGTCGAAGTTCGTGGCGAACATCAGGCGGGTGTCGTCGTCGAAGAGAACCCACCGGGCGTCGTGCAGCGTCCCGATACGCGCGCCTATCTCCTTGCGGTGTGCCTCGAAGCCGGGCTGCTGAAAGACCTCGCGGATCAGATTCCCCTCCCCGGGCTTGACATCGAAGAAGAGAGTGAACTCGTAGGTCCGGCCGGACTTCAGACCAGGGCGGCTCGGTTTGTCGACGTTCGTGGTCATCTCGGGTTGCCTTTCTGGAAGACGGGCCGGCCGTCCGTTTCAGGTGTCGAGCTGGATGATCCACGTCAGGGCGTGGATGCCGGGCATGAACAGGTACTCGCCTCCCTTGGTGACGGCGAAGCGGGGCAGCTGTTTCAGGCGGCGGCGAACCGGGCGCCGGGGGATCGTGAACGTGCCGGTTCCATCGTTGTCCCCGATAAGGGGGTCTTTCTCGGTGCCCAGGCCGGCGAAGTCGCCGTCGTTGGCCCACTGGGTTTTGAGGAACTCGAACTGCCGGACGAGATCGGCGCCCATGAAGATGAACACGATGCCGCGTTCAATGCCGTCGTCCTCAAGCTGTCCTTCGGGGAGCATCGGGCCGTAGGTGGTGCCCCGACGCAGGGCGCGGTGGATGCGCACATCCACGATCGTGTCCGCGAGGGAGTCGCGGGGGTTCATGCGCCGGATGTGGGCGCCGACGGGGCAGCACAGGCCGACCGGGTCTTGCTCGCGGTAGGTGAAGTCGTTGGCACGTGCGGGGTCTGCGGCCAGATCGGGGTCGTCATGGTCGGGGGCGAGGACCAAGGGTGCTCCACTTCGCCAGCGCCCGACCATCTTGGCCGCCAGCAGTTCCTCCTCCTCGGGCGAGGAGGCGTTGTCCTTGAGGTAACTGCGGAAGTCGGCCACCTTCAGGTGCAGCTTGCGGAACGCCACATAGGTGCCGTTGCGCCCCAGGGCGTCGGGCTGAGGCATGGGAGTGAGGCGCCCGAGCTGGTTTTCGTAGCCGAGAACGAACTCTCCGGCCTTGATAGGGGTGCCGAAGCCGGGCAGGTAGCCGTAGTGGTGGCGGCCGGTCTGGAGGATGCTGGCCACCCCGGCGCCCTCGATGTCCGGCTCGCCGATTCCGTCGACGAATCCCAAATGGGTTCGTCCGGTCGGCAGCTGGGATGCCTCCAGTCGGTAGATCACCCGCACCCCCGGCAGGTCGCGCAGGGCCGCGCGCCCCACCTCCAGCAGGGACTCCAGTGCCGCGGCGCCGGGAGCGAAGACGGACACGGCGATGTGCACGTCGCTGCTGCCCAGCGGGGCGTCCCAGTGCTCGGGGCTGCTCTCGCCCGTGTCGCCGAGCCGTTCGGCGCGGGCGGCCATGCCCTCGCGGAAGGCTTCGGGGAAGCTATCCAGCGATGCCTGCGGCACGCCCAGCGCCCGCAGCCCGGAATGACTCAGCGCCACACTCAGCCAGGCCCGGCTCGGCGGGTCCCACCAACGGGCTGCCGAGGCGACATGCGGCAACAGGCGCCCGAGCATCCGGCGTCCGTCCCCCGGGTCGTCGACGCGCAGCAGGAAGTACACCCCGGTGTACGGGGAGGGACGCTGTCGCAGCAGGGTGCCCTGGATGTCCTCCAGCTCCAGCACCTGCGTCTGATCCGTACTGTCTGCCATCGCGATCCTGTCTCCATACGGTCGGCGGAACTCGAACCCGGCCGGCGGTCCTTTCGGGTCCTCTCAGTGAGGGGGAACGGTGGTCTTCAGCGGCAGTACCTCATCCGCGGTGCGCGGCTCGCGCCGTTGCTGGTCGTTGAGCCGGTGGCGCAGGAGCGAGGAGCGGCGGTACACCTCTTTACGGGCCCGCATGATGCTGCCCAGCGGCCGATGGGCGGCGGTTACCCGCCAGGGCGTGAAGGACAGGGCGTCCATACGTCTGAGGTTCTCCTCCCCGGAAATGTCCTGCCGGGGGAAGCGGAGCTCGGCCACGGTGACGTAGGGGGACAACTGCTCGGGCCACTCGACGGTGAGGTCCTCGACCGGCATCCGCTCCAGGTCGGCGCAGAGCTGGACCTGGACGTCGAAGGCGTAGGGCCGCTCACGCAGCTCGGCCACCAGCGCGGGCCGGAAGACCTCGGCCGCGGAGGCAACGTCCATCTGGCGCTCCACCACGGCGGCAGCGCAAGCGGGCTCCGGAGCGATGCGTACTTTGGCGATGTAGTCGCCGTGCCGGACCGCTCCCATCGTCGTGTACGTCGACAGCAGCACGTTGACCAAGGGCCGCTGCGAGACGAGCAGGAAGGTCAAGAACTCCTCCCACGCCCACTTCTCAGGCTCCAGGGTTCCCTTTCCGGTCACGTAGTCGCGGTAGAAGCGGTGCCGGCCGCGGCGGCCTTCGGCGAAGTAGGCCCCGGCCTCCAAGAAGAGCTCCTGGATGAACAGGTAGTGCCGCACCGTGTTGCAGAAGAAGACCGGTGCGTTGATCGTGTTGTAGTCGAATGTCCGGCTGTCGGGTTCGTCCTCCAGCAGCGTCGGGCCGTCAATGCCGAACATCTTCAGCGCCAGTCCGGTCGCGCGGCCCAGGCGCGCGTCGGCACCGGCGTGAGGGGAACCGTTGGAAAAGCGCACCAGAGCGTCGTGTCTGCCAGGGGTGGCATAGATGCCTTGGGCGTACTCTTCCGGCAGACCATCAAGGATCTCCACCTCGCCCCGGACCAGCCCGTAGCCCTTCGCATGCGCGTCGCGGACCGCCTGGCCGGTGCCTTCGGCCGTCACCGAATCGGTGATGTACCGCTCCATCCGCGCGATCACGGTCTGCACGTCCTCATCGAAGTCGGGCTCGACAATCTCCACATCCGGGCTGTACGGGATGAACTGCGGCGACATCACTCCACCGCCTCTTCGTTTCGGCCAGGCCCCACAAGGGCATGTGGGGCTTCGAGTTGGATCGGCCCGCATCCCGCTACCGCAAGAGGGCCTTCCGCACACGTGCATACCTGTACATGGTCCGGCCGCCCCGCGCGGTCACGCCGACCCTCCCGGCCAACGGGTGCGCTCCCAGAGGGGGAGACCGACGCCCAGCGAGCCGGACCCAACCCCACCGTAGACACGTCCGGCGCCGGGGCGCGCGCCGAAAACGGGGCCGCTCGTCCTCCGAGCCGGTCACTCACCCCTGCAACGCGAGGCGACGCCGAAATCGCCCGTGACGCCGTGACGTGGGAGAGCGGACCGAACGGCCTACTCCGTTGCACGGTGAACCAGGTGGGAGAAGGAGCGGACTCACGTCGTCGAGCATCCGGTTCAGCAAGTAGGCGCTGACCGGTGCGATTTCCTGAGCGGCGCCGTCTACGACAATCCACGGCAGCGACGGGCTGTCTGTGACGTTCACGGCTCCGATCCGAGGCATCCGTACGCGGCCATCCATGCAGCCTCGGCACCCCGGTCACCTCGCCGCCCACCGCGCCAGCGGCGGCACCCCCGAGGCCGGCCTCGCATCCCTCATTCGCGAGGCCGTCAACACCGGCTGACGTTGTTGCGAACCGGGGAGTTCACCGGTGTGGTCGTCCATGCCGAGCGGGTGGCCAGTCGGGGGTGGGTGCGGTTCCACGCCATCACGCGGGCGCCGCCGTACCGGATCCACGCGACCGGGACGGGCTTGCGCATGCCGCCTGCCCGCGCGGGGCCGACCGGCCGGCTCGCTGGCAAGTAGTTGTGCTGAACCTCTTGCCGGGCCGCCCCGTTCTCCCTAATGTGAACCTTCAAATTTCTGAAAGTGCGCGCACCGAGCTCTATTGGGGCAGATTTTTGAACGATCAAATTCATCGGGTACCCGAAGCCGCCACCCCCGCGGCCTCCGGTCCGGCTCCCGCCCGCAGTCCAAGAGCGGGGTACCTCGACTACGCCAGGGTCGGCCCGCTCTCCCGCCCGGCCGCCGACGCGCTCGCCGCCACGACCGCGCTCGCCGCCCGCGTCGACCCCGCCGACCTAGAGCGGCTGTTCGCCCTCAGCGACGCTGCCCGGACCTCGGCGGCCCGGCTGCTCGACGCCCGTCGGCACGAGATCGCCCTCGCCCCGTCCACCAGCAACGGTCTGTTCACCGTGGCCGCCGCACTCCACGGCCCCGGTACCGTCCTGGTGCCCCGCGGCGAGTTCCCCGCCAACCTCTACCCCTGGCTCCGCTTCGCCGAACGCGGCGGCCCCGCGGTCCGCCTCGTCGACCCGGCCGGGCAGCGGCACATCACCCCCGACCTCCTGCGCCGCCACCTCACTCCCGACGTCACCGCCCTCACCGTCAGCGCCGTCGACTCGCTCACCGGCCACCTGGCGCCGCTCGCCGCCCTCAAGGAGGTCCTCGGGCCCGAGCGGCTGCTGATCGTCGACGCCATCCAGGGCCTGGGTGCCGTCGCACTCGAAGCGGACGCCGCCGACATCCTCGTCAGCGGCGGCCAGAAGTGGCTACGTGCCGGCTGGGGAGCCGCGTTGCTGCTGATCCGCGACCGGTGCGCCGAGCGTCTGGCTCCCGGGCTCGGCGGATGGGCCGGCGTCGCGGAGCCCTTCGCGCCTCGGCATCCGGCGCCGCCGCTGCCCGGGGCCGCCGCCCACCTCGCCACCAACCCGGACTTCCCGGCCGCCGCGGCCATCGGCGCAGCCATTGACGACCTGTTCGACCAGGGCGGCCCGGCCGCCGTCGGCGCCCGTATCCGCGCCACCCTCGCCGACCTGCTCGACCGCGCACGGCGGGCCGGCGCCGACATCCTGCTGGACGGACTCGGCCCTCACGAACGCGCCGGCATCGGCACCTTCCGCCTGCCCGGCCACGACCCGGCCACCGTCCACCACACCCTCGAAGCGGCCGGCCTGATCACCACCCGCCGCGACGAGTGGATCCGGCTGTCTCCCCACGCCTGCACCCCGGGCGCCGCGGCGGACCTGCTCGCCGAGGCACTGCACACCCTCACTCACCGCACAACCCACTATCCCCAGGAGCCGACATGTCCCATGAACTGAGCCGCCGCCAAATGCTCCAGTTAGCCACCGCCTCCGCCGCCGGACTCGGCCTGGCCGCCTGCGGCAGCAGCGGATCGGGCGGCAACGCCGGCGCCGACGGCGACAGCGGCCGGATCACCGTCTGGAGCTGGACCACCGCGGCCAAGGCCCTGCGCGCCGTCGTCCCCTCCTTCGAGCGGGACAACCCCGGCATCAAGGTCGACATCCAGGACATCGGCGAACCAGCCATCTGGGACAAGATCACTGTCGGCCTCGCATCAGGCGGCAAGGGCCTCGCCGATGTCCTGCACATCGGTGTCGACTACCTGCCCGGCTACCTGGAGAAGTTCCCCGAGGGCCTCGCCGACCTGTCCAGACTCGGGGCCGACCGGTACAAGAGCGACTTCGTCCAGGGGCTGTGGCCGACCGTCATAGGCAAGGACAAGGCCGCCCACGCCCTCCCGTGGGAGGTCAACCCCCTCGGTCTGTTCTACCGGCAGGACTACTTCGACAAGGCCGGTGTCGACCCCGCCGGCATCAGCAGCTGGGACGACCTGATCACCGCCGGTCCGAAGATCCGCACCGCCACCGGGGCCCAGCTGCTCGGGCTCGACAAGCCCGGCACCACCCCGGACATGGACTTCTTCCAGAACCTGATGCAGCTCCAGGGCGCCTTCTACTTCGACCAGGAAGGCAAGATCACGCTCGCCTCCCCGGCAGCCGTCCAGGCCCTCACCGTCATCAAGCGGCTCAACGACGACGGCCTGCTCGCCGACACCGCGGGCCAGGGCACCGGGAAGCGCCTGCTCAGCCAGGGGAAGCTCGCCACCTCTCCGGACCCCGCCTGGGCCGTCGAGTATCTGGCCACCAAGTTCCCCGGCCAGAAGGGGAAATGGCGCGTCATGCAGCCTCCCGCCGCCGTTCCCGGGGGCAGTCGCAGCGCCATCGTCAACTCCACCTACCTGGCCGTCTCCGCATCGAGCAAGCGCCGCCGGGCCGCCTGGCGCTTCATCGAGTACGCGCTCACCAAGCCTGCCGAGATCAACCGGATGTTCACCTCCGGTGGCGTCTTTCCCGCCCTCAGCGCGGCGTACGACGATCCGAGGTTCAGCGCGCCCCACCCCTTCTACGGCGGCCAGAAGGTGCTGAATTCCTTCGTCGACTCGCTCAGTTCCGGGTCCGAGGCCACCAACTTCACCGGCGACTACACCCGTGCTCTCAAGCTCGCCAGCGACGCCCAGAGCCAGGTGCTGGTCAAGGGCGCCGATCCGGCCAGTGCCCTCAGGGACGCCGCCGAACGGCTCGCCCAGCAGACCGGTCGGCAGCAGGCGGCCTGACCGCCATGTCCCTCGCCCCGTCCGAACGCGCTCCCGCCACCGCCACCCCGGCCGACCGCGGCACCCCCACGCACACCCGCCGCACCCGCCGCACCCGCCCGGGCCGACGCCGGCTGCTGACCCGCGATTCCATCCCCTACCTGCTGATCATGCCCGCCGTCCTGGGCTTCGCGATCTTCAAGGCGTACCCCATCGCCGACTCGCTCTGGATCAGCCTCACCACCGGCAACGGCGAGGACCGGCGCTTCACCGGACTCGCCAACTACCGGCGCCTGCTGGACGATCCGCTGTTCTGGACCGCGCTGAAGAACACCGCGCTGATCCTGGTCGTCCAGGTACCACTGATGCTCGGCCTCGCCCTGCTCGTCGCCCTCGGCCTCAACTCCACGAAGGTCTGGCTGCGCCCGCTCTGGCGACTCGGCGTCTTCGTCCCCTCGCTGACCGGCCTGGTCGCCGCGGGCGTGATGTTCTCCGTGATCCTCAACCGCGACGCCGGGCTGCTGAACTGGGTCCTCTCCGTGTTCGGCGTCGACCGGGTGAACTGGCTCGGCAGCCCCTCCTGGGCCCGAGTGGGCGTCGTCCTCGTCATCACCTGGCACTACACCGGCTACAACGCGGTGATGTACCTCGCCGGCCTGCAGGGCATTCCCGACGAGTTGTACGAGGCCGCGATGGTCGACGGCGCGGGACCGATCCGCCGCTTCGTCTCCATCACCCTTCCCCAGCTGCGGCCGATCCTGCTCCTCACCGTCGTGCTCTCCACCATCGGCACCCTGCAGCTCTTCGACGAGCCGTACGTCCTCACCGGCGGCGGCCCCGACAACGCCACCTTGACGGTCACCATGTACCTCTACAACAACGGCTTCAAGTACTTCGACTTCGGCTACGCCTCGGCCATCGCCTACGCGCTCGCGCTGATCGTGTCCGTGCTCGGCATCCTGCAGGTGCGTCTGATGGGAGAGCGCCGGTGAAGCCCCGCGGCCCCCTGCTCACCCTGCTGCTCGCGGGCGCCTTCGCGCTCTGCGTCGGCCCGTTCTACTGGCTCGCCATCGCCGCGACCCAGGACGACAAGGACGTATTCTCCTGGCCGCCGAAACTGCTGCCCGGCGGCCACCTCATGGAGAACCTCCACGGGCTCCAGGAATCCATCGGTCTCACCCGGGTCCTGATCAACACGCTGCTGGTGGCGGGCGTCCAGACGATCGGTGCCGTCGCCGTCTCGGTCCTGGCCGGATACGCCTTCGCCAAGTTCGAGTTCCGCGGGCGCAATCTCTTCTTCGTCCTGCTGCTCAGCACCCTGGTCATCCCCGACACGGTGATGCTGATCCCGATCTTCCAGATGATGATGGACCTGGGCCTGATCGACTCCTACCAGTCCGTCATCCTGCCCGGTCTGGTCACTCCGTTCGGCATCTTCCTGATGCGGCAGGCACTGCGTTCCATGCCCGACGAACTCCTGGACGCGGCCCGCGTCGACGGCGCCGGCGAACTGCGGGTGCTGTGGCGGATCGTGATCCCGGTCAACCGGCCGGTCATCGCGGCACTCGCGCTGTTCGTCTTCCTCGGCAGCTGGAACCAGTTCGTCTGGCCGCTGATCGCGCTGCGCAGCCCCGAGATGTACACGCTGCCCGTGGCCACCGCCACCCTGCAGGGGCTGTCGACCACCAACTACGCGCAGGTCCTGCTCGCCGCCGCCATCGCCGCCATCCCCGTGATGGCCCTCTTCCTCGTCCTGCAACGCCAGTTCATCTCCGGCCTGCTGGCCGGGGCCACCAAGGAGTGACCACCGTGACCACCGAACCGCGCCCGACCGACGAACTCGCCGAGAGCCCGCAGGCGCTCACCGAGCCGGGTACCGCCTCGCAGGACGCCGCCCCGCAGCAGCCCGTCCCGGCCTGGCGCCCGAACACGCCGGCCGTGGCCACCTCCGACACCGTCGTCCACCGGCAGCTCGCCACCGGCCTGCGCCACTCCGCCGGCGCCCCGCTCACCGTCCACCTCACCGGGCTCGGCTGCGACCGGCTGGAGACCGCCGTCACCCCGGTCGGCGACGGCGTGGTCCTGATCGAGGTCACGGCGTCGGCCGCGGCCACCGTCCGCGCCGAATGGCGGGTCCCCTGCATCGCGGCCACCGCCTACTGGACCCCGGACACCAACGCCTCACGCTGGCTGCCGCCGTCCTGGATCGCCCCCCGGACCGTCTCGCTCGCCCTGGGCGCCCCCGTCGCCAGTCTGATCGGCGCCGACGACCGCGCTCTGTGCACCGCAGCCGCCGGCGAGACCTCCGCACCCGTACGCGTCGGCGCCGGCGTGGTGGAGGAGAGCGGCGAGTTCGCCTTTGCCGTCGAAGAGGACCTCACTCCGGACGGGCCGCCGCTGCGGCTGCGGATCGACATCGGTGGTCGGCACTTCGCCGCCACTTTGCGGGACGTCACCGACTGGTGGGCCGAGGGCCTGGACCACCCCGGCACCGCCCCCGCCGCCCGGATGCCCGCCTACTCCACCTGGTACAGCCTCCACCAGAACGTCGACACCGCCGCCGTCGAACGCCAGGCCGCCCTCGCCGTGACCGTGGGCTGCGAGAGCATCATCGTCGACGACGGCTGGCAGACCACCGACCGCGCCCGCGGCTACGGCCACTGCGGCGACTGGGAGCCCAACCCGGCGGCCTTCCCCGACCCCGCGGCCCACGTCGCCGAGGTCCACCGGCTCGGCCTCGCCTACCTCCTGTGGTACGCACTGCCGTTCATCGGCCGGCACAACGACGCCTGGGGCCGCTTCCAGGACATGATCCTGCGCGAGGAGCCCCACCTGGAAGCGGCCGTGCTCGACCCCCGCCACCCCGAGGTCCGCGCCTACCTGGTCGAGAAGGTCTCCCGCGCCGTCGAGCAGTGGGACATGGACGGTCTGAAGCTCGATTTCATCGACCGCTTCGCCGTCACCGCCCCCCCGCCCGCCCCGGCCGGCGCCGACCACACCGCCGTCCACGAGGGCGTGCTCCAACTGCTCGCCGATCTCGACGCCCGCCTGCGCCGCACCCGGCCGGACGTGATCGTCGAGCACCGCCAGCCGTACGTCAGCCCCGGGCTGTGGCCGTACGCCACCATGATCCGCGCCACCGACTGCCCGCTCAGCCCCGCCGAGAACCGCCAGCGCACCATCGACTGCCGACTCACCGCGGGCCCGCTCGCCGTCCACGCCGACATGATCATGTGGAACTCCGCCGAGATGCCCGAGGCCATCGCCGTCCATCTCGTCAACGCCCTGTTCTCGGTGCCGCAGATCTCCGTCGACCTCACCGCCCAGAGCCCCGACCAGCTCGCCACCCTGCGCTTCTGGCTCGGCGTCTTCCGCCAGTACGCGGATGTCCTCCAACTCGGCGTCCTGGAACCCACGCGACCGGACCTCGGCTACCCCCTGGTCCGCGCCCACGGCCACCACACCACCGTGGTCGCGCGCTACGCGCCGCTGCCCGTCGCCCTCCCCGACCGGCACGCCGAGGACGGCCCGCAGACCCTGCTCGTCGCCAACGCGGACGGCGACCCTGCGGTGCTCCTGACCGCCACGCGACCGGAACAGGCCCTCGCGCGCGTCCAGGACTGCCGTGGTGAGATCCTGTCCGAGACCGTGCTCGACCTCGTCGCCGGGGTGAACTCGGTGACCGTGCCGACCGGTGGCCTGCTCACCCTGACCCGCGAGCACTGACAACCGCGGGCTGGGGGAGCCACCCGCCGCCCCCAGCCCGCCGACCACAGAGGAACGATGACCGCTCGACAGGTGACCATCGAGGACGTCGCACACGCGGCCGGGGTCTCCCGCCAGACCGTCTCGAACGCCCTCAACGCACCCCACCGGCTGCGCGCCACCACCCTCGCCCGGGTCACCGCCGCGATCGACGAACTCGGTTACCAGCCCGACCAGTCCGCCCGCAGCCTGCGCACCGGCACCCGCAAGGTCATCGGCTATCCCGCCCCCGCCGACAACCCCGCCGACCCCAACCCCCTGATGGGCGGCTTCCTCCAGGCGCTGGTGACCGCCGCCGACGCGGTCGGCCACCGCATCCTGGTGTTCCGCTCCGACCCCCAGCAGGGCGCCGGAGCGGTCGCCAGGTCCTTCAACGGACTGATCGCGGCCCGCCAGGTCGACGGGTTCGTCCTCTCCGACGTCGTCCACGACGACCCCCGCGTCGACGTGCTCACCGAGGCCGGTTTCCCGTTCGCCGCCTTCGGCCGCACCGCCCCCGGCCGCCCGCAGAACTGGGTGGACATCGACTCCACCGCCGCCACCGCCGCCCTGGTCGGACTCCTGCTCGACCAGGGCCACCGCCGGATCTGCTACCTCAACTCCGCCGCGTCCCTGCCCTGGCTCGCCGACCGCAGGGCCGGCTTCCTGCAGGCCGCGGCCGCCGCCCCCGACGGCGCCTTCGAGGTCGGCGTCCCCGACGACGACCCGGCCGCGCTGTCCCACGCCGTCCAGCGCCTGCTCACCGGCCCCGACCGCCCGACCGCCCTGGTATGCGCAAGCGACTGGCTCGCCCTCACCGCCTACCAGGCCGTCCGCGCCGCTGGCCTCACCGTCGGCGGCGACGTCGCCGTCACCGGTTTCAACGACATCCCGCTCTGCACACTGCTCCAGCCCGCCCTCACCAGCGCGCGCCTGCCCCTGGCCGCCATCGCCCACGCCCTCGTCGACCGGCTGATCACCGCCGTCGAGGACCCCGCCGCCGCCCCGGTGAGCGGGCTGCTGCTTCCTGCGGAGCCGGTCGTGCGCGACAGCACGCCGGGGCGGTAGCGGCGGCCGTCGGCCGTCACACCGGCGCGGCGGCCTTGCGCAGCAGGACCGACGGACGGTCTGCGCCTGCTACGCCGCGTGGCGCGGCATGCGGGCCGCCACCACGACGAACTCGACCAGGCCTTCCGCTCCCGAAGCGGTCGGCAACGCTGCGGACGACGATGCGGCCCTGGGCAACCGTCGAGGCTCGGCAGGCCCCGGACGTGCTTCACCGGCGGGCCCGCCGTCTCCGGCCTACTTGTACCAGGAGCGGACGCCGCATTCCTCCGAAGGTGGGCCTGGTTGAGCTCCGCATCCATCAGCACCGTTCCTGTGGCGGACCTCGGCTCTACCCCCCTGGCGTGGATCCGGTCTGCAGGGCGTGTCGATGGGGGGGCCGCCACTTCAGGGCCGGGTCCGGTCTTGTGAGTGCGGACCGCTCCCGGTCGGTACGACGCTGCCCTCATCCCGGCCGGCTGGACCTCGCGCGGAACTGTGAAGCGCCGGTTGCGGATCCGGGACGGTTGCCCTCAGTGATCGCTTCGACACGCCGGCGGACCGCGGCCCGCCGGCCTGCTCGGTGCGCGACGCCATGGTTGGCACCGGGCAGGCCGGGACGGCACGGCCACCCCATCCGGAAAGATCACCGCGGAGCTGAGTTTCGGGTTCTGCGCTTCCTGTCGGCCCACCGGTACCGGGCCGGTCTCCGGCCCGACCTCGCGGCAGGGAGTTCCCCTGCCCGCTCGGTGACCAGCGCACCGCGCCACCGCCAGGTTCAGCGCTCGCGCCCGTCCCGACGCACCGCATGGTCCGCAGCTTTCGCTGTGCGCACTCGGCGTAACGCGGATCCGCTTCGAGCCCAGGGTTCAAGAAACATCGAAGGTTCTTCCAAGGTGGCCGTGTGACGTTGGTGGCGAGGAAAGCCCAGGCACTTGATCAGGAGTTGGGCTGCTCAGGAAACCGTTCCGCGCCGAGACCACTCGTCGCGTTCCCGTACCTCGATCGACAAGGAGTTTGTCGTGGCATCCAGACTTTCCCGTACGATCGCCGTCGCTGCCGCGGGCGCTGGCCTCGTCCTGTCCCTCGCCGGCTCCGCACAGGCGTCCGGCGGCAGTTACAGCGCCCGTCTCGCTGACGGCTGCGGCTCTGCCAGCGGCACATACCACTGGTACGCCACCAGCGTGTACAACGGCAAGCAGGCCTACAAGACCGACTGGGATTTCGCCCTCAGGGACCTGTGCTCCACCAACAGTTACGCCGTGAGCCTCTACGCGAAGTACACCAAGTGGAACGGCAGCTCCTGGACCAACGACGGGCGCTACCACAAGATTGGTTCTTCGGGGACCGACGCCAATGTCGCCGACGTCCGAATCTACCTGTGCGAGGTCGGCCGCCCCAGCACCTGCGCAGGCATTCACTAGTGCCGCTCCCGGCACTAGGCTCTGTGTGATGTCGTGATCAATCGACTGCTCGTAAGAGGTCTTCGAGCCGGCTCATCGAAGCGCGGAGTTCGAGGCCGGCGAGGTAGCTCTCGGGCATCTTGTCGAAGCGTGTGGCGATGCCTCGCCAGTCCTTCAGTCGGTTGATCAAGCGCTCGACGAAGCGTTCGCCGGTGTCCAGGGGCAGTTGGGCACCACAGCGGCCTGCCGGCTGACCGGACGCTCACGCGCCACCCACTACCGCCACCTCGGCCCGAAACCGAAGCCCCCGCGTCCCCGAGACCCACGCCCGCTCGGCCCTGACACCGGCCGAGCGGGCGTGGGTTCTGGCGCTGCTGAACCGGCCGGAGTACGCCGACCTGCCACCCGCCCAGGTCTGGGCACGTGAGCTGGATACGGGAAACTGCTGGTGTTCGCAGCGGACGATGTACCGGATCCTGTCCGCCGCCGGGCGGAACGGCGAACACCGCCGACAGGCCACCCACCCGCCCGGAACGATCCTCGAACTGGTCGCGCACGGGCCCTCTCAGGTGTTCACCTGGGACATCACCCGGCTGCCCGGTCCGGCCAAGAGCATCTGGTTCCACGCCTACGTGGTCATCGACATCTTCAGCCGCTACATCGTCGGTCACACGGTCGAACGCGCCGAAACCGCAGAGCAGGCCGAGGAGTTGATCCGCGAGACCGTCGAACGCGACGGCATCGTGCCCCACACCGTCCATGCGGACCGCGGCACCCTCATGACCAGCAAGAAGGTCTCCAGCTGCTGACCGGCCTCGGTGCCACCAGGAGCCGTTCCCGCCCCAGGGTGAGCAACGACAACCCGTTCGGCGAGAGCCAGTTCCGCACCACGAAGTACGCCGCCGACCACCCGGAACGCTTCGACTCCCCGGCCCGCGCCGGGCAGTGGATGGCCGCGCTCATCAGCTACTGCAACCACGAGCAGCGGCACTCCGGGATTGGCCTGCACACCCCCGCCTCGGTCCACATCGGCACCGCCCACGAGGTGACGGACCAGCAGGCCGTCGCCCTCGCCGAGGCTTACGAGCGCCACCCGGAACGCTGTGTCCGACGGCCGAAACCACCCGAGACAGTCGGCCAGGTCTGGATCAACGACCCCACCCGAAAGGTACAACCAGTACTACATGACCCATAGCAGAATAAACATCTTATTTGACTTGACAACTATCATTCAGGTCAGAAGGATCACCAAGGGCATGCCAAATCCCTTCGCGGAGCCGACGTCCCGTACCGGCCCCGTCTTCGATCGATGACCGGGTCGAGCCACAACCACCGTCAGGCCGAGAGGACGGTGGCTGCCCGGAACCTGACCACCCGTTGCCAAGGTTCGACTGAAGGAGCGGAGATGACATCCCGGCAGAACAAAACCCTGCGTGACCGCCTGACCGGCGCGGCCTGCCTCGTCACCGGGGGTGCCCAAGGCATCGGCTGGGCCGTGGCACGCCTCCTGGCCGAGCATGGCGCGACTGTCCACGTCTGTGACATATCGAGGAGTGACATCGAGGCCGTGCGCTCCACGGCATCGCCCGGATCCCTCCACTTCGAGCAGGTGGACGTAACCGACCGGCACGCCCTGGAGGCGTGGATATCCGCCTCGCACAGCCACCATGGGCGTGTTGACGTACTCGTGAACAATGCGGCGTACAGCCGCTGGGTGGACGACGCCGACATGAGTGATGACGACATCGAACGCACCATGCGGACCAGCTTTGACGCCATGGTCCACGCGACCCGCGCGGTGATCCCTTTGATGCTTGCCGGCGGAGGCGGGCAGATCATCACGATGGGATCGCTGGCAGGGAGCGTCTACGTCCGCGGTCCGGCTGCAGCGTACGCCGCGGCCAAGGCAGCAGCGGAGGCGTACAGCCAGATACTGCGCCTGGAACTCGCCTGTACCCCCGTCGACGTGACGCTGGTGCGCCCCGGAGCGGTGGCTGGTACGAATTTTTTCCGTCACGTGTCCTCCCGCAGAATGTCGCGGCTCAGCGACCTCTTCCCGGCAGCGACACCGGAGCAGGTCGCACGGAGTATCGCCGAGTCCCTGGTTCGACCACGTCCTGTGGTGAACGTCCCCGCCTACGTGCCGTACGTCGCGGCATTTCACGCGCTCGCGCCGGAAAAGCTGAGGCGGCTCGTCGAGCTCAGCGGTGAATCGAGGCGTGACTATTCGATGGCGAGGGACCGCCGCATCGGGAGACGGGAACTCCGATGAAGATCGCGCTACTGGATATGGACGGCACACTCACGCCCACCGCGCTGGGGATGGCCATGCTCGGATCCCAACGCGCCACGAAGCTCGTAAACCCCGCGGCTATGAAGGACCTCGGACGACTTTACCGGGATGCCCAGGAGTCCGTCAGGAGTATGTACGCGCTCTACGAAAAATACGCTCAGACGCTGGCCGGCCTGCCCGAGTCGGCGATACAGGAGCTGGCGGAGGAGGTGTGGCAGCGCGAGAAGGCATCCATCTACCCCCATACGAAGCCACTGATCGACACACTCCATCTGGCCGGCTACCGCACGCTTCTCGTCTCCGGGAGTCCGGACGAGATCGTGCGTCTGGTCGCCCGGGACCTCGGCGTCCATGCCGGGCACGGAACTCGACTCGTCCGCGCCGAGGGCCAGTACACCGGCCGTATCGAACTGGCTCCTGCGCTGCCGGGAGGAAAAAGGGCGGTACTGGAGGAGGCGGTGCAGCCCAGGACAGTGGACTGGACTGTCGTGTACGCGCTGGGAAACTCCTGGCCGGACATCGAGGTACTGAACCGGGCCGGATTGTCGCTGCTGTTCGAGCCGCACCCCCATATTCGTGAGGCCGCTCGGTGGTTCGGAATCCGGCAGGCGACTCGTCGAACCGTGCTGGAGCAGACTCGGGAGCTGCTGTCGGCATCACTGACCGCGTCAGCGCGCGACGGCGGAGGGCGAAAGTGATGAGAAGTCGGCGAAAGGCCCGGATTGCGATCATCGGCGCCGGGGTCTCCGGGATCTGCCTCGCGGCCAAGCTCAAGCAGTCCGGAAACGACGACTTTGCCGTATACGACAGAGGAAAGGCCGTGGGGGGAGTATGGCGAGAAAACGTCTATCCAGGTGTTTCATGCGACGTCCCGAGCAGGATCTACTCCTTCTCGTTCGCACCGAACCCTGACTGGGATTCCTATTTCGCCCGAGGAGATGAGATCCTCTCATACCTCAATAGAGTGGTGGAAATGTACGGAATCGGCCCTCATCTGAGGCTAGGGGAAGAGGTGGTGGAGGCCCGGTTTACCGCAGGGGAGTGGAGGGTGCTGACGTCCCGGGGGGTGGAGTCGCGTTGGGACTTCCTGATATGTGCCACAGGGCTGCTTGTCCAGCCGGCCCTGCCCGAGTTGGAGGGGAGGAGCGCCTACCGGGGGGTCATGATGCACTCCGCTCAATGGGAAAGCGACGTGGACACACGAGGGAAGCGCGTCGCGATCATCGGCACGGGGGCGACAGGAACGCAGATGACCTGCGCACTTGCCGCGGAGACCGAGCACCTCTATCTGTTCCAGCGCACCGCGCAGTGGGTCTTCCCAAAGCCCACGCAACGATACTCCGCGATCACGAAGAGGATTCATCGCGTGGTGCCGGGCTTTAGCCGGCTCGCAGATCGCTTCTGGCGGGTGGTCTTCCAGGGAACAATAAGTGCTGCAGTGGTCAGAGCGGGGTGGCAGCGGAGACTGATCGCGGGGGTCTGCCGGCTGTCCCTCAGACGGGTCCGCTCCAAGGAGCTGCGGCGACTGCTCACACCTCCGGACAATCCAATGTGCAAGCGGTTGGTGGCGGCTTCCGGGTTCTACCAGGTCGTGCAGAAGGATAACGTCACAGTAATCGGTGAGGAGATCGATAGAATCACGGAACGGGGGATCTTGACCCGTGACGGTGCAGAAAGAGAAACAGATGTTATCGTTTTCGCCACGGGGTTCCGCGCAGATACCTTCATGCGTCCGATGAAAATAGTCGGAAAATTCGGAAGAACACTTGAAGATTTCTGGTCCGACGGCCCCAAGGCCTATCGGACGGTCGCGCTGCCGGGCTTCCCGAATTTCTTCATGCTCGTCGGCCCGAACAGTCCGTTCTCAAGCGAGTCGGTCATGCGCATCGCCGAGACGCAGTCAGATTACGTCCTTCGCTGGATCGAACTCTTCAAATCCGGTGTCGTTGCGGAGATGTCTCCCACCCAGGAGGCCTCGGATAAATTCAACAAACTTCTGCGGAGTGGCATGCCCGGCACAGCCTTCTCGTCCGGTTGCGCATCCTGGTACCACGATTCCCAGGGGGATCTGATGGTCTGGCCCTGGACGGTGAGAGCGCATCATAAAATGCTGTCACGGATTCAGCTTTCACACTTCGACATCCGACAATACGGCGAATCCAGCAAATCCGGGTCAGGAAGCGAGAGTGGCTCATGACTGCGAAACCTTCCCTGCTTTTCGTTCATGGACTCGGCGCTGACGGAACATACTGGGGTGAAGTGCGCAGCGTCCTTGCCTGGTACGAGTCGTACGCCTATGACCAACGTGGACACGGGCAAACCCCATTGGGAAACGAGGAGCTCACGCTCGATCGGCTCGCGGGAGATCTCGGTGCCGTCGTCCGGAATTCCCCCCTGCCGGGTTCTGTAGTTCTCGTCGGACACTCGGCCGGAGGTGCCGCCATCCTCAGGCTTGCCGCTCTCGAGCCGACGCTGTTCGGTTCGGAGTCAGAGATCGTCGGCGTGGTCTTGGTCAGTGCATCCCGCCTGGATCTCCGCTGCTCGGTGAGCGGGTATCCAGGACGCCTCCTGGAACGGGCTCTTCTCTCTCTGCCCAGCGTCGCTCTGAGGAATGAGCGCGGCGGATATTTCGGCCGATTAGTGGCACGCGGTGCTATGAAGGCGATAAGGGTGATCAGTGCTTGGCAGTGGCCCCTCTACGGGGCTGACGCTTCCCGGGGTGCTCGACACAAGTTCTCGACCATGCTTTCGAGCACTCCGCCGTACACGCTGAGCGTCATGCTTGGACTGCTCTCCAGATTCTCGCTGCCGGATCTCGCCGCCCTGAGGAGGGTTCCGGTCCTGATAGCAGCCGGGGGGCGTGACAGAATAGCTTCGCGTAAATACATGAGGCTACTCTCCGAAGAGCTCCCGGCCGCTCGGCTGGCCGTGATCCCTCGCGCTGGCCATCTCCTGCCTCTCGAATGCCCGGAAGAACTGAGCGGAGAGATCCAGAAATTCCTGGACACGTTGAGCAGGGAGAGGAAATGATGCTGCTCCCCGTGCGAACTCCGGCCGAGAATGGATATGTGGGAAAACGGGTGTACGCTCGGGAGGCGGCCTGCCGTGGATAGGATTGTTCCGGGCACGGTCGTCATGGACGAGGCCGTGCACGCACTGCGGCGACACGCCCGTTCATGGGCTGCCACTCCGCTCGAGGAGCGTATCGCCCTGCTCGAACGGCTCGTACCGAGGATCCTCGGTGTGGCCTCGGACATGGTCGCAGTGGCAGCCCGCGCGAAGGGCTACGCCCCAGACTCCCCGTGGGCGGCCGAGGACTGGGCCGGCGGCCCCTGGGCCCTGCTCCAGGGCGTCAATTCCCGCCTTGAGGTGCTGCGTCGTATAGCAAAGGGAAGGGACCCCGTGGAGTCCCACGCAGTGCGCATCCGTGACGGACGCATTGCGGTCGACGTCTTCCCCGCCACGGGGTGGGACCGAGTCCTGCTCAACGGGCACCGTGCCGAGGTGCGGATGCAGGAGGGCGCCACGCCCGAGAGTGTTCGGGCTGGTGCGGCAAAGGAATACCGTGGCGGTGCGAGCCCACCCGGCGTCGCGCTGGTACTCGGAGGCGGCAACGTCGCCTCCGTCACCGCGCTCGACGTTCTCCACAAGCTCTACACCGATGGTCAGGTCGCTGTGGCGAAGACACACCCGGTCAACGCCTACCTTCGGCCCCACCTCGAGCAGATCTTCAGCGAGTTCGTCAAACGCGACTGGCTGCGGTTCGTCGACGGAGGCGAGGCGGAGGGCGCGTACCTCACCACACATCCGGGCGCGGACTCCATTCATGTGACAGGAAGCGACCGCACACACGACGCCATTGTGTGGGGCACCGACGGTTTGGCCGAGCAGCGGCGCCGCGAAAACACTCCCCTGGTCACCAAGCCTTTCACCAGCGAACTGGGTGGAGTCAGCCCCGTCATCGTCGTACCCGGAGACTGGAGTGACACGGACTTCCGTTTCCAGGCCGAGCACATTGTCACCAGCAAGATGAACAACTCGGGCCACAACTGCGTCGCCAGTCAGGTTCTCATCGTGCCGTCCGGCTGGACCGGATCCCAGCGGCTGCTGGACGAGATCCGCCTTCTCGCACGTGCGCTTCCCACGCGCGCCGGCTACTACCCCGGCACCGAGAACCGGCTGGCCGAAGTCCTGGCCCGCCACCCGGAGGCCGAGATCCTCGGTACCACAGGCCTCGTCCTGGTACCGGAACTGCACGACCACGACGATCCGCTCATCACGGCCGAGGTCTTCGCCGGCGCCTTGGGTGTGGTCAAGCTTCCCGGCGACAGTCCGCGCGAGTTTCTCCGCCGCGCGATCGACTTCGCCAACTACGTCCTGCCCGGGACGCTGGGCGCCACAGTCCTCGTCCACCCACGGACGGAAAAGGCGGCATCCCCCGCCGTCCGGGACGCCGTCGCCGCGCTGCGCTACGGGACTCTGGGCGTCAACTGCTGGCCAGGGGTGGGGTTCCTGCTCGGTTACACCCCCTGGGGCGCCTACCCCGGTCACACCCGCCAGGCAGTCGGCAGCGGGACCGGATTCGTGCACAACGCCTTCATGTTGGGAGAGATTGAGAAGACCGTGCTCCGCGCACCCTTCGCACCGGCCCCACGTGGCCTCTTCGCCGGTTCTCCGTCGCTCTCACCACGCCCGCCGTATTTCGCCACGAGTCGCACCGGGCGCGTGACTCTTGAACGACTCACCCACTTCGTCGCCGCACCGCGGGCCAGGAGCTTGCCGGCTCTCGTCTTCTCCGCGCTCAGGAGCTGATGCCCCGGTCCGGCCCGCCGACTCACAACCCAAGCGGGGACTGTCACTGGAAGTGTCTGATCAACGGCGGATCCGATGATCAATGAGACGTCTGATGAGCGAGGCCATCGTCGAGAACGAGACCGTCGAGCAACCAGTCGTCGAGGGGGCCGCGGAAGTGGTGTCGGACGACCCGTTGATCGACATGCTGGTAGACCCGGCCTGCGCCGAGGGTCTTCTTCCTCGCCTTCATCAGCATCGCCTGCACCCTCATCTGCTACCGCAGACTCACCACATCAGGACTTCCAAATTGCCATACCCGACTGCCGCGACACGCAAGGAGCACAGTGAACGATGACCAGCAATCAGCCGCAAAACCCCGCGTACGGGTACAATGAGAGTTCGATCGGTCATCAGGTGCACAGCGAACTCGAGAGGCTTCGCCGCCTGGAGGACTCGCTGGATCCCGAGACCATCAGCCTGCTCTCCGACTGCACGGTACAGCCGAACTGGCGCTGTCTGGAGCTGGGGGCAGGCGCCGGGTCGATCGCGTACTGGCTCGCTGGGATGTGCCCTGAGGGGCGCACCACCGCCGTCGACCTGGACACCCGCTTCCTCGACCAGGGGGCCTTCCGCAACCTCACGATCAGTGAGCGGGACGTCTTCGAGTGCGACTTCGCTCCGCATTCCTTCGACCTGATCCACACACGTGCGCTGCTGGTTCACCTCCGCCGGCGGGAGGAGATCTATCGGCGCGCCGCTCAGTGGCTCGCTCCTGGTGGATGGCTCGTGACCGAGGAACCCGTGATCATCGATGATCGCGAATCGCCCTACCCGGAGTTCAGCAACATGACCCGAGCCGTCAGAGCTCTCTGGGGAAGGCACGGCGCGGACTTGCGGTGGTCGAGGTCCCTGCCCGCTCTGGCCCTGCGGAACGGCCTGGCCGACCTGTCCGTCTCCGCCCGGACAATGCAGTGCGGGCAGGGGGGCGCGGGTGACCGCCACTGGACGTTCATGATCAACCAAATGCGCGCTCCTCTGATATCCGCAGGGCTCCTCTCGCAGGAGGAGTGGCAGGCGGGCATCGACTCCTTCGGTGATCCGGCCTTCATGGACATCAGTCTGGTCATGATCTCTGTCCGGGCGCGTCGCCCTGTCTGACGGCATGCCACCTGAGGCAGGCCGGATCGGCCTCACCACCGCAGACGGCCCCAGACCCGGAGCCCTCGGCCGTTCTGCTCACGTGGTAGGCGAAGCTCGCGCAGCAGCGAATCGTTCAGGCCGATCAGCCCGAGGCCACGCACGGCCAGGACATCGAGTTCGGTGACGGCTGCCGTGTGTCGGCGGATCTCGTACGAGCGGAAGCCTGGGAGAAGTAGACCTGGCCGAGGACGACGCCCTGTGGCAGTTGCCCGGCGGCATCGTCGAGCGGAACGAGTCCCCCTCGACGCCGTTCGCCGGAAAGGGCGCTGCAGCGTGGGCAGGTCGACGACCTTCACGGGCATAACGGGCCGGCAGCACACCGGTTGGTCACGCATGGGTTCCTGATGCCCCGGCGGGTCAGCCGGTCCGGGAATAGTGCTGGAGGTAGAGGAAGATCGAATTCCAGCCCGAACCCACGTGCACGATGTGCAGCTGACCTGCCGAACCGAAGTCCCAGGCGGCGATCCCTTCGACCTCGTCCCCGGATTCGACGTCCTGATCGAACGCGTGGGATACCTGCCCGGAGGCCACGTCGATCGAGTAGACCGACTTGGCCGAGTCGTCCACGGACGCGTAGAGCTCGCCCTGCCACATCGCGGCACCCTGGATCCTGCTCAGGGGCTGCGACAACGTCACGGTATTCACCACCGGGAGCGTGGAGCCGGCCGGAAGGGTCAGCAGATCGTTCAAGCTGTATGCGACCAGTTTGTTCGTCCCCTGTGCGGCGTCCTGGGTCCAGGGTGCGGTGTAGACCAGTCCGGCGGCGGCGTCCACCGCGACCCATGGCACGCCGCCCGGCATCTGTGCGAGCGGCAGTTGTACGTAGCGCCCCGTGTAGCTCAGGTCACTCGCGTTGTACAGCGCCAACAGCGGATGTCGGTAGTCACTGCCGCCGTCCTCGATCGGCGCGATCACGTAGCCGTCGTGGTACTCCACGTCACCGATGTGGTCGCTGCCGTACGTCCGGCTCATCGCCGACGGAATGGGGAACATCGACGACGCGACCTCCGAGTCGTTCGCGACGGTGGCCTTCACCATTCCGCCAGGTCCGGCGTAGTAGAAGTACGTCCCGTCCGTCGCCACGCCCTGCCCGCGTTCCAACGCGTTGAACCCGGTCCAACGGTAGTAGTCCCCCGTCCGTGTCCAGGCCGAGGCCATCGCGGGAGACGCCGCAGCCCCGATGGCCAGCGTGATCGTGGCCGCCACGGCCGTCGCGGTCGCTGAAATCCTGCCCGGCTTCATCTGAGCCCGACCTCCTTCGTCCGATGTCGCACACCTACGCCTTCCGTGAGCGAGAGTGGTGGCGTCCCGACGAGCCACGGTGCTTCTTGCTCATGCGCCGAGGACGTGGTTGCGCATGGTGGCGACAGCCCGGACCGTGTGCTGCCGTCCGTCCTGCCGGTGCTCACGGCATGGGAAGCCGCCCCGAGCCGCAGATCGCCGCTGCCTCGCCCACACACCACCCGCAACAACCGCTCGCCCGCCGCGTCCGCGGACCGCGAGAAGTCTCACATCACAACGCTCGGACCTCAACACCTCATGCATACGGGCGAACTGACGCCGATCGCAGCCTCCTGGTCCGGTCGGCGGACTCGGCTGCCCTTCCTGTCCACGGGCCGGGGACGGGTCGCACGACCGCCGCCTCGGCCGACGGCACTTGAGCTGTCGATGCCCGTCACGGATCCGAGTTCCACCTGCCTGCTGCGCGGCTGTCCGGCGGAGTTGGCCGAGACCCTCCGGCACTCGCTTTCCTGACCGTCCGGCGCCGGCCCCGGACGGTCAGAATCTGCGGTGCACGGAGACGGCGTACTCCCCGTCGGTGTAAGGGGCTCGGGACCAGGTCGCGTATCTGGCTTCAAGGGTGAGTCCCGCCGCACGGCAGTGAGCGTCGTAGTCGTCCAGCGTGTAACCGCGGTCCAGGGAGAACCCCGCAACAAGGCGGCCGGACGGACGGACGTGGCCTGCCACCCCGGCCACCAGGGCCGGTTCCGTTCCCGGCGGGGTGAACAGGGGGACGTTGCCCGCCATCACCACGACATCGAACAACAGCCCCAGGTCGAGGCCGACCAGGTCGTGCTGGTGCCAGCGGATCTCCGGCGCCAGGCGCCGGGCAGTCGCGATCATCGACGCGTCGACATCCACGCCGACCACGGCGATCCCGTAGCGGGCCAACTCGATGGCCACCCGGCCAGTGCCGCAGCCCGCGTCGAGGACCGTGGTCGGCTCGAAGGAGCGGACCAGCGCGGCTTCACCATGAACATCCCCGCCCTCCGCGGCGATGCGATCGAACCGGGCCTGATACTCGTCACCGTTCCACGTCATGCGTTCACCGTGGCACACTCCCCGCTCCGACCGCAGCCCGGCCTCCGAATCCTCCGTCACCGGCCACGGCCGGCCTGGCGGGGGTGCGAGCCTGCGGCGACGAGGGCTTCGACGGCCCCGTGGTCCGCGTGTCCACCTCCAGCGGGTTGCGGGTGCTCAGGCAGCGGCGCGGTGCGGCTGAGCACCCTGGGACGTGCGGGTCAGCCGCCCTGACCGGCGCTCCCCATCGGACCGACCTTCACCTCGGAGCCGGAGCCGTCCGTGACGGGCAGCGTGCCGGCGCCCGGCCAGTCGAGAGTGACCGACTTCGTCTCGTCCGGCGGGGTCACCACCAGGCCCGTGATGCGGACGCCGGAGCCGCCCGACTTGTTGATCGGGTAGTTGATGCCGAAGTACACCGACTTCCCGTCCTTGAGGGTCATCGGGGTGGCCTTCTCACCGGTGCGCTTCGCGGACAGCGTCCCCGAGCCGGTCTTCAGATCGACGCCCGCGTACCCGGAGAGCACGCAGTCCCGGCCGCCGCCGTTCTTCAGCTCCACCGCGACGGTGCCGTCGGGGTCGCCGTCGATGGTGCTGTCCGCCGCCGTGATCTCCAGCTCGTCGGTGCGGCACTTGCCGACCTTGCCGTTCTCGTTGGAACCGGTCCCGGCGGCCGTGCCCTGCCCGCCGGACCCCTTCCCTGCGGGGCCCTTCCCGTCGCTCTGATCCGAACCGCCCGAGCCCGAACCGCCGCTCGCGGAAGACGCGCCGGACGCGGACGACGGGGCGGTCTGCCCCATGTCGTCGCCGTTCTGGCAGGCCGTCAGCGAGAGACCCGCGGCAACGGCCAGGGCTGCGAAGGTGAGCTTGTGTACGCGCATCGTTTCTTCCTCGGTGTCGGTGGGGGTGTCGGCCGCTCGGTACGGGTCGGTACGAGCGAGCTTTTCTGCCCACCCAGAGCCGCCCGGCCCGACGAGGCGTTCCGCCCAACCACCCGCTAATACACCCCTGTTACACGCGCAGCCAGGCACAACGCGCACCACCACCGGGCGCACCCCGCCCGCGCCCGCCACCGCCGCACCCAGCACCTGCAGCCGTCCGGCGTGGAAAACAGGGCCCGGACACAGCGCGCCAGACCGCTCACAGACACGCCACCGACGGGCCGAGACGGCGGTTCCCGCCACCACTGCGCACCTGCTCGCGGCCGACTCCCGTTGGGACAGACCCGTAACTCGGCAGATCTTGACCACAATTCTTGTCGCTGCGGGACATCGCGAAGACAGGAACGGCTCCGGGGTGGACACAGCCACCCCCTTTGGTCGTGATGCCCTAATACTGCAACCGCATCTGAAGGGTGTGGCCTCGGCGTTTGTAGTGGGAGCGTCGGGCTCGGGCCTGGCTGCGTCTGCGGAAGCGTGACC
>NZ_JBIARH010000045.1:0-51657 GCF_042889785.1 Streptomyces sp. NPDC002476 | reverse complement strand
CACCGCGCAGCGAAGCGGGAACCCACCCGACACCGCAGCCTTCAACGGCGCGGTAGACGGGAATCGCCCTCGTTCACGGGGGCGAGGATGTCAACTCCGCAACAGCGTCACCACCGCCGCCCCGCCGAGCCCGATGTTGTGGGCGAGGCCGGTGCGGGCGCCCTCCACCTGTCGCTCCCCCGCCTCTCCCCTGAGCTGCCAGGTGAGTTCGGCGACCTGGGCGAGTCCGGTGGCACCGAGCGGGTGCCCCTTGGAGATCAGCCCGCCGGACGGGTTGACCACCCAACGGCCGCCGTACGTGGTGGCCCCGGACTCGACGAGCTTCCCGGACTCGCCCTCGCCGCACAGCCCGAGCGCCTCGTAGGTGAGGAGTTCGTTGATGGAGAAGCAGTCGTGCAGCTCGATCACGTCGAGGTCGGCGGCCGAGAGTCCGGACGCCTCGTACACCTGCTGTGCGGCTGCCCGGGACATCGGCTGCCCCACCGCGTCGACGCACGTGCCGGAGGCGAAGGACTCCTCGGTGTCGGTGGTCATGGCCTGGGCGACGATCTCGACCGCCCGGTCGCCGAGACCGTGGCTCTCGACGAAGCGTTCCGAGACGACGACGACGGCGGCCGACCCGTCGGAGGTGGGTGAGCACTGGAGCTTGGTGAGCGGGCGGTGGATGGTCTTCGCGGCGAGGATCTCCTCGACCGTGTACGGGTCCTGGAACTGGGCGTACGGGTTGTTCACCGAGTGCCGGTGGTTCTTGGCGCCGACCGCGGCGAGCTGCGCCTCGGTCGTCCCGTACCGGTCCATGTGCTCGCGGGCCGCGTTGCCGAAGATCTGGGCGGTGGGCGGGCTCATCTCGAAGCCGTGTGCGGCGGCCATCACCCCGTAGTGGCGGGCGACCGGGGACGTCCTGAAGTCCGCGGCGCCACCGTCCGCCCCGCCCCCGCCGAGCGCGCCCCGGGACATCTTCTCGAAGCCCAGCGCGAGAACGCAGTCGGCGGCGCCGCCCTCGACGAACTGCCGGGCCATCATCAGCGCGGTGGAGCCGGTGGCGCAGTTGTTGTTGACGTTGTAGACGGGCACCCCGGTCAGCCCCAGCTCGTACACGGCCCGCTGCCCGGCGGTGGACGGCTGGAAGCAGTAGCCGACGGGCACCTGTTGCACCTGCGCGTAGTCGATCCCGGCGTCGGCGAGGGCAGCCGTCCCGGCCTCCTTCGCCATGTCCCAGTACTGCCAGTCGCGGGTCTCGGGCTTCTCGAACCTCGTCATCCCGACCCCGACGACGTACGCCTTGGACGCCCTGCGTGTTTCATGCGGCTTCATGGACGAACCCCTTCCGTTCCTTCGGTCGCGTTCCGTTCCTTCGGTCGCGTTCCGTTCCGTCAGTCGCGCGGGAGGCCGAGGATGCGTTCGGCGACGACGTTGAGCTGGACCTGGGTGGTGCCGCCCGCGATGGTCAGGCAGCGGGACATCAGGAAGCCGTGCACGGCCCGCTCGGCCGCTCCCTCGGCGGTCGCCCCGGCCGGGCCGAGGAGTTCGAGGGCCAGCTCGGCGACCTTCTGCTGGTGGGTGGTCTGGACGAGCTTGCGTACGGAGGCGCCCGCACCGGGTTCCAGGCCGGACACCTGGCGCAGGGTGGTGCGCAGGGAGACGCAGGCGAGCGCGTGGGCCTCGGCGGCGAAGGCGCCGATCCGGGCCCGGTAGCTGCCGTCGAGTTCGCCGGAGCGGGCGATCAGCGCCTCCAGCCCGGTGTCGAAGGTCAACTGATCGGCCATGTGGACGCGTTCGTTGCCGAGGGTGTTGCGGGCGACCCGCCAGCCGTCGTCCGGCGCGCCGACGACGGCGTCGGCGGGCAGCAGGACGTCGTCGAAGTACACCTCGTTGAAGAGGGAGTCGCCGGTGATCTCTTTCAGCGGGCGGATGTCGATGCCCTCTGTTTTCTTCATGTCGACCAGGAAGTAGCCGATCCCCCGGTGCTTGGGGGCGCCCGGGTCGGTCCGTGCCAGCAGGATCCCGTGGTCGGCCGAGCGGGCGGCGCTCGTCCACACCTTCTGCCCGTTGATCCGCCAGCCCTCGTCGGTCCGTTCCGCCCTCGTGCGGAGCGAGGCGAGGTCGGAACCCGCGCCGGGCTCGGAGAACAGCTGACACCACTGGAGTTCGCCGCGCAGGGTGGGCAGCAGATAGCGCTCCTGCTGCTCGGGCGTGCCATGGGCGATGAGTGAGGGAATCACCCAGGTGGCGATGCCGAGATCGCTGAGCCGTACACCCTGCGCCTTCAACTCCTGTTGCACGGCGAGCTGTTGTACGGGGCTCGCGCCCAGCCCGTACGGGGCGGGGAGGTGCGGGGCGGCGTAGCCGGTGGGGGCGAGGGCGCGGCGGGCGGCCTTCGGGTCGAGGCCACGGACGGCGGCGACGGCCTCACGGGCCTCGGCGCGGTGGTCGGCTGCCTCGGCGGGGAGTTCGAGGACGAGTTCGCGGCGCGCCCCACCCTCGGCGAGCCGCAGCGCCCGCAGCCGGTGGGCGTCCCCGGAGCCCAGCAATTGCCGGGCGACCACGGCCCGGCGCAGATACAGGTGGGCGTCGTGTTCCCAGGTGAAGCCGATGCCGCCGAGGATCTGGATGCAGTCCTTGGCGCAGCCGTGGGCGGCGTCGAGGGCTTCGGAGGCCGCGAGGGCGGCGGCCAGGGAGCGCACGTCCGGGTCCGTGCCCGGTTCCTCGGCGGCGCGGGCCGCGTCCCACACCAGGGCACGGGCCCGCTCGACCCGGACGAGCATGTCGGCGCAGAGGTGCTTGACGGCCTGGAACCGCCCGATGGGGTGGCCGAACTGTTCGCGGACCTTGGCGTATTCGGTGGCGGTGTCGAGCGCCCGGGACGCGATGCCGCATGCCTCGGCGCTCAGGAGGACGGCGGCGAGGTCGCGGACCTGCGCGGTGTCGGTCCGCACGAGGCGCCCCGCCGGGACGAGTACACCGTCCGCGCGGACCTCGGCCGTGGGGCGGGTGGGGTCGACGCCGCGGTGCGGGCGGACGGTCAGCCCGCCGGCCGTGGCGTCGACGGCGAACCAGAGGGTTCCGCCGGCCGATCCGGCGGGGAGCAGGAGGAGGTCGGCGTCGGCGCCGGACAGGACGGGCGGGGCCGCGCCGTCGAGCAGGTGGCCGTCCCCGTGCTCCACGGCGGTGAGGGTGCCGGCCCCGAGGGCGACGGCGCCGACGCGCCGACCGGACGCGAGGTCGCGCAGCACCGGATCACCGGCGTCCGCCGCGTGCAGTACGGCGGCGGCGAGTGCGGTCGCCAAGCAGGGGCCGGGAAGCACGCCCCGGCCCGTCTCCTCCAGGACGACGGCCAGATCGAGGAGCCGGCCGCCCCCGCCGCCGTACTTCTCGGGCAGATGGACGGAGAGCAGGCCCTGTTCCGCGAGCGCGCCCCAGTACCCGGGGCGCGCTCCGGGGACGGCCGGGGCGTCCGCGTCGAGGAGCTTGCGCACCTCCTCCGGTGGTACGGCGCGGGCCAGCCACCCCCGTACGGCTTGCGCCAACTCCCTCTGTTCTTCGGTGATTCCGATGCCCATGCGGATCCTCGCCGGTCGCAGCCACTGGAACGGGCGGCCAGAGTAGAACACGTTCCATTCTGACGGAAGGTCAGAATGCGGTCGGACGGCCGGAGCGGCGAGGAGCGGCCGACTCCCTGTCACCCACGCCGCGCGACGGCGATCCGACGGCCGAACCACGCCCCACCGGCGCTCGCTTCGGGCCGAGTACGCCCATGTGCGCTGCCGTGCCCCGTTCGCGCCGCGTTCACCGGAATACCGCGCATCCATGGCAAGTTGCACCGTGCACGTACGTGGCGGCCGGCGCCTTCCGCCGCCGCGCCCGGACGCCTGCTCTCGATCACCGCCCCCGACCATGCCGCCCGGAGGCCGCACGCATGCCAGAGACGTCCCACGGACAGCACCCCCGTACCGACACCGAGAAACGCCCCGATCCGCGAACGCGCGGCGCGAACGGCGGTGTCGTCCCCGTGCTCGCCTTCGCGGGCATCACCGTCGCCGTGATGCAGACCCTGCTCGTCCCCGTCATCAAGGACCTGCCCGCCTTCCTGCGCACCACTCCGTCCAACGCCACCTGGGTGATGACCGCGACTCTGCTCGCGGGGGCCGTGTCCACCCCGATCATGGGCCGGCTCGGCGATCTGTACGGCAAACGGAAGATGCTGCTCGCCAGCCTCGCCGTGATGGTGACCGGCTCCCTGATATGCGGCTTCACCGACGCTCTCGTGGTGATGATCGCGGGGCGCGCGCTCCAGGGCTTCGCGATGGGGGTCATACCGCTGGGCATCGGCATCATGCGCGACGAACTGCCCCGTGAGCGGCTCGGGTCGGCGCTGGCACTGATGAGTTCGTCGATCGGGGTGGGCGGCGGACTCGCACTGCCCGCCGCCGCGCTGATCGCCCAGCACTTCGACTGGCACACCCTGTTCTTCGCCGCGGCCGGTCTCGGGGTGCTGGCGATGGTGCTCACCGTCCTCGCCGTACCGGAGACGACGCTGCGCGCCCCCGGGCGGTTCGACCTGGTCGGCGCGCTCGGGCTCTCGCTCGGCCTGGTCTGTCTGCTGCTGCCGGTCACCAAGGGCAGCGACTGGGGCTGGACCTCGGGCACCACGCTCGGTCTGATCGGCGCCGCGCTGCTGATCCTCGGGCTGTGGGGCCTCTTCGAACTGCGCGTCGCGGCACCGCTCGTCGATCTGCGGACCACCGCCCGGCGCGAGGTGCTGCTGACCAACCTCGCCTCGATCATGGTGGGGGTCGCCTTCTACGCGGTGTCGCTGGTCCTGCCGCAACTGCTCCAGCTGCCGACGGCCACGGGCTACGGCCTCGGGCAGTCGCTCGTGGTCGCCGGGCTGTGCGTGGCGCCGCTCGGCCTGACGATGATGTTCGTGACCCCGCTGTACGCCCGGCTGTCCGCCCGCCGCGGCCCCAAGGCGTCGCTGATGCTCGGGATGCTGGTCATCGGGGTCGGTTACGGGGCAGGGCTCGGGCTGATGGACGCCGCCTGGCAGACGGTGGTGATCACGGTGGTGATCGGGGCCGGCATCGGACTCGCGTACTCCTCGCTGCCCGCACTGATCAACGGGGCCGTCGACCCGTCCGAGACGGGCGCGGCCAACGGCCTGAACAGCCTGATGCGGTCGATCGGTACGTCGGCGTCGAGCGCCGTGATCGGGATGGTGCTCGCGAACACCTCGGTACGGACGGGCGGGGTGGCGGTGCCGTCGATGGAAGGGTTCCGGACCTCGTTCCTGATCGCGGCGGGGGCGGTGGCGGCCGGGCTGGTGCTGGCCGCTTTCCTGCCGTCGCAGCGTGCCGCGATGCGGCCGGTGCCGTCGGCTGCGGCAGGTCCCGGCAGCGCGGACGACGGGGCGTCGGCTCCGGTCGCGGCACCCACCGCGTCCCGTACCGTCGCGGGCTCGGCCGGATTCCGGGGCCGGGTGCTGGACGAGGACGGGGCCCCTGTGGCCCGCGCCAATGTCACGCTGATCGACCGCCACGGGCATCAGGCCGGTCTCACCGTGACGGACGAGGACGGCCGCTACGCGCTGCCCGCCCCGTCCGGCGGCACCTACGTCCTGGCCGGCTCGGCCACCGGGTACGCGCCGCGCGCCCGCTCCGTCACCCGTCCGGGCAACGAGCTTGCGGTCGACGCCGACCTGGTGCTGGAGGCCAGGACCCCGCACGGGAGCCGCGCGGAACTCGCGGGCCCCGGCGCCTGACCGGCTCGCGCCGGCCACCGGGCCGGACACGTCTTCCGCCCGCCCCGACCCAGCACGTTCCCCTCGGCCCAGCACGTTCCCCGCCTGCCACCGGCACGGCGCGTTCCCCGCCCGGCGAAGGGGCCGACACGTCCCTCGCCCCGCCGGGCCGGTCCGGCGCTTCCCGACGGGCCGGGCGGGGCGAGGGCCGTGTCGGCCCGCCGGACTGCCCGGTGCCCGCTCGGGGCCCGTTCAGGACGCGCCGCCCGCGCGGCCCCCGCCGCCCACGGCCCGCAGGACGAGGGGCAGGAGACGGTCGGCCATGTCCCGCGCCGCGGCCGCGTCCACCTCGTCCGGCAGCCGAGGCGTGAGGAAGAACCTGCTCATCACCGGCCCCACGACCACATCACCGAGCAGCTCGGCGTCCTCGACCGGCGGGATCTCGCCCCGGGCGACGGCGCGCCTCACCACCTCGTCCACGCGCCGGCGCACCGGCGCCAGAAAGGCCGCCGTGAGGGCCTCGGCCAGCACCGTGTTGCGCGTGGCCTCGCCGATCAGGGCCCGCATCAGCCGTCCGCCCTCGCCGGTCAGGGCGGCGGCCTTGTCCCGGAGCAGGGCACGCAGGTCGCCCTCCAGGGTGCCCGTGTCGGGCTGCGCCGCCAGACCCTCTTCGTACGAGGCGGCCGCGGCGACCACGAGGTCCTCCTTGGAGGACCAGCGGCGGTAGAGGGTGGCGGTGGAGACCCCCGCGCGGGCCGCCACGGCGGCCGTGGTCAGCCCGCCGTAGCCGCTCTCGGCCAGGACGGCCAGCGTGGCCTCCAGCAGCGCCCGGTCCCGGGCGGCGTCGCGCGGGCGCCCCCGGCGCGGTGCGGCCTCAGACATCGGCTGCCACCCCCGGGACGCGCGGAAGGACGGACGGGGTGAGCAGGTCGAGCGGGACCGCCGCGTCTTCGGCGGCCCCGGGGCGCGTGGTGCAGGTCATGACACCAGCATACAGAATCGAAACGAAATCCTTTCGTTTCATATATGGTCGGCGGCATGAGCACTCCCACCGGCACCCGTTCCGTCGGCGCGGCGGCGACCGTCTCCCGCCTGCGCACCGCCCACACCACCGGCCGTACCAGGCCCACAGCCTGGCGAAAGGCCCAACTACGCGCACTGCGCCGCCTGTTGGTCGAGCAGGAGGACGTGTTCGTATCGGCCCTGCGCGCCGACCTCGGCAAGAGCGCCGTCGAGGCGTACGTCACCGAGATCGGGTTCACCATCAAGGAGATCGACCACACCCTGCGCCGCCTGGACCGCTGGCTGCGTCCGCGCAGGGTCCCGGTGCCGTTGTCGCTCCAGCCGGCCCGGGCCCGTACCGTACGGGAACCGCTGGGAACGGTCCTGGTCATCAGCCCCTGGAACTACCCTTTGCAACTGGCACTGGCCCCGCTCGTCGGCGCGCTCGCCGCGGGCAACTGTGTGGTGGTCAAGCCCAGCGAACTCGCCCCCGCCACATCGGCGGCGCTGGCCCACTGGCTGCCCCGGGTCCTGGATCCGGCGGCCGTGGCCGTCGTCGAAGGCGGTGTGCCGGAGACGACGGACCTGCTGGAGCAGCGGTTCGACCACATCTTCTACACGGGCAACGGCACCGTAGGGCGCGTGGTCATGACTGCCGCGGCCCGCCATCTCACGCCGGTCACCCTGGAGCTGGGGGGCAAGAGCCCCGCCGTCGTCGAACCCGGCGCCGATCTCGCGACGGCGGCCCGCCGCATCGCCTGGGGCAAGTTCATGAACGCCGGCCAGACCTGCGTCGCCCCCGACTACGTGCTCGCGGTCGGCGACGCGGCGAGCGGGATCGAGTCCCATCTGACCGCGGCGATCCGGGAGATGTACGGCGACGACCCCGCCGCGAGCGCCGACTACGGGCGCGTCGTCGACGAGCGCCACTTCGACCGGCTGACGGCCCTGCTGGCGGACGGCCGGACCGTGACCGGGGGCGGCCACGACCGGGCGAACCGCTACATCGCCCCGACCGTGCTCGCCGATGTCGATCCCGGGTCGGGGGTGATGCGCGAGGAGATCTTCGGGCCGATCCTGCCGATCGTCCGCGTTCCCGATCTGGACGCGGCGATCGCGTTCATCACGGCCCGGGACAAGCCGCTGGCCCTGTACGCCTTCACGGCCTCGGGCCGCTCGAAGCGGCGGCTGGTCGCGGAGACCTCCTCGGGCGCCCTGGCCTTCGGCGTCCCCAACGCCCACCTCACCGTGCCGGGCCTGCCCTTCGGCGGCGTCGGCGAGAGCGGCCTGGGCGGCTACCACGGCCGGCACTCGCTGGACACCTTCAGTCACACCAAGTCCGTCCTCGACAAGCCGCTGCCGGCGGACACCCTGCGCGTGGCCTACCCGCCGTTCACCGCGGGCAAGGCGCGGCTGCTGCGCCGGTTGACGTGAGGGCGACGCCGCTCCCCCGGCCGCCCACCGGCACCGCTCCCCCGCCCCGGCCGCCCGCCCGCGCCCTTCCCGCGCCCCGGCAACGGGCGCGGCGGCGTCGCAAAACCGCCGCCACGCCGGGGCAACCGCCAGGCCGGGGGCAGCCGATGCACCGGGGTTGCCGACCTGCCGGGGCCGTCGGCACACCGGCGCCGTCGGCGGGCGCGGTCGTCAGCGCACCGGCGCGTCGAACCGCGGTGTCGTCGCGAGCAGATGGGAGACGTCCGTCCCGGCGGGCAGCTCCTGCGGCTCCGCGCCACGGACGAACAGCCGGGCGGGACGGGCGCCCCGCACCCGGGCATGACGCCCGTCGACCCGCAGCCACGAGCCCTCGCGCAGGCCGAGCACCGGCACGTCGTTCTCCTCCAGGAACTCGGTGAGCCGCTCCTCGCGCGTCTCGCCCTTGTGGGTGCTCTCCGGGTCGGGGTCGAGGTAGTGCGGGTTGATCTGGAACGGGATCAGCCCGAGCGTCTCGAAGGACGGCGGCTCCACGATGGGCATGTCGTTGGTGGTGCGCAGGGTGGGCGCCGCCATGTTCGTGCCGGCGCTGGCGCCCATGTACGGCAGCCCGTCGCGCACCGCCTCGGTCACGGCGTCCCGCAGCCCGGTCCGGTACAGGGCGCTCAGCAGCCGGAAGGAGTTGCCGCCGCCGATGAACACGGCGTCGGACGCGGCGAGTTCGGCGACCGGGTCGGCGTTCTCGTGCACGCCGCGAACGGTGATGCCGGACGGCGCGAGGGCGTCGCGGACGCGCGCGGTGTACGCGGTGTAGTCGGCGAGCGCGTACGGCACGAAGGCCAGCCGGGCGCCGGAGGGCAGGAACGCGGTGACGGTGTCGAGGGCGTGTTCCAGGTAACCGCGCCCGTACTGGGTGGAGTTGGAGAGCAGGAGCAGATTCACAAGGGGTCCTCTCGGTTCTCTTCGGTGTTGTCCGGGCCTCATACGGGTCACGGGCTCCCGGCCCCGCGCACGGGTCTCTTCCGGGCCATCAGGCGGTACGCGGGCGCCGGGCGCGCGACTTGGGGCGCTGCGGGGGCTGGGTGAGGCGCTTCTCCAGCAGCTGGGCGGCGTGGCGCAGGGGTTCGAGCCGGCCCTCGGGCGCCCCCCGGAAGAGTTCCTCGGCGCCGCCGAGGCTGAGGCTCCCGTACGGTTCGCGCCCCAGGAAGACGGGCACGGCGACGGTCGCGATGCCGGTGTCGTACTCGCCGACCGTCCAGGCGTACCCCTGGGAGCGGATCTTGATGAACTCCTCCTCCAGCCGGTCCGGATCGGTGACCGTCCGGTCGGTGAAGCGGGCCATGGGCCGGCCACGGAACAGCCGGTGGCGCTGCTCGTCGGGCAGGTACGCGTAGTAGGACTTGCTCGTCGCGCCGGCGTGCGCCGGGTAGAGCTCACCGACCAACGGGTGATAGCGCAGCGGTCCGGCCTTCCCCTCCTCGGCGGCGACGCACCGCATGTGGAAGCTGTCGGGCAGGCAGAACAGCACGGTGTCGCCGGTGACCCGGCGCAGCTCCTCCAGGACGGGCCCGGCCAGCAGCTCCAGTGATCCGGAACGCTCCCAGAGCCGGCCCAGCCGCAGCACGGCGGGGCCGATGCGGTAGCGGCGGGTGACGGGGTCGGAGACGAGGAAGCCGCGCCCGGCGAGGGTGGCGAGCAGCCGCTGGGCGACGGAGGTGTCCCACCCGAACTCCGCGGCGACCTCCGTGACGCCCCAGTCGGGCCGGGTCCGTTCGAAGGCGAGCAGCACGAGGAGCGCCCGGTCGACGGTTTGCAGTGCCCCGGCGGGGGTGCGCCGGTCGAGATCGAAGTCCGCCATGGCCATCTCACCATTCAGACGTGAATTGCAAATAACGGGAAACTGTTGCGTTCAACGCTATCCGATCCCGAATGTTGCCTCAGCACCCCGCCCCGTCTTCTTGCCCCCGCCGGGCGCGGGCCCGGGTGCCCGGACCGCACCTGCCGGTGTCCGGACGAGTGGGACCCGGATGCCCGGATGCGTGAAGCCCGGGTGTCCGGACGAGCGAGAAAGGCCCCTCATGTTGAAGTACGTGCTGGACATCGTCGATCTGCTGGACGATCCCCAGGTCGATGGCCAGGCGGTAGCCGGGTACCTCGACTCCGTCAGCGGGGCCGAGGGCGCATCCGCACAGGTCACCACGGTGACCGGCGAGCACGGCTCGACGGACTTCGTGCTGGTCCGCATCCCGGGTGCGCGAGGGCGCGCGTCCGGCGGCGACGCCCGCACGCTGGGCGTGGTGGGCCGGCTCGGCGGCATCGGCGCCCGGCCCGAGGTGACCGGCATGGTCTCCGACGCCGACGGGGCGGTCGCCGCGCTGGCCACCGCCGCCAAGCTGCTGGACATGCGCCGCCGCGGCGACGTGCTGCCCGGCGACGTGGTCGTCGCCACCCACATCTGCCCGAACGCGCCGACCGAGCCGCACGACCCGGTGCCGTTCATGGGCTCGCCCGTGGACATCGCCACCATGAACCGCCACGAGGTGACCGACGACATGGAGGCCGTGCTCTCCATCGACACCACCAAGGGCAACCGCATCATCAACCACAAGGGCCTCGCCCTGTCCCCCACCGTCAAGGAGGGCTGGGTGCTGCGGGTCAGCGAGGCGCTGGGCGAACTGCTGGCCGTGGTGACCGGTGAGCCGTTGGTCACGTATCCCGTGACCACGCAGGACATCACCCCGTACGGTAACGGTGCACACCACATCAATTCGATCCTCCAGCCCGCCACCGCGACGGCCGCCCCGGTCGTCGGCCTGGCTGTCACCTCGGCCGCCGCGGTGCCGGGCTGCGCCACGGGTGCGAGCCACGAGGCGGACATCGCCTCCGCCGCCCGCTACGCCGTGGAGGTCGCCAAGTCCTACGGCGGCGGCCACCTGGACTTCCACGACGCGGTGGAGTTCGACAACCTCGTCAGCCGCTACGGGTCGCTGGCTCACCTCCAGACCCTCGGCCGTACCCCCCAGGAGTCCTGATGGCAGCCACCCCGAAGGCCGGTGCCGCGACCCGCGCGGCGAGAAACGGCGACACCCGCGGGACGAGCGGCACCCCCGAGGCGAAGAGCATCGGCAGCGACGACTACTCGCTCTCCCGCGTCCCGCGCGACAAGCGGTTCGGTTTCTGGTCGATGCTGCTCCAGTGGCTGGCCCAGTCCGGTTCGATCTCGCAGTTCACCCTCGGCGCCACCATCGGTGTCGGGATGACGTTCGGGGACGCCTTCCTCGCGTTCACGCTCGGGGCGGTGATCCTGGAGGTCGTGATCTTCGCCATCGGCATGGCCGGCATGCGCGAGGGCCTGGCGACCCCGATGCTGACCCGCTGGGTGGGCTTCGGCCGCAACGGTTCCGCGCTGGTCAGCTTCGTCATCGCGGTGAGCCTGGTCGGCTGGTTCGGCGTCCAGAACACGATCTTCGGCAACAGCGTCTCCGCGCTCGTCGGCGGGCCGTCCTGGCTGTGGTGCGTTCTGGCGGGCATCGCCATCACCGCCCTGGTGATCTTCGGCTTCCGCTACATGGCCGTCTTCGCCAAGATCGTGACCCCGCTCTTCTTCGCGATGGTCGCCTGGTCGGTCGTCTCGACACTGAAGGACCACTCGATCGGCGATCTGATCGACTCGCCGGCCCCCGGCCCGACCATCCCGCTCGCCGTCGCCGCCACCGCCATCGCGGGCGGCTTCATGACCGGCGCGATCGTGGCCCCGGAGATGACCCGGTACAACAAGAAGGGCTCGCACGTCTTCCTGCAGAGCGCCTCGTCGATGATCCTGTCCGAGTACATCGTCGGCATGACCGGTGTGCTCCTGGGCCACCTGGTCAAGAGCAGCGAGGTCTCGCACATCGTGCTGTCCACCTCCGGTGTCTTCGGCGTCCTGGTGGTCCTGATGTCCACCGCGAAGATCAACGACTGGAACCTGTACGGCTCGTCGCTCGGCGTCGTCAACTTCTTCCAGGTCGTCTTCGGCAAGCGGCTGCACCGCGGGTTCATCACGATCGTCCTGGGTGTCGCGGGCACCGTCCTGTCCGCCGTCGGGATCATGACCCACTTCACCGACTTCCTGTCCGTGCTCGGCGTCGCGATCCCGCCGATCGGCGGCATCATCGTGGCCGAGTACTGGGTCGTGAAGCGGATGCGCAAGCCGCTGGACGACACGCGGGAGTCCGAGACCCTGCCGAAGACCTCGCCGACCTGGGTGCCGATGTCCCTCGTCATCTGGATCGCGGCGTTCTGCGTCGGCAAGTTCTACGACGGAGGCATCCCGGCCCTGAACTCGCTGGCCACCGCCTTCGTCCTGTACAGCGTCCTCGGCCTGCTGGGCTGGGTGAAGCCGTACGGCACCTCCACCCTGGACGACACGGACGCCGACGCCCCGGCCGCCCGTGACACGACCCCGGTGGGAGCAGCATGACCACCAGCGACCTTGGGAACGACATGACCAACCCCGACCCCGGCACTCCTCTCGTCCCGGCCTCCGAGCTGTCCCAGGACGAGGTCGTCACCCTCTGCGCCGAGCTGATCAGGTTCGACACCTCGAACCCCACCAGCGACGAGCGCGCCTGCGCCGACTGGGTGGTGGGCCGCCTCGCCGAAGTGGGCATCGAGTCCGAACTGGTCGAATCGGCCCCGGGCCGCGCCAACGTGATCGCCCGGATCGCGGGCGCCGACCCGGAGCGCGGCGCCCTGCTGGTCCACGGCCACCTGGACGTCGTACCCGCCGACGCCTCCGAGTGGCAGGTCCCGCCCTTCTCCGGCGAGATCCGCGACGGATATCTGTGGGGGCGCGGGGCGATCGACATGAAGGACACGGTGGCCGTCATGCTGGCCACCGCCCGTCACTTCGCCCGCACCGGCACCCAGCCCTCCCGTGACCTGGTCCTCGCGTTCCTCGCCGACGAGGAGGCGGGCGGGCAGTTCGGCGCCCACTGGCTGGTCGAGCACCGCCCGGACCTGTTCGCCGGGGTCACCGAGGCGATCGGCGAGGGCGGCGGCTTCTCCTTCGCGATCGACGGCACCCGCCGCCTCTACCCGATCGAGAACGCCCAGCGCGGCATGGCCTGGATGGAGCTGACCGCCACCGGCCGCGCCGGCCACGGCTCCTCCCCCAACGACGAGAACGCGGTCACCGACCTCGCGGAGTCGCTGGCCCGCATCGGCCGCGAGACCTTCCCGATCCGCCTGATCGAACCGGTGCGCGCCCTCCTCGAAGAGGCCGCCCGCCTCTACGGGGTCGAGTTCGACGAGGACGACATCGAGGGCAGCCTCGAACGGCTGGGCCCGGTCTCCGACTTCATGCAGGTGGTGCTCCGCAACTCCGCGAACCCCACCATGTTCGACGCCGGTTACCAGACCAACGTCATCCCCGGAAAGGCGACGGCCCGGGTGGACGGCCGCTTCCTGCCCGGCCACGAGCAGGAGCTGATCGACACCATCGACCGGCTCCTCCTGCCCTCGGTCACCCGCGAGTGGGTCAACCACGACATCGCGATGGAGACGACGTTCGACGGCCCGCTGGTCGACGCCATGTGCGCGGCGGTACGCGCCGAGGACCCGGACGGCCACCCCGTCCCGTACTGCAACCCGGGCGGCACCGACGCCAAGGCGTTCACCCGCCTCGGCATCCGCTGCTTCGGCTTCAAGGGCCTCAAGCTCCCGCACGACCTGGACTACGGCCGCCTCTTCCACGGCGTGGACGAACGCGTGCCCCTGGAGGGCCTGCGCTTCGGCGTCCGCGTCATGACCCGACTCTGGCAGAGCTGCTGACCACCACATCGCAGCCCCGCCGGACGGCCCGACCCGGGCTCACCCCCCGTACGCCCCCACCGGACACCCCGCCCGGTGGGGGCGTACGGCGTCGCGGGGCGGTTCCGCGAGGAGTCGACCCGCTCCGCGGTCAGGGTTTCTTCAGGGGTCAGGGTTTCTTCAGGTCCAAGCGGAAGGACGGGCAGGTGTCGGGATCATCGTTCTCGTAGATGACGGCACGATCGGAGTCCACTGCGATCGCCAGGAGATCTACCGTGTCGCCACGCAGCATGTCCCTGGGCTTGTCGAAGTGCAGCCGCAGCAGAGGGGATGCGTCCGAGGTGGTAGGCCGGTCGATCTCCCACGTGCCGGAGCCGTCGAAGGTTTCGCCCAGTTCGGCCCGGTAGTAGTCCCCGGTGGGCCAGTTCCGCACTGTGAGTGTGCCGCCCGCCTGCCCCGGAGCGGTGGTGAGGGTCAGGCGTACGCCTTTCGCGTCCCGGACGCCCTCGAAGGTACCGGCGAGATCGACCGAGCTCACTGCGGTGGACCCCTGCGGGACACAACGTTCGAACGCGTCGGAACCGCACCCGCTGACCGTTCCGGCGAGAGCCACGACCACGAACAAAGCCCCGCGAGCGCGGGAGAGACAGGAGTTCATCGGTGTTGCTCCCCGCCTGCCGGAATGCGCTCGGTCCACACGATCGTCTGGCCTACGGTGGAGAACAAGCCCTCGTCCCGGTTGAAGTTCTCCAACCAGTCGTAGTAGCCGACATAGTGGAGGAAGGATTCGTTGCTTGTGTTGTTCTCCAGGGTGTATTGGACGATCAGTGATCCGTCCGGGTCCTGTCCCTGGACCTTGTAGTCCAGGGAGTAGGAGCCCACGAAGGCTTCGCCCAAGTGGTCTTCGTCCCCCGTGACGATCGCGGGCAAGTCGGTGAACACCAGCTTCTTCAAGGCTCCGATCTTCCCTCCGGCAGAGATCGAGTAACTGACAGTGCCATCCGTCTTGCCCTGCTCACGCCACTCCGCGAGGGTGTCCTCGCGCAATTGCTCCATGCTCACGCTGGACCGGATCGCCTTGGTCATCTCGTCGTCGACCGCGTACTCCCGCTCGCGCGGGCCGATACCGGTCACCCAGTCCCGGCCCAGCTCGTACGGGCCCTCGCCCTTGTGCACGGGGTAGGGGTCCTTGCCACTCAGGATCCGGCTGAACGCGTTGTAGTCGTCCTCGTTGATCTTGTCGGTGTTGTCGATGTCTCTGTGCTGCGGGTCTCTGTTGAACCACGTCCCCAGCCCGATGTCCGCCATCAGGGCGAACGCCAGATTCTGGTCAGCGACGATGCCCCGCTTGACCAGGTCGACGATCTCCCGTGAGGCATCTTCGATGATCTTCTCCTCCTCCGAACCCTTCTCGATCACCGTGGACCGGCCCCCGATGGTGGAGGGTGAGACGGAACCGTCCGGATAGATGAAGAGGCCCTTGTCCTCAGCCCGTCGCACGGCGTCCTGAAGCGCGGCTTTCACAGCCTTCAGTTCGCCCAGGGCGTCTTCGAGCACCCCCGCCACGGCTGCCGCGACCTTGGTGGCCTGCTCCAGTTGCCGCTGGATGTCGTCGATCATCCGCCAGGCATAGGGAGCCGCGGCGCCCTCCCAGTAGCCCTTGTCACGCAGTGGGCCGAGCATCTCGTCGTGCACCCGCTTGCCCAGTCCGCTGATGCCCTTGTGTGCGGTCCGCCACTGGTCGACGACCTTCTGCAACGGGCCCAAGTCGGTGTCCAGGATCTCGCGATAGAAAGAAACCACTACAGCCCTTCGAGCAGTGACCTACGCGGCCGCACGTTGCGGACAGCCTCATCGACGGCAACGTCCGCCCTGGTGTAGTCGCGGGCGCCGGCCCGGAGACTTTCGGCGATGTGACCGAGCCAGGCTGCCACAGTGCCTGCCTGTTGTTCCCAACGCTTGTGAGCCTCGCGCAGAGCACGAGCCGACTGCCAGTCCGAAAGCGCGGATACCGCGGCCCGGACCGGGGCTTCGAGCGAGGCGGCGGGTTGGGAGAACGCGGTGAGAATCTCATCCGCCCTGTCGGCAGCCTTGTTGAGGACGGACGGCGTGATCCTGAGCTGCTCCCCCTGCCCCTGACCGCCCGTGCCAGGGGAACCGGGGGGCATGAGGAGCGGCGGCTGGGGCCGGAGTGGTGAAGTCGGCTGGAGCGGAACGGGAGCCGTGGGGTCGGCGTAGCTGTCTGCAGGCGGCGCCTGGTACAGCGATTCCGCCCACTCGAGGTCACGCTTTTTCAATTCGTCCGGCGTGAGCGGAAGTGCATCCGGCTTCGGTAGTGATGTGTCGGCCATGAGCGTCCTTGATCGCCTTCCTCGTTCTCCCTCGCAGACCAGTGCCGGGAGCGAGACTAATAGTGATCAGGAACTCATGACGCCCTGCTCGTCGAGACGTCGAGGCGCGGCAGAAGCCCGAGGCCTCGAAGCAGCACGTGACGGCTCGGTTCCGCCCCGGCCAATGGAGAAGAACTGCTGGTGCTCCATGCCCATGGGGCATTCACCGAGAAGGCGTGCCCGGCTCAGGGCACAGCCCGCTCCAGGCCATGTTCGACGCCGGTTACCAGACCGACGTCATCCCCGGAAAGGCGACGGCCCGGGTGGACGGCCGCTTCCTGCCCGGCCACGAGCAGGAGCTGATCGACACCATCGACCGGCTCCTCCTGCCCTCGGTCACCCGCGAGTGGGTCAACCACGACATCGCGATGGAGACGACGTTCGACCTATGCGGTGAGGCCGGTGGGCGTCTCCGCCATGTCGCCGAGCGTTGGGGAGCCTGCCATGGGCGCATCTCCTTCTCCTACTGCAGGCAGAACCACTGCCGCCCGGCACCACCACGAATGGCTGATCAGACCGTCGGCGGCCCCGCCTCGATGCGGCGCAGCACCGGAGAGAGGCGGTCCAGGTCGGGGCCGGTCTGGACCTGTCGCTCGTCCCACCAGGTGGCACCGGCGTCGCGCAGGGGACCGATCACGTCCCTGGCCTTCGCCGCGTCCGGGGGTGTGGCACCGCCGAGCACGAACTCGAAGGGGCGCTCGGCCCCGGCTGTACGGTGCTTGCGCACATAGCCGACCAGCTCGCGTACCTCCGCCACGTCCGGCACATGACCATGCCGGGCCGTCTCGAAAAGCGGCACCGCGCTGCCCGCCGTATGGGCGCACGACGCGGCCAGAACCCGCCGATCCACACCGGCGGACCGGGCCGTTGCACAGTGGCGGGCAGCAGCGCCACATCCCGGACCTCGTAGTGCCGACCGTGGTGCTTCACCGGTTCACCGGACCAGAAGCGGCCCAACAGCCCCAGTCCCTCGTCCAGCCGCTCGGCGAGGAGGCGCGGCTCGGCCGCGTCGCCGAAGCTGTGGTATTCGTCCTCGATCGGACCGCCCAGGCCCGCGGCGAAGATCACCCGGCCGCCGCTGAGGTGGTCCAGGGTAGCCACTTGGCGGGCCAGTTGCTGTGGACGGTAACGGGGAACCGGCGTCAGCAGGGTGCCCAGCCGGATCCGAGAGGTGGCCAGCGCGGCCGCGGTCAGCAGCATCCAGGGGTCTCCGAAGGGACGCCCCTGGTGCCGCCGATGCAGTACGTGGTCCCAGATGAAGAGGCCGTCCCAACCGGCCTGTTCGGCGGCAGCCGCAACGGTCGCGACGCTACGGGGGTCGGCGAAGTCACCGAAGTTCGGGATGTTGACGGAAAAGCGCATCCCAGCAGGATGCGCAGCCGGGCACGAAGCAGCAACCAGATTCGCCAGCAGTGTCACACCTTCGGCGGGGGCATACGGCACGATGGGGCGCCACCCCGGGCGCGGACGCGTGGACCAGGCCACCGACGCGACGAAGGTCCCTGCCCACACGTGGCAGGGACCTTCGCTCAGGAAACATCAGGCAACGGTGTCGTCGGCCTTCACCTCGTCGACGAACGCCAGCCAGGCGGCCGCCGGGAACACGCAGACGCCCTGCCCGGGGTCCTTGGAATCCCGGACAGCCATCACCCGCCCGTCGAGCCGAGCGCCTTCGACACATTCACCGCCCTGGTCATTGCTGTAGCTCGACTTGAACCAGTGGGCACCGGCGGGCTCACGAGTGGTCATGTGAATCAATGCTCCTTGATCGCTTCTCTGATCATGCCGAGAGATTCCTCTGGCCCCACGGCAAGAATCTGGAGGTCGTTGAACGCCTCTTCGTACAGGCACACATCGGCGCGTCTCCGGGTGACCGACGCCCCGCCGAGGTTCTCCAGGTAGACGATGGACTGCGCGTCGTCGAACCGGAGCAGCGTGAAGGCGCCGTTCATTCCAGGGTGTGCGCCCGCCTTGAAGGGGATGACCTGCACCCGCACCGAGGGCAGCTCGGCCACCGCCACCAGATGCTCTATCTGCGCCCGCATGACGGCCGGACCGCCGACCCGGCGATGGAGAACCGCCTCGTTGATGACCGCCGCGAACTTGAGTGGCGCCGACTCACGGTGGAGCGCCTCCTGCCGCGTCATCCGTACGTCTACGAGTCGGTCGATCTCGTCGGCGGAAAGTCTCTCGTGCGCGCGCCGGTGGATGGTGCGCACATAGTCACCCGTCTGGAGGAGACCGGGGACGAACTCGCCCTCGTACTTGTGGAGTGCCGCGGCCGTGGCCTCCAGCCCCAAGTACGCCTTGAACGTGGGCTCGATGGCAGGCCGGTACTCGGGCGACTGCCACCAGTCCTTCTTGGTCTTGGTGACGGCCGCGTACCCCAGCAGCAGGGCCCGCTTCTCGGGGGACGCCCGGTAGATCTCGCAGAGCGCCATCACGTCCGCGGTCTCCACCACCGAGTTCTCCCCCGTCTCCAGCCTCGTCAGCTTCGACGGGCTGCAGATCAGAGTGCGAACCACTTGGGTGGACGTGAGACCGGCTTCCTGCCGGAGCTGACGGAGCTCGCGGCCTAACTGGAGGCGGCAGAGGGCGGGGGTCGCCGACTCCACATCCGTGATCATCTTCTGCCTCCCAGGGAGCGTTACCCAGTGTGACGGAGAATGTCCCGCTGCCGCAAGGAGCTTTCTGCGTCACGGCAGAAGGCATCGCGCGGGGCGTGAACGGACCGCCGCAGCACTGAACTTCACGCGGAAAACCGCTTGCAGAAACCCGCTGCGACGCTTCCAAGATATCGACCTCACTGTCACGATTACCACCAGTTGCCAATAAAGCGCACAGGGCAACCGATGCATGGCCATGCCTTGTGCGCCCCCATGCCCAAGGCCCAGGAGCCCCCCCATGAAAGACCTCACGTCGAGCCTGCCGCCGGCACCGGACACGAACGAACTCCCCCTGGACGTCGAGACCGCGGAACGGGCAACCAACGGTGCGCTCGCTCTCCGGCTCGGCACCACCACCCGGCAGGAGATCGACGAGTGGACGGCCCAACTGCGCGGCCGCATCGTCCTCTTCGCCGAGGAGGCACTCGGGCAGGAACGGACCACCGCCACACGAGCCGCCCGGTGGGAGGTCGACCAACTCCTCGCGTCCACGCCGGGCGACGGCGTTCTCGTCTTCAACGCCTACCAGCACCTGCGCGACCTCGCCCGGCTGCTGCGGTGGCTGGTCGCCGAGTACCGGAAAAAGACGGAGGCCGTCACCTCGCCCCTTCCCGCTCGGCCGTCCCCAGACGCTCTCGCCGACAGCAACGGCCACTGCCTCCCGGAGCATGAGGCCGTGCCTCCGAAGGACAGGACGTGAGCGAACTCCGTCGGCAGATCGCGTACATCATCTGCCTCGCCGCCCTCGGCTGCTCGCTGGCCGTAGCGGTGCTGCGATGAACTCACCGAACAACAACACAGCGGCCGAGCTGCGCGCGAAGTTCGGTGCCGCCCTCTGCGAGGGACATTCGAGCGGATGGCTGGCCGCGTTCGCCGACGTGCCACGGGAGCACTTCATCCCCGTCTTTCTCAGGCAGGACGAGCAGGGCGCATGGAATGAAGTGTCTGCTGCCGACCCCGGCTATCTGGAGACCGTGTATTCGGACACGGCCTTGACGACGCGACTCGACGAAAACGGTGTCCCGACCTCGTCGTCGAGTGAACCCGGGTTGATGCTGGACGCGCTGGACGCGCTGGACGCGCTGGACGCGCAGGTCGGCGACACGGTGTACGAGCTGGGCACGGGTACCGGGTACAACGCTGCTCTGCTGGCATCGCGCCTGGGCAGCGACAGTGTGGTAAGTGTGGACGTCGATCCCGAACTGGTGCTCCTCGCCCGCGAACGGCTGGCCCAACACCGACTCCGGCCCCTCACGTTCGCCGGGGACGGCGCCGAGGGTTACCCGGCCCGCGCGCCGTACGACCGCGTCATCGCCACGGCCGGACTCCGGTGCATCCCGCCCCCGCTCCTGTCCCAGGTACGTGAAGGCGGGGTGATCGTCGCTCCTGTCGGTTTCGGTGTGGCAAGGGTCGTTGTCCCGGACGGCGGCGAGGCGGCTGGGCAGTTTCTCCCGACGCCCGCGTTCTTCATGCCGCGGCGCACGGCGGGAAGGAGTCCCGACTTTGCGGGCCTGGAAGTCCGACCGGTGGAGAGGGCTTCGGTTCCGGTCCAGGACGTGCTCGACCGGTTGAGGTTTCCGCTGTCGCTCGCGCTCCCCGGATACCACTCGTGTTCCTGGCGTGACGACGAGGGCAACCTGACCGGTGTGGGACTGTGGGTGGACGACGGTTCCACGGCCACGGCCCACGTCGGCGGAAAGGTCCGGCAGATCGGCCCTCGTCGGCTCTGGGACACCGTTGAGGAACTGGCCTCGATCTTCTCGAAGGGCACCCCCGCCCGTGAGGACTTCGGGCTCGCGATCACTCCGGACAGCCAGCGTGCCTGGTATCGCGTGCCGGACGGCCCTTCCTGGACCCTGCTTTGACGGCCGTAGATCACGGCGAAGTGGACGCCCCGCCCGCGCCCCCGCCAGGCGCGTACGGCACGATGGGGCGCCGTCGAACGCGTACCCGCATCACCGCGCCCACCAGGAGGAACCCGTGACCGCCGAGTCCGTCGCCGAGCCGTCGCCGGAGATTCTCGCCGCCTTCCAGGCCGCCAAGGGCTTCATGCCGGTGGTGGAGGGGCTCGCGCTGTACCGGGCCGCCGTGGAGGGTGCCGCGCTGGGGCTGCCGGTCCTCGAAGTGGGCACGTACTGCGGGCGCTCCACCATCCTGCTCGCCGACGTCGCCCGCGCGGCCGGGGTGACGGCGCTGACCGTGGACCACCACCGGGGCAGCGAGGAGCAGCAGCCGGGCTGGGAGTACCACGACCCGACCGTGGTGGACCCGGAGGTGGGGCGGATGGACACGCTGCCGACGTTCCGCCGGACGCTGTACGCGGCAGGGCTGGAGGACCACGTCGTGGCCATGGTCGGGCGGTCCCCGCAGGTCGCGGCCGTCTGGAGCGGGAAGCTGGGCTTCGTCTTCATCGACGGCGGGCACACCGACGAGCACGCGAACGGCGACTACGAGGGCTGGGCGCCGCATGTCGCCGAGGGCGGGCTGCTGGTGATCCATGACGTGTTCCCGGACCCGGCGCACGGCGGGCAGGCCCCGTACCGGATCTATCTGCGGGCGCTGGCCTCCGGCGCGTTCGCCGAGGTGTCGGTCACGGACTCGCTGCGGGTGCTGCGGCGCACGGGGCCGGGGATCTGAGCCCGACGTTCCGAGGCCGGGGATCCGGGCCGGGGACGGAGGCGGCAGCCGTCGACTGCGGTACGGGCAGCCCGCGTACAGGCCGGTGCGGACCCGGGCGTCGGGCCCGGTAGCACGCGCGGGCGTCGGGCCCGGGGCGTGCACGACGGGCGGCCGGGGGCACCCCCCGATAGCATCGCGTGGTGCCGTACGACGAGAGCGTTCCCCCCACCCCGCGCCGCCGGCCCCAGCGTGCCGCTGCCGCGCTCGCAGCCATATCCCTGTGCCTGACCGCCGCCGGTTGCGGCGCGGCCTCCGACGACGGGCTTTCCGGGCAACCGGCCGAGCCCCGGCCGGGCAGTGACGGCACCTCCGCCGCGTCCTCGGCCCCGGTGCCGGGCCGGACGTCCGCCGCCCCGTCGACCCCGTCCGGTCCGTCCTCGAAGGCCGTGGACCGCGCGGTGTCCGGGCCGCTGTCCGGGAAGACCGTCGTCATCGACCCCGGGCACAACCCCGACAACCGCCTGCACACCCGTGAGATCAACCGTCAGGTGGACGTCGGCACCGGGCGCAAGGAATGCGACACCACCGGCACGTCGACCGACGCCGGTTACGCGGAGGCCCGGTTCACCCTGGACGTCTCGCGCCGGGTGCGCGATCTCCTGCGGGCGCAGGGGGCGAAGGTCGTGCTGACGCAGGACGGCGACCGCCCGTACGGGCCGTGCGTGGACGAGCGGGCCCGGATCGGCAACGCGGCGAAGGCCGACGCGGTGGTGTCGGTGCACGCGGACGGTTCCGCGGTCGGCAACCGGGGATTCCACGTGATCCTCCCCGGCCTGGTGCGTGCCGGAAAGGCGGACACCTCGAAGATCGTCGACCCGTCCCGCGAGCTCGGCGCGCGGATCGCCGGTCTCTTCCTCCGCGCCACCGGAAGTGCGCCCTCCAATTACATCGGCGACAAAACCGGGTTGGATGTTCGTAAGGATCTGGGCGGACTGAATTTGTCGACCGTGCCCAAGGTGTTCATCGAATGCGGCAATATGCGTGACCCGAAGGACGCCGCCCTGCTCACCAGTGCGGGATGGCGGCAGAAGGCGGCGCAGGGCATCGCCGACGGCATCAGCGGCTACTTGAAGGGGTAGTAGGAGGACGTTCTGAGGCGAAACCGGGGGAAGTGCGTTCACGGTTCCCTGCCGACGCACGGCCCGGCGGGGCAGACGATAGATTCATCCGTACGATGGGGAGCCACCCCCGAGCTTCGCGCCGTGACCGCCCGCCGGCGGCGACGGCGACCACCCCGATGAGACGACCGACGAAGGACCTTCACGTGAATATGCGCTCCCTCACTAGAGGCGACGGCGTGGTGATCGGAGCAGCGGTGGTGCTGTTCATCGCCTCTTTCCTCAACCTCAGCAGTTATGAGTGCCCGCCGGGCATCAACTGTTCCAATTACTCGGCCCCGAACGCCTGGGACGCGCTTTCGTTGCTCATGAGCGTCTTCCTGGGCGGCATCATCGCGGCGGCGCTCGTCGTCGTGGGCCGCACCATGCCGAGCCGCAAGGTGCTCGGCTTCGAACTCGGCCAGTTCGGTGCCGCGTTCAGCGTCTTCGTGCTGTGGACGGCGTTCTGGACGCTGATCGACGCCAGCAACGCGGGCGCCAGTCTGATCCTCGGTCTGCTGGGTGCGGTCCTGCTCGCGGTCGGCGCGGTCGGCACACCGCTGATCCCCGCCCTCAAGGCGCCGCTGATGGGTGCGCCGAGCCCGGCCCCGCAGGCCGTGCAGTCGCCGTACGGCGGCCAGCCGCAGGCCGCCGGCCAGGGGTACGGCTACCCCGGTGCCCAGCAGCAGCCGTACGGGGCGCAGCCGGGTCAGCCGCAGGCGTACGGCGCGCAGCCGCACGCCGGTCAGTCGCAGGCGGGCCAGCCGCAGGGCGGTCAGCCCCAGGCCGGTCAGGCGCACGCGCAGGCGGGGCACTCCCAGGCAGGGCAGCCGCAGGGCGGTGCGCCGGCCGGTGACTTCGCGCCGTTCTGGTTCGCGGTGCCGGTGGCGCGCCCGCTGTACGGCGAGGACGGTTCGCCGTCGCCGATCGCCGAACTGGCGCCGGGCACCTGGTACCTCGCGGTCGAACAGCGCGGTTCGGCGCTCGTCGCGCAGACCCAGGACGGCCGTCGCGGCGTGCTCCAGGACACCACGGGCATCCAGCGCGGCTGAGAGCCTGTCGGCCGGCCTCTGGCCGAGCAGTGGCCCCTCGCCCTTCCGGGCGGGGGGCCACTGCCGTACCCTCCCTCCTGCACCAGGGATCTGATAGGGCGTCAGAAACGTGGGAGGTGACGGGATGCGGCTCGGACTCGCGCTCGGATACTGGGGCCGCGGCCCGGACCCCGGCCATCTGGAACTCGCCCGGGAGGCGGAGCGGCTGGGGTACGCCTCGGTGTGGACGGCGGAGGCGTGGGGTTCCGACGCGTTCACTCCCCTGACCTGGATCGCCGCGCACACCTCCCGCATCCGGCTGGGCACCGCCGTCGCGCAGATGGCGGCGCGCACCCCGACCGCCACCGCCATGCAGGCCCTCACTCTCGACCATCTCTCCGGCGGCCGGATGATGCTGGGGCTGGGGCTGTCCGGGCCGCAGGTGGTGGAGGGCTGGTACGGACGGCCGTTCCCCCGCAGCCCGTTGACCGCGACCCGCGAGTACGTCGACGTGATCCGACAGGTCCTCGCCCGCGAAGCTCCCGTCGTGCTGGACGGGCGCTTCCACTCCCACCCGTACGGCGGCCCGGACGGCACTGGTCTGGGCAAGCCGCTGAAGTCCATCACCCACCCGCTGCGCGCTCGGCTCCCCGTACTGCTCGGGGCGGAGGGGCCGAAGAACATCGCGCAGACCACCCGGATCGCCGACGGCTGGCTGCCGTTGTACTGGTCGCCGCTGCGTCCCGAGGTGTACGAGGCGTCGCTCACCGGCCTGCCCGAGGGGTTCCTGATCGCGCCGATGGCCCGCGCGCGGGTCTGCGACGACGTCGCCGAGGGGCTGTTGCCGGTGAAGGCGATGCTCGGCTTCTACATCGGCGGGATGGGGCACGCGGCCCGCAACTTCCACGCCGATCTGATGGCGAGGATGGGGTTCGAGGAGGAGGCCCGGCGCGTCCAGCGGCTCTTCCTCGAAGGGCGCAGACAGGAGGCGGTGCTGGCCGTGCCGGACGCGTTCGCCGACGAGATCTCGCTGGTCGGCCCCCGGGAGCGCATCGCGGAGCGGCTGGAGCTGTGGCGTGCGGGGCCGGTGACCGACCTGCTGGTGACGGCACCGGACCCGCACACACTGCGGGTGCTCGCGGATCTCAACTGACGGCCCCGGGCGGCCGGTCCGGGTCCCTGGGCCAGGAGGCGGCGGGCTCGGCCGGTACGGGGACCCGGCGCGCGGCACGCGTGGGGTCCGGGCGGTCCGGGTCCGTGGGCCAGGCACCGGTGACGCCCGCCGGTACGGACCGCGCGGGTGGCACGGGCGGCGCGGGCCGGGAACGCGACCGGGTGGCGGCGCGCTCCCAGGGCTGCGGGTCCGGGTACGTCAGAAGCTCCAGGGTGCTGCCCCAGGGGGTGCGCAGATACGCGAACCGGTTGCGCTCCCCCGCCTCGGGTCCAGGCAGCGGCTGGGGCGGGGCGAGGAGGGTGGCTCCGGCGGCCACGCAGTCCCGTACGGCGGCGTCCAGGTCGTCGGCGTAGAGCGCCACGTGCTGCCAGCCGAAGTCGCAGGGCCGCACCGGGGGTTCGCGGCGCGGGCCTTCGAACTCGAACAGCTCGATGCCCGGCCCCTCGACGGCCGGGCCCGCGCCGGGGATGGCCAGCATCCTGACCGCCAGTTGCTGGGTGCCGGCCGGGACCCCGAGCCGCTGCTCGACGTCCCGGCCGCCCCGTGGCCCGTCGTGGCGGCGCAGGGTGTCGTAGAGCACCACGGCGCCGAACGCCCTGACGAGGAAGAGGGTGGCGGTCTCCAGGTCGGGGACCGTGACCCCGATGTGGTCGATGCCTCGCACGCTTGTGGCCGTCATGGGTTCACCGTTCCTGTCCCGGCGCCGCGCGGACCGCGCCGCCCGTCCCGTCGCTCCCGGCGCGGATGCCCTCCGGGAGGGTGCCGTCGCGCGACCAGGCCAGCAGTTCCCCGGCCGGCCATGTGGTGACGACGCGTTCCGCCGGGACACCGCACTCCTCGGCGCGGGCGCAGCCGTGGATCTGCCAGTCCAGCTGGCCGGGCGCGTGCGCGTCGGTGTCGACGGCGAACAGGACGCCGGCGTCGACGGCGCGGCGCAGCAGGCGGCGGGGCGGGTCGAGCCGCTCGGGCCTGCTGTTGATCTCCACGGCCGTTCCCGCCTCCGCGCAGGCGGCGAAGACCCGGTCCGCGTCGAACCGCGACTCCGGACGACCGCGGCCGGTGAGCAGGCGGCCGGTGCAGTGGCCGAGGATGTTCGCGTGCGGGTGGCGGACGGCGGCGATCAGGCGCCTGGTCATCGGCGCGGCGTCCATCCGCAGCTGGGAGTGCGCGGAGACCACCACGACGTCCAGTCGCTCCAGCAGTTCGTCGTCCTGGTCGAGGGAGCCGTCGGGGAGGATGTCGCACTCGATGCCGGTGAGCAGCCGGAACGGCGCCCATCGGGCGTTCAGCTCGGCGATCTCGTCCAGCTGTCCGCGCAGCCGCTGCGGGGAGAGTCCGTTCGCGACGGTCAGCCGGGGCGAGTGGTCGGTGAGGACCGCCCACTCGTGACCCAGTTCCGCGGCCGTGCGGCCCATCTCCTCGATGGGGCTGCCGCCGTCCGACCAGTCGGAGTGCAGATGGCAGTCGCCGCGCTGGAGGGCCAGCAGGTCGGTGCCGCCCTCGGGGCGCGGCCCGGCGGCGGCCGACTCCTCCAGCCGCGCCAGGTAGCCGGGCACGTTCCCGGCCAGCGCCTCGCGGATCACCTCGGCGGTCCTCGGCCCGATACCCCTGACCGACTCCAGCGAGCCGTCCTCGGCACGCCGTGCCGCCTCTCCGTCCGCCATGCCGGCCACCGCCGCGGCGGCCGTGCGGAACGCCTGTACACGGTAGGTGTCGGCGCCGCCGCGTTCGAGCAGGAAGGCGATCCGTTTCAGGGCGCGGACGGGCTCCATCGGCACCTCCACAGGGCCGCCGGGCACGAGGCTCCGGGCGCCGCGGCACCCGGCACCGCAAGCTGTCCCTTCCAGCTTGGCCCAGCACGGCCCCGCCCGCACAGCAGCGACGGGGCCGTGCCCTCGTGCCCGTGCCTCGGACCCGTGCCCGGGGCCGCTTCCTCCCCGTGGACCGACGCGGCATCGGCCCGCCGGGCCCCGGCCCCGTGTGTCCGGGGGCTCAGAACGAGGTGCGCTCCAGCCAGAAGTCCAGCAGCTCGGCGTCCCCCAGCACCTCCACCCGGTCGCTGTCTGCCGGGAGGCGCCGGTTGAAGACCAGCATCACGTCGGTGAGCGGGCCGCGCAGCGCCACGGAGGCCTTCTCGTGGGCGCGCCGCCAGGCGAAGCCGCCCTCACCGAGCTCGATCAGCCACTCGGCGTCCGGGGCGTCCGTGGCGTGCAGATGGATCGAACGCCCGGGGCCGGTCAGTTCCAGGGCTTCCTTCCTGTATCCCGTGGAACGTACGAAGGTGATGATCTCCAGCCACTCGTCGATGGTGTCGGCGGCGAGTTCGGGGGCCACCGCGTAGTCGGCCCCTGCGGCGAGCGCCGCGTCGGCCTGGTGGACGATGGTCTCGTGCGCCATGCGGCGCGCCCAGAAGCCCGTGCTCGGCTCCCACGCCCAGGACCACACCTCCTGGCCCGGTCCGGCCGCTCGCAGCGCCTCGACGGTCTTCGCCGCGCCCTCCGCCAGCCAGGCGTCGAGGGCGGCGGGGTCGTCACCCTCGGGCGAGGACCCCGGTACGGCGTCCGGCGGGAGCGCCTCGGTGGCCCGGGTGCGTACGATCTCGCCGACCCAGCGATGGGCTCCGCCCACGTGCACGGCGAGGTCGCGCAGGTTCCAGTCGGGGCAGGTCGGCACGGTCGCGGAGAGGTCCGCGCCGCGAAGCACGGACCTCAGCGCGTCGGTGCGGCTGATGATCTCGTCACAGTAGAGGTCGTGCGCAAGTGTTCCCATGCCCCGACCCTAACGAATGGGCCGCGCCAACCACGGGCATCATCCGGCGAGTTGGGATGCGCTCGGCACCTTGTCCTTGACCTCGGCCCCGGCGCTGCGTCCCGCGCCCTTGACGTTGTCGATGACGTCCTCGAAGGCACCGATGTCGCCCTCGCCCGCCTGGCCCCTGCGGAGCTTCTCGCCGAGTCCCTTGAGCGACTCGATGCCCGCCGTGAGCGGTGCGACCGCCTTCGACAGCAGTGGGTCGCCCTTGGCGTTGGCCACGGCGGCCTTCAGCCGGTCGTACGCGAACCCGCCCGCCAGCCCGGCCTTGACCAGGGTGAGCTGACGCCCGTCCGCGCCCTTCTTGAACTTGCCCGCGCGGTACGGCTTCACGATCCACTGGTACGTCGCTCCGGCGGCGAGCCCCGCGTTGGCGACGAACCTCGTCTTGGCGAGCCTCTGCTTCTGCGCCGACGAGGTGTCGCCCGGGGACACGGAGCCGCTCACGCTCCTGGTGCCGCCGCCGTCGCCGCCGCAGCCGGCGATCCCCACCAGCACGGTGCAGGACAACAGCAGTGACAGGAGCAGACGGTGCGCCGGTACGCGACCGGTCACGGCGGAACTGGACACGGCGAACCTCCCTGGCCCGGTCCGTGGCGACGGTCGCCACGGTGAGCGCGCCACGGGCACTCCTCCTCAGGCTCACCCGGCCCCGGGCGGTACGCCACCCGGAGCCCGGCGCTAATTCGAAGGCTCCCGGCAGCAGTCCGGTTCCAGTCCGCGCGGCAGGCGTTCGCCGCCGAACACGGCGGTGGTGGCCTCGTCGCCGCCGAGCGCGGCGACCGCGAGCAGCAGCGAACCGGCGGTCCAGGTGGTGAGTTCCTGGGGCCAGAAGTCCTGGTTGCCCTCGAAGACGTACCCCGTCCAGTACAGGCCGCCGTCCGCGCGCAGGTGCCCGATGGACTGGAGGATCTCCAGCGCCCGGTCGGATTCGCCCATCACCCAGAGCGCCAGGGCGAGTTCACAGCTCTCGCCGCCGGTCACCCACGGGTTGGGCAGCACGCAGCGCACCCCGAGGCCGGGAACGACGAAGCGATCCCAGCCCTCGTCGATCCGTTCCCTGGCCGCCGCTCCGGTGACCGCGCCGCCGAGGACCGGGTAGTACCAGTCCATCGAGTAGCGGCTCTTGTCCAGGAAGCGCTCGGGGTGCTCCCGGATCGCATGACCGAGGGCTCCGGCCGCCAACTCCCAGTCGGGCTGCGGCTCCTCGCGCCGTTCGGCGATGGCCAGCGCGCAGCGCAGGGCCTGGTGGATGGAGGAGCAGCCGGTCAGCAGTGCGTCGTGGACGGGGGTTCCGTCGGCCTCGCGCTTCCAGCCGATCTGGCCGCCGGGCCGCTGAAGGCGCAGCACGAACTCGACGGCGGCGTAGACGGTCGGCCACATCCGGTCGACGAAAGCGTCGTCGCCGGTGGCCAGGTAGTGGTGCCAGACACCGACGGCCACGTAGGCGCAGAAGTTGGTCTCCAGGCCGCGGTCGGTCGGCTGCTCCGGGTCGCCGTCGTGGTAGGCGGCGTACCAGGAGCCGTCACCGTTCTGGTGCCGGGCCAGCCAGGTGTACGCGCGTTCCGCGGCGGCGTGTTCGCCCGCGGCGTCGAGGGCCATGGCGGCCTCGACGTGGTCCCACGGGTCGAGGTGGTGGCCCCGGAACCACGGCAGGGCGCCGTCCTCGCGCTGCACGGCGAGCAGGGCGGAGACGGTCTCGGCGGCCTGCTCGGCGGTGAGGACCCCGGGCAGGACGAGGTGTTCGGTCTGCTCGGGAGTGGTCACGCCTCGGCCCTGGACAGATCCTCGGCGGCATCGCGAGCGGTACCGGTGGCGGCGGTGGCGGCGGCGTGACCGGTCCCGGGCGGGTGCGGCTTGGTCGCGTACGCAACGAAGCTCTTGCCGACCACCGGATTGAGCAGCTGCTCGGTGATCCGGGTGAGGGCGGGCTTCTTCATGATGTCCCAGACCAGCAGCTTGTGGTACGCGCGGACGGGCAGCGCCTTGTCGTTGTCGACGCCGAACGCGCACTTGAGCCACCAGTACGGCGCGTGCAGGGCGTGGGCGTGGTGGGTGCCGTACGGTTTGAGTCCGGCGCCGCGCATCCTGGCGAGCAGTTCATCGGCCTTGTAGATGCGGATGTGGCCGCCCTCGACCTCGTGGTAGGCGTCGGAGAGCGCCCAGCAGACCTTCTCGGGGCCGTAGCGCGGAACGGTGACGGCGATCCGGCCGCCGGGCTTGAGGACCCGCACCATCTCGGCGAGCACGCCCTTGTCGTCGGGGATGTGTTCCATGACCTCGGAGATGATCACGACGTCGAACGACTCGTCGGGGAACGGCAGGTTGAGGGCGTCACCCTCCATCGCGGTGGCGGTGGCGCCCTCGGGGGCCTCCCCCGCCTCCTTCATCGCGGCGAACCACTTCGCGACCTCGCGGATCTCCTCGCCGTTCCGGTCGAGGGCCACGACCCGGGCGCCGCGCCGGTAGCACTCGAAGGCATGGCGTCCGGCGCCGCAGCCCAGGTCGAGCACCCGGTCGCCTGTGGCGAGCGGGAAGCGGGTGAAGTCCACGGTCAGCACGGGCGCCTGCTTTCGCGGTCGGGAGACGGTCGGAGGTGATCGGGAATCGGGGTGATCAGGGGTGATCGGAGGGGGTTTCGGTGGGCGGGGGCGCCGGGGCGGTCGCGGGGGCGGGGTCAACGACGGCCGTCGGCGCGCGCGGTACCGGCACGGGCCGCCGCGATCGCGTCGCGGTAGCGGGCGGCGGTGCCGATGGCGGCCTGCTTCCACGTGAACCGGGAGAGCACCCGGGCGCGGCCCGCCGCGCCGAGCCGGGCCCGCAGTTCCGGGTCGTCGAGCAGCCGGGCGAGCGCGTCGGCCAGCGCCCCCGGGTCGGCGGGCGGGACGGCCAGACAGGTCTCGCCGTCCCGCCCGGCGACCTCGGGGATCGCGCCGCCGGTGGTGGCGACGAGGGGCGTGCCGGTGGCCATGGCCTCGGCGGCCGGCAGCGAGAAGCCTTCGTACAGCGAGGGCACGCACGCTATCTGGGCGCCGCGCACCAGGTCGACGAGTTCGGCGTCGCTGACACCCTTGACGAACTCGACGGCGTCCTGGAGCCCGTGCCGTTCGATGGCCTGCGCGACCGGCCCGTCCTCGGCCCGTCTGCCGACGACCACGAGGTGCGCCCGCGCGTTCCCGGTACGGAGCTTGGCGAGCGCCTCGACGAGATGGACGAGGCCCTTCAGCGGGACATCGGCGCTGGAGGTGGTGACGATCCGGCCGGGGACCTCAGGGACGGACGGATCGGGCGACCACAGGTCGGTGTCCGCGCCGATGTGGACGACGTGGATGCGGTCCTCGCGTACCCCGAGGTGGTCGACAATCTCCTGCTTGGAGGAGCCGGAGACGGTGAGTACGGAGGGCAGCCGCCGCGCGACCCGCTTCTGCATGCGGGTGAAGCCGTACCAGCGGCGTACGGAGGCACGCCGACGACGGCTCTCGGCGGCGTCCAGTTCCAACTGGCGGTCGACCGTTATGGGGTGATGGATCGTCGTGACGAGCGGGGCGCCGAGGTCCGCCAACAGCCCGTATCCCAAGGTCTGGTTGTCGTGGATGACGTCGAACGCGCCGCGCCGCTGGGCGAGATGACGCCGGGCGCGCAGGCTGAAGGTGAGCGGCTCCGGGAAGCCGCCGGTCCACATGGTGGCGACCTCGGTGGCGTCGATCCAGTCCCGGTACTCGTCGCGCTTCGGAGTGCGGAACGGGTCGGGCTGGCGGTAGAGGTCCAGGCTCGGCAACTCGGTGAGCGGCACGCCCTCATCGAGCACGGGGTACGGCTGGGCGCCGATCACCTCGACACTGTGGCCGAGGCGGGCGAGTTCACGGCTGAGGTGACGTACGTAGACGCCCTGGCCGCCGCAGAAAGGATTCCCCTTGTAGGTGAGGAGTGCGATGCGCAACGGGCGTTCGTCGGCGCCGCCCAACGGGTCGCCGCTCGCGCGGGGGCCGGTCTCTATGGCCTCGGCGGTCACACTCGGCCCCCTTCTGACTGCGTTTCGCCGGAGCGTAACCGCTCGCGCTAATCTAGAACAAGTTTCAGACTGGATCGTTCAATGAGCTACGAATCTACCGGCAGGTAGCGTCGGTGCAACGGCCGGTCCGGGTGATTCGCGCCACGACCGACGCCCTGGCATGCTGTGCGCCGCCGGGAGACCGAGCACCTCCTTCCGGCCCTGGACGAACGCCATGGATGGGGGACACATGACAGCGGAAGCCAGACCGGCATCGCCGCCCCTGACCGAGCGCCAGGAGGCCCGTCGCCGCCGCATCCTGCACGCCAGTGCCCGGCTCGCCGTCCGGGGCGGATTCGAGGCGGTGCAGATGCGCGAAGTCGCGGAGGCCGCCGGGGTCGCCCTCGGCACGCTGTACCGCTACTTCCCCTCCAAGATCCATCTGCTGGTCGCCACCATGCAGGACCAGCTCCAGCAGATGCACGCGACGCTGCACAAGCGCCCGCCGTCCGGGGACGATCCGGCGCAGCGGGTGGCCGACACCCTGATGCGGGCGTTCCGCGCGCTCCAGCGCGAACCCCACCTGGCGGACGCGATGGTGCGGGCGCTGACCTTCGCGGACCGCAGTGTCAGCCCGGAGGTGGACACGGTCTCGCGGATCACGACGGCGATCATCCTGGACGCGATGGGCCTGGAGGACCCGACGCCGGGGCAGCTGTCCGCGGTCCGGGTCATCGAGCACACCTGGCACTCGGCGCTGATCACATGGCTGTCGGGGCGGGCGTCGATCGCCCAGGTCAAGATCGACATCGAGACGGTGTGCCGGCTGATCGACCTGACGGCGCCGGAGTACGGGAACGGGGCCTGACGGCACCGGCGCACATGAACGAGCCCTGACGGCACCCGAAGGCGGGTTCAAGGCCTGGGCGCGGGCGCAAAGCCTGTGCGTGGGCACAGGGCCCGGCGCGGCACCCGAGAATCCCGACCGCGCAAGGATTCTGATGCTCCATCAGTCCGCATGAACGGGCGAGGTACCGGAGCACCCGCACGGCCCGGCCCCGCCATGAGCGCGGGCACGGGCGGCCCACGGCACGTGTTCCCGCGGCACGGGCCCGACGGCCCGGTGGCCTGATGTCAACCGCGCCATGGGCGCGCCGCGGGCCGCCCCATGTGCGACCGCCACATGTCCGCCGCGTCAGGTGGGGTGCTCTGCACCATGTCGACGGCGGCGCGGTGTTCATACGGTTCGGCGACATCCCCCGAAACCCGCCGAGGAGCCCGTCACCATGCGTCGCAGAACCACAGGCACCGTCCGCCGCCGCCGTCCCAGATCCGTGTCCGCCGTCGCCGTGCTGGCCTCGGCCGGTCTCCTGCTGGCCGGGTGCACCGCCGCGGGGAAGGCGGGCGAGGACGGTTCCGGATCCGGTGGGGACGCGAAGGACCGCAGCGTCAAGGTCGGTCTCGTGTACTCCCGCACCGGGCTGCTCGCCGACTACGGGAAGCAGTACCGCGACGGGTTCATGGCGGGCCTGGACTACGCGACGAAGGGCACCGGGAAGGTCGCCGGGCACAAGATCGAGGTCACCGAGCAGGACGACGCGGGCGACCCCGGCAAGGCGGTCTCGGCGGCCAAGAACCTGATCGGCAAGGGCCACAAGGTGCTGGCCGGCACCACCGATTCCGGTGTGGCCCTCCAGATGGCGCCGCTCGCCGCCCAGAACAAGGTGCTCTACATCAGCGGACCGGCCGCCACCGACGCCGTGACCGGGATCAACGACTACACCTTCCGTTCGGGCCGACAGTCCTACCAGGACATCCTCACCGCCGGGGCGATGCTCGGCGGGGCCAAGGGCAAGAAGGTCACGGTGCTGGCCCAGGACTCCACCTTCGGACAGGCCAACGTGGCCGCGGTGAAGGCGGTCCTCGGCGGCCGGGGCGCGGAGGTGGGATCCGTGCTGGCCCCGCCCAGCGCCACCGACCTGACGCCGTTCGCCCGGCAGGTGAAGGCGGGCGCGCCCGACCTGGTCTTCGTCGCCTGGGCGGGCTCCACGGCACCGGCGCTGTGGACCGCGCTGGACCAGCAGGGCGTGCCGGCGGCGAGCAAGGTCGTGACGGGCCTCGCCGGGACCGCCTCGTACCCGGTCTTCGGGGACGCGGGCGCCAAGGTGTCGTTCCTGGCGCACTACTTCGCCGGCGCGGGCGGCGGCAACGCCGTGGAGAAGGCCATGCTCGACGCGGTCGGCAAGGCCGGCGGCACCCCGGACCTGTTCACCCCCGACGGCTTCACCGCCGCGCAGATGGTGGTGCGGGCCGTCGAGAAGGGCGGCGCCACCGACACCGCCGCCATGGTGAAGGCCCTGGAGGACTGGACCTTCGACGGGGTGAAGGGCGAGGTGCGGGTCCGGGCCGAGGACCACGCCCTGCTCCAGCCGATGTTCGTCGCGAGGCTCGACGGGAAGGGCACCGACGCGAAGCCGCGGCTGGTGAACACCGAGCCGATGGACGTGGTGGCGCCGCCCGCGAAGCCCTCGGCGGGCTGACCGATGCCCGTACCCCACACCACCGCGCACCACCCGGGCGATGCCCCGGGTGGCGCCCCGGCCCCCGCCCCGGTGCTCCGGCTCACCGGCCTCGGCTGGCGCGTCGGCGGGGCGACGATCGTCGAGGACGTCTCCCTGGACGTCCGCGAGGGCGAGTTCCTGGCCTTCATCGGCCCCAACGGGGCGGGCAAGACCTCCCTGTTCAACCTGATCAGCGGGCTGGCCCCGGCCACCGCGGGCACCATCGAGCTGGACGGCACGGACATGACGGACCGTCCCGCGCACGAGCGGGCGCGGCGCGGCATCGGCCGCACCTTCCAGACGTCGAGCCTCTGGCCGGGGATGTCCGTCGCCGACCATGTGCGGCTGGCCGCGCAGGCGGCCCGCGGCGGCTCGTACCGGCTGTGGCGGCGCGCCGCCGCCTACCCCGCCGAGGTGGCCGACGTGCTGGAACGCACCGGTCTCGGCCACCGGGCACGGGCGCTGGCCTCCGAGCTGTCGCACGGCGAGAAGCGGAAGCTGGAGCTGGCGGTGCTGCTGGTCGGCGAACCGCGGCTGATGCTGCTGGACGAGCCGATGGCCGGGGTGAGCGCGGAGGAGGTCCCCGCGCTCACCGAACTCATCCGCACCCTGCACCGGGACGAGGGCCGCACCGTCCTCATGGTCGAGCACCACATGGACGTCCTGCTGGGCCTGGCCGACCGGCTCGCCGTGATGCACCACGGCAGTCTGCTGGCCCTGGACACCCCCGAGGCCGTGACGGCCGACCCGATCGTGCAGCAGGCCTACCTCGGGGAGGAACTGTGACGACCGGACCCCTGCTCGCCGTACGGGACCTGCGGGTCCTGATCGGCGGCCGGCACATCCTGCACGGCGTGGACCTGAACGTCGCCCGGCACGGCGTGACCGCGCTCCTGGGCCGCAACGGCGCCGGGAAGACCACCACCGTGCGCGGCGTCCTCGGCCTCGTCCCGCGCACCGGCAGTGTGCGGCTGGACGGGACGGAGACGGTGTCGATGCCCACCCACACCGTGGTGCGGCTGGGCGTCGGCTACGCCCCGGAGGACCGGGGGATCTTCGCCGGGCTGACCGTGGCGGAGAACCTGCGACTGGCCGAGCGGCCCGGCGCGGGCGAGCCCGCCTACCCGCTCGTCCACGAACTGTTCCCCGAACTGAAGCGCCGGGAGCGGCAGTTGGCCGGGACGCTGTCCGGTGGTCAGCAGCAGATGGTGGCGATCGGGCGCACACTGCTGAACGGCAACCGGCTGATCATCGCCGACGAACCCACCAAGGGCCTGGCGCCCAAGGTGGTGACCGAGGTCGCCCAGGTGCTGGAGCGGGCCGCCGAGGCGGTTCCGGTGCTGCTGGTGGAGCAGAACCTCGCCGTCGTACGGCGCCTGGCCGCGCACTGCGCGGTGCTCGCCGACGGCCGGACGGCCCACCAGGGCCCGGCGGCCGAACTGCTCGCCGACGCGGAGGCGGCACGACGCCTGCTGGGCGTGGGACACGGCCCGGCCCCCCACACGTCCTCCGTGGGGTCCGGTTCGCCGTCCGTGGGGGCCGATTCACCTTCCGTGGAGGCGGATTCCTGATGTCCACCGTCGTTCTGCTCACCATGACCGGACTCGGTCTGGGGGCGCTCTACTTCCTCGTCGCGTCCGGTCTCTCCCTGATCTTCGGCCTGATGGACGTGCTCAACTTCGCGCACGGGGCGCTGCTCTCCATCGGCGCGTACGGCACCTGGTGGGCGGCGTCCGGGAACCTGCCCGGCGCCGGTACCGACGGCGCGGGCTTCGTCCTCGCCGTGCTGTTCGGTACGGCGGTGGGCACCGCGGCCGCCGTGCTGCTGGAACTCACCGTCGTCCGCCCGCTCTACACCCGCCCCCGCGAGCAGGTGCTCGCCACGGTCGGGGTGGGGCTCGCCGTCCCCGCGCTGCTGTCGGGAATCTGGGGCTCGGACGCCCATACCTTCCCCGGCCCGAAGGCGCTGTCGGGCACCTTCGAACTGCTCGGTGCCCAGGTGCCGGTCAACCGGCTGGTGCTGGTCGGGGCGGCGGTCGTGGTGCTGGTGGCGCTGCGGCTCTTCCTCGGCCGCACCCGGCACGGCCTGGTGGTACGGGCCGGGGTCGAGGACCGGGCGATGGTCACCGCGCTCGGCATCGACGTGCGCCGGGCGTTCACCCTCGTCTTCGCGATCGGCGGCTCGGCCGCCGCGCTCGGCGGGGCGCTCGGCGGCCTGTACTTCGGCTCGGTCGACCCCCGCCAGGGGACCTCGCTGCTGATCTTCGCCTTCGTCGTGGTGGTCACCGGCGGCATGGGCTCGGTGACCGGCGCCGCGGTGGCGTCCGTCGTCATCGGGCTGGTCCAGCAGTTCGCCAACTACTACACCGCAGCGGGCCTCGGCGACCTGGCCGTCGTCGTCCTGCTCGCCGCGCTGCTGCTCGTCCGGCCGCGCGGACTGACCGGGAGGCTCGCGTGAGCACCGTCACCGAGACACACGACCGCACCGCCGACGGGCGCCGCGGCCACCCCGCCGCCCCGGCCGGGTCCGGGAACCCGGCCCGAGTGCTGCGCCGCTGGTGGCCCGCCGCCGTGCTGCTCGTACTGCTCGTCGCGCCGTTCAGCGCGCTGCCGCTGCCGGGCCTCCTGGACGGCCCGGTGGGCAGTCCGGGAAGTCTCCAACTCCTCGCCACCTGCCTGCTGTTCGGCGCCCTGGCGACCGGCTTCGACCTGTTGCTCGGCCGCACCGGACTGCTCTCCTTCGGGCATGCGCTGTACTTCGCGACGGGCAGCTACGCCACCAACCTGTTCCTGCTGGAGGCGGGTCTGCCGTTCGCGGTGTCCGCACTGCTCGGCCTCTGCTCCGGGATCGTGCTCGCGCTGGTCCTGGGATCGGTGAGCCTGCGGGTCACCGGCATCGGCTTCTCGATGGTGACGCTGGCGTTCGCCCAGGCGGGCTCGATCCTGGTCTCCCGCAACCCCGGCGGTCTCACGGGCGGCGAGGAGGGGCGGGCCGCCCCGGCCGAGCTGCTGCCGTCCTGGCTGGTGGGCATCGACCACACCGCGAACCTGTACTGGGTGGCGCTCGGCTATCTCGTCCTCACCCTGGCCGTCGTCCACTGGGCGGTCCGCTCCCCCACCGGGCGGGTCTGGGAAGGCATCAAGGAGAACGAGCGCCGGGTGGAGGTGCTGGGACTCAAGCCGTACGGTTTCAAGCTGACGGCGTTCGTCCTGGCCGGGGCCCTGGCCGCGCTGGGCGGTCTGGTGCACCTGCTGCTCACCGGCGGCTCGACCCCGCAGACGACCACCTCCGACTTCACCCTCTCGCTGCTGGTGATGGTGGTGCTCGGCGGATCGGGCACCCGCTGGGGCCCGATGGTCGGCGGCATCCTGTACACCTGGGCCGATCACCGGCTCGGCGATCTGGCCGGATCGGGCGCGGTCGCGGACCTGCCCGCGGTGTTGCGGGTGCCGCTGTCCCAGCCGCTGTTCCTGCTCGGCGTGCTGTTCGTCGCCGTGGTACACCTGCTGCCGGGCGGCCTGGCCCGGCTGCCCGCCCGGATCGGCGCCGCACGCCGTCGACCGGCCAAAACCCCGTCCCCGACCCCCGACCGGAAGGACAACGGACAGTCGTGAAGCCGTACGAAGAGATTCAGGTCCCCGTGACCGGGGGCGAGTTGGCGGTCCTGCGGTGGCCGGCCCGGGAACCGGACGCCCCGGTCGTCATCGCCTTGCACGGCATCACCTCCAACGCCCTGAGCTGGGGCGCGGTGGCCCGGCTGCTGGACGGCCGCGCCACCCTGATCGCCCCGGACCTGCGGGGCCGGGCCGGGAGTTCCGGGCTGCCGGGGCCGTACGGCATCGCCACGCATGCCGACGACGTCGCCGCCCTGGCCGAGGCGCTGGCCCCGGGCCGGGTGGTGCTGGCAGGGCATTCGATGGGGGCGTTCGTGACGGCGCTGGCCGCCGTGCGTCACCCGGACCGGTTCGGACCGCTGCTGCTGGTCGACGGCGGGATCGGCTTCCCCGCGCCCACGCATCTGTCCCCGGACGAGCTGATGACCGCGGTGATCGGCCCGGCCATGGACCGGTTGTCGATGACGTTCCCGGACCGGGCCGCCTACCGTGCGTTCTGGCAGGTGCACCCGGCATTCGCCGACGACTGGTCGGACGAGGTCGACGCGTACATCCAGCGCGATCTGACCGGCGAGGAACCGGAACTGCGCTCCACCTGCCGGATCGAGGCGGTACGCACCGACGGCATCGGTCTCTTCGACGAGGAGGTGCTGACGGCAATCCGGAAGCTGCCCGCCCCGGCGACGCTGTTGTGGGCGCCGCGCGGGCTGATGAACGAGGAGCAGGGCCTGTACGACGAGACCCGCCTGGCGGCGGCCGACCTCGGGGGCACGGGGGTGACGCCGGTACGGGTGGCGGACGTCAACCACTACACCGTGCTGACCGGCGAGCAGGGCGGCCGGGAGGTCGTACGGCATCTGCTGGAGCTGTGCGGCGCCCGCTGAAGCGGGACGCGGGCGGGTCCGGCCGGAGCGGCGCACGCCACCGGCCGGACCCGCCCGCCGCCGCATCTCCGGGGACCTTCGCCGGCAACGGATGTGCGGGAAGGCATCATCGCTCCCGGACGCCGAGGACGGTCACCGCTCCGGGACTCCGAGGACGGTCGGCGCTCCGGGAGCCCGCCAACCGGTGACGTTTCAGGGAAGTCCGGGGCTCCCCCGGCTCATGGAGTTTCAGAGGCAGTCCGGAGACTCCGCCAACTGGTGCAGCTTCAGGGCGAGCTGGATCTCCAGGGCCCGTGCGGGCTCGTTCCAGTCGTTCCCCAGCAGCACCTGCACCCGGTCGAGCCGCTGCACGACCGTGTTGACGTGCACGTGGAGTTCGTCCTTGGCGCGGACCAGGCTGCCCCCGGACCCGAAGTAGGCGCGCAGGGTCCGCACGAGGTGGGTGCCGCGCCGCTCGTCGTACTTCAGCAGCGGCCCCAGCGTCGCCGCCACGAAGCCGTCGACGTTCTGCCCGTTGCCCAGCACCACGCCCAGGAAGCCGAGTTCGTCGACGCACGCGCCCTCCCCGGCACGTCCCAGGACCCGCATGGCGCGCAGGCAACGGGCGGCCTCCTCGTACGCGGCGGCCAGCTCCCGGACCCCGCGCGCCGGCCCGGCGGCGGCCACCGTGACCGGGGCCTGGACCAGCTGCCCGAGCTGGGACGCCGCCGCCCGTGCCGCGCCACCGGCGCCCGCCCCGGTACCGTCTCCGAAGCCCGCACCGAGGCCGTCGGCGGCGGTCAGCAGCACGACCTGGCCGTGGTGTTCGGCGCTCACCCCGTGCATGTCGCCGCCGAAGAGGTAGCGCACCGCGGCCGGGGCCAGCCGCCCTCGCGCCCCTCCGTCGGCCAGCAGGAGCAAATGCGGCCGGTCGAGGTCGATGCCGAGGCGCCGGCCGCGTTCGACGAGCCCGGCCGGGTCGCGGTCCGCGTCCGTCAGCAGGTCGGTGATCAGTTCCCCGCGCACCCGGTTCTCGGTCTCGGCCACCGTGCGCCGCAGCAGCAGGAGCAGCCCGGTGACGACGGAGGCCCGCTCGAACAGCCGCCGGTCCGAGTCGTCGAGCGGTGCCCGCCGGTGCAGGACCAGTCCGGCCATGAGCTCCCGTCCCGCGAGGACGGCGCAGATCCACCGTCCGTCGCGGTGCACGGCGCGGGCGCCCGTACGGGACTCCTCCGCGGTCTCGGCCAGCCATCCGGCGTCCATGCTGTCGGCGGCGAAGTTCTCGCCACCGGGCCGGACGGCCGCGAGGAGCCGGCCGCCCGGATCGTGAATGGTGAGCGGGGAGTCCAGCAGTGCCGCGACGGCGGCGGCGACGTCCTTGACGTCCCGGCCGCGCAGCACCAGGTCCGTCAGCCGGTCGTGGGCCTCCTCGGCCCGCCGCATGGCCGCCGAGTGCGCCCGCACGGCCGCGTTGGCCTCGGCCAGCTCCGCGTTGGCCCCGGCGAGTTCGTCGAGGGCGGAACGGGTGTCGGCGAGCGCGCGGGCGGTGTCGATGGCGATGGCGGCGTGCGCGGCGAGCGAGCACAGCAGGGCGACCTCGTCCGGGCTGAACACCCGGGGAGCCCGGTCGGCGGCGAACAGCACGCCGATGACCTTGCCCGTGCCGCCGCGGCTGGAGCCCAGAAGCAGGGGGACGCCCAGGATGGCGACGAGCCCCTCGTCCAGCACCCCGGCGTTGATGTTGCGGGTGTGGCGGAAGCGGTCGTCGGTGCGGTAGTCGGGGGTGGCGTACGGGCGGGCGGTCTGCGCCACCAGTCCGCCCAGCCCCTCGCCCAGTTCCAGCCGCAGCTGCTGGAAGAGCACCGACACCGAACCGTCGGTCACCCGCATGTACGTGTCCCCCGCCTCCTCGTCGGGGAGCGTGAGATACGCGGTGTCCGTACCGAGCAGCATCCTCGCCCGCCGGACGATCGCCTTGAGCACGTCGTCCAGTTCGTGGGAGGCGGCCAGGTCGCCCGCCGTGTCGAAGAGCGCGGTGAGCTGGAGCTCACGGCGCCGGTGCTGGCGCAGGGCACCCCTGATCCGCAGGGCGGTGGCGGTGGCCCGCTCCATCTCCGCCAGATCACCGGCCCGCACCCCGGCGGCCCGCGCCTGCGAGGCGACGGCCCCCAGCTCCTCGGCGGGGGCGCCGTCGGCCAGCAGGTCGAGGAGACGCCGCAGATGGGGCGCGGCGGAAGCGGCGGAGACACCGACAACGGGGTCGGCGGGGTCGGCGAACTGGGATGGATCAGACATGGCGGCCGGAATTCATCGGGGTCGGTGGGTCAGTTGGCGGTCCAGCCGCCGTCCATGGAGAGCGAGATGCCGGTGATGTGACCGGTGTGCGGCCCGCAGAGCCACAGCACGGCCCCGGCGACCTCGTCGGGTTCGATCAGCCGCTTGATCGCGCTGCGTTCCAGCATCACCCGTCCCACCACTTCCTCCTCCGAGATGCCGTGCGTACGGGCCTGGTCCGCGATCTGGTTCTCGACCAGCGGTGTGCGTACGTAGCCGGGGTTGACGCAGTTGCTCGTCACCCCGTGCTCCGCCGCTTCGAGCGCCACCACCTTGCTGAGCCCCTCCAGTGCGTGCTTGGCCGCCACATAGGCCGACTTGTAGGGGCTGGCCCGCAGACCGTGCACGGACGAGATGTTGACCACGCGCCCCCAGCCGCGTTCGTACATGCCCGGCAGGGTCCGGCGCAAGATGCGGAACGGCGCCTCCACCATGACGCGCTGGATCAACGCGAACCGATCCGGCGGGAACGTGTGGACGGGGGCGACGTGCTGGAGCCCGGCGTTGTTGACGACGATGTCCGCGTCGGCGGGCAGCGCGTCCACCTCGTCCGGGACGGAGAGGTCGGCCACCCACACCGTCCCGCCGATCTCCTCGGCCAGGTCCCGGGCGGCGTCGGCGGTCCTGTCCACCACGTGCACGTGGGCACCCGCGACGGCCAGGGCCCGGGCACAGGCCTGCCCGATTCCGCTCGCGGCACCGGTCACCAGGGCGGTGCGCCCGGCGAGCGGCGGCCGGGGCGCTGCTGCGCCGGGTGACGGCGTGGCGGGCGGAACGACGTGGGGGGCGGCGTGCGGGGCCGCGGTCCCGGCGGGCCCGTGGTCCTGGCTCTGAGGAGTCTCCATGGCCGTCACCGTAAGGAGACCGGAGCCCGGGTCACACGGGGCCGGTGCACACACCGTCGCACGGCGGCATGGTGGCGGCCTACATGGTGCGGTGCCGCACCGGCCCGGGGCGGCCCCGGGGGGGCGGACCGGAGCCAGGTGCGGATCCGGGACCGCGCGGACCCGGGAACGATCCGGAGCCGGGTGCGGGTCCGCCCGTGCGGACCGGTGTCCGACACCGACAGCCGTCGTCCGACACCGACAGCCGTCGGCGGACCGGCCCTGGCGGACCGTCGGCGGGGCGGGACCGAAGACCTGACCGGGCGGGCGGGCCGAGGGCCTTCGGCCCCGTCGGCTCAACGGAGTCCGCGCGTTGAAGTGCACTCGATGTCGACGCACGCAAGAGCGCCCGTGCACACAGCGGGGACCCGGGAATGTCCGCCGGGCCCATGGGCGGCGAGGACACCGGCCCATAGCGTCCGCCCCGCACCCGACTCGCCCAACACCCGCCGAACACCTGACCAACGCCCGCCCAACTCGCCCGGAACACCCGGAACACCCGGGACACCTGAGACGAACGCCCCGCACCTCGTCCAAAACCGAAGCACCCGCAACCGTCCGACCGGCCGGGAGACCCCGGTCCGCCGAGCAAAGTGAGGCATCCGTGCGCCCATCGATCCTGCGACGCCTGCTCCGGCGCGTCGTCCCCACCGCCGCGCTCGCGCTCGTCGCGGCGACGCTGAGCACCGCGGCGACCGCCCCGCCGGCCGAGGCCGCGGCTCCCACGACGGCCTCGGCCGCGGCCGCGGGCGGCCTGCAACAGGTCACCGGCTTCGGCACCAACCCCGGCAACCTCCAGATGTTCGCCTACGTCCCGGCCGGTCTGCCCGCGAACGCGCCCGTGGTGGTGGCCCTGCACGGCTGCGCGCAGACGGCCGACGCCTACTACGCCAACTCCGGCTGGCCGAAGTACGCGGACCTGTGGGGCTTCGCCGTGGTCTTCCCGCAGACCACGGCCGCCAACAACGCGCTGTCCTGCTTCAACTGGTTCGATCCGGCCGACAGCGGCCGGGGCAGGGGCGAGGCCGCGTCCATCGCGCAGATGGTGGAGTACGCGAAGCAGCAATACGGCTCGGACGGCGGCCGGGTGTACGTGACCGGCCTGTCGGCGGGCGGCGGCATGACGGCCGACCTGCTGGCCGCGTACCCGGACGTGTTCGCGGGCGGCTCCGTGGCCTCGGGCGTCCCCGCCCGCTGCGCGACGAGCCAGGTGGGCGCGTCCGCCTGCCAGATGGGCACGGTGAAGCTGACGCCCGCGCAGTGGGGCGACAAGGTCCGCGCCTCCAACCCCGGCCACTCGGGCCCCTGGCCCCGGGTCGCGATCTGGCAGGGCACGGCCGACTACACGGTCAACCCGGCCAACGCCACGGCCCTGCGCGACCAGTGGACCGACGTCTGGGGCATCGGCCAGACCCCGTCGTCGACGGACGCCCTCCCGGGCAACACGACGCGCAGCACGTACGACGACGCCTCCGGGCGGCCGGCCATCCAGACGTACTCGGTCTCCGGCATGGGTCACGGCCTGGCGGTGAGCCCCGGTTCGGGCCCGGAGCAGTGCGGCTCGACGGCCACGTACTTCCTGAACGCCATCTGCTCCACGTACCACACGGCCGTCTTCTGGGGCCTCGACCAGGGCACCCCGGGAGGTGGCGGCGACCACCTCCCCGCCCCGTCCGGCCTCCGGGTCACGGGCGTCTCGGCGGACAGCGTCTCGCTCTCCTGGGACGCGGTCGAGGGCGCCGCCTCGTACGTGGTCCGCCGTAACGGCGCGAAGGCCGCCTCGCTCACGGCGACGACGTACACGGACCCGGGTCTCACCGCCGGTACCGCCCACCGCTACACCGTGACCGCGGTCGACGCCTCGGGCACGCCCGGCACGGCCTCGGCGCAAGTCACGGCGACCACGACCGGCTCCGCGCCCGCCCGCTGCTTCACGGCGAGCAACTACGCGCACGTGGCGGCCGGAAGGGCACACACCACGCTCGGCTTCGTCTACGCCAACGGCTCGAACCAGAGCATGGGTCTGTACAACATCTTCATCGCCCACACCCTGCGGGAGTCACCGACGGGCCACTTCGTGCTCGCCGACACGGGCTGCACGCCCTGACCGGTCGCGTCCTCCTCCGGGAGGCGGCCATGGGCATCCCGTACGACGGCCGCCTTCCGGCTCGCGGTTCCCGTCCCCGCCGCCGGACCGGGGAGTTCTGGAAGTCCCTGATCACGGACCAAGAATGCCGAGAGATCTTCGAACCTCTCGCCCGATATCGCCGACGGATCTCCGGCTCAGGTCACTAAAGGATGTTCCACGGAAGTTGCCCATCCCGCGTCCGGAGCCCCTCGACTCGTCGCCGCACCTCGGCCAAGGACCGGGGAGCATGATGAACCTTCCGGGCGTTCGTAGTAATCATGCGCAGCTCCCGGATGCCGCGAAGGGTGGGGTAACCGGCGCATTGCGTGATGTCCCACCCGTAACTCTCCGCGAAGGCCTGGTAGTGGGCCTGACTGTAGCCGAATCGACGGCAGTGCACCTCGACGGTGATGAGGTCCCATTCCGGCTGCCCCCAGGCCATCGTGTCCCAATCGCAGAGCACTGCGGAGCCGTCGGAGGTATGGAGTGCGTTCCGGTGCTGCGGGTCTCCCTGTATCAGTCCAGGAGCAAGCATGAACTGGACATTCCGCAGTTCTTCTTCAAGACGGTCGGCCTCGTCCTCCATGTGACGGAGTGCGGCTGCGGGAAGGCAGGTGATTGCGGCGAGGGATCGTCGGATTGCGCGGATGTTGTCGTGTTCGGCAAGGGCGATCGGGGGCGCGGGCAGCGCGTGCAGGGTCTTGAGAGGCCCGGCCAGCTGCTGGGCCGCGACGAGATGATCGGGCTGTGCCAGGTAGGTCCAGAAGGTTACGGCGTGCCCGTTGACGACGATCGGTTGGACGCACGAGTGGAGGGAAACCGTGGGGAAGTCTGCTTCCATGAGCCATCGGACGATGGTGACCGTGCGCCCGGCACTCTCCACGTCGGTGCCCTTGCGGGCGATCTTGACCACGACCTGCTCCTTCTCAAGGAGAAGGACCGCGTTGGTGTGCCCGCGCAGAAGACGCGCGTCACGACTGTCGAGGTCTGCCTTCGCGCAGGCGCGCTCCAGCACTTGGTACATCTCGGACTCGTCGAACCCTCCCGGGGCCGGCGTGTTTGTCATGCGTCCCAGGCTCCACGACGAGGACCCGTCCTGTCACATCCGTACCGGTGGGAGTTCGAGGATCTCGCGCAGTTCACATGCCGCACGGCCAGCCCGTATCCCTGACGGGAGGACCTCGATCACCTCACGGGCCCGCTCCTCCACGATCGGCGTGCGGTGGGCAGGATCCATGTTCAGGAAAGTGGCGCCGGCCAGCTGGCAGGCTTCGGAGGGGCTTCTGTCCCACGCGTAGCAGATGGCTCCTTCGAGCCGGAGAAGAGCAGGGTCGATTCCTGTCTTCTCCGGATAGAGCTTGAATGCCTGCTCCTGGACGCATCGCGCCTCGCGCGTGTGCCCCAGAGCGGTCAGCGCCCCGCTCTTGTAGAGCAGAAACCGGCGCTCCGGGAACGCGAAGGCGTCCTCGGCCGCGCCCCCTCCGAACTGTTCGAATGCCTTCGTCGCGTAGCGCAGGGCGGCTTCGGCGTCCTTCTCAGCGCCCAGTTTCGCCAGGGCTCGGGCTTCTGCCGCTGCCGCGAACGTGTGCGCAGAGCTCGGTCGCGCTCGGCTGATGACCCTGGCCTCCCGGCAGAGGTTCACCGCACTGGCCGTGGGGCCGTAGTAGAAGGGCAGCATCGCGGCCTGTGCCCTGACACGAGCACGGAGCTCCTGGTTCCCGGTGTCGTCTGCGGCTGTACGCGCCGTGGCGTACCAGGATCTCGACCGGTGAAGGTCTCCGAGCTTCATGAGTGCATCGGCGATCATGGTGGCGAGCATCGCCGTCAGCTCCGAGAGCCGGACTTGCATGACGGCCGGCTGTCGGCATGCGGCCAGCCCCTCGACCTCCGTGAGATGGTCCAGGAGGCGGGTGAGCATCAGCGCCGGCGCGGTGAAGATGTACTCCTGGCTGGCCCAGAGGACCATCTCATCGATGTGATCCAGCTGGTTGGCGCTGACTGTGGCGGATGCGAGGGTGCGGTCCACCGCGCGGCGAGCCGCGTCGACCCGGTACGGCAGATGCTCGCCGGCCGTTGCGATCCGCTCGCCGACCAGGGAGACATGCAGGCTCTCAGCCGATCCTGACGATGTGGAGTCCACCCGACGGGCGATGTCGGCCACTGCCGGTTCTCCCAGACCGAGGCCATCGGGCGAGCAGCCGTAGAACGAACCGAGCAGGAGCACGGTCGACCGGACCGGGTGGTGCCTTCCGGTCTCCCAGAGACGCAGCTGTTCCATCGTGAGGCGAGGTGCCTTGTCCAGGTCGGAGCTGAACTCGCTGATCCGCTCGACTGCCTGGGAGAGCGTGAGCCCCCTGGCCAAGCGCTGGGCGCGCAAGAGGGAGACCGAACAGTGTGCATGAATCACGCGGGCGATCTCGCTGTGAGAACGTCCGTGCTCAATACTGTCCGCGCGTAACCGTTTTGCGCATGAAGGACCGTGGGGCTCTGGGCCACGTCGCATGGAGTCGACTCCCTTCGAACTCGCCACCAGCGTAATGACGTGTCTTCGGCTCCCTGTCAAAAAACGTCACGCCGCCGGGCTCGACGCGGAAATACGTGAAGGGCCACGTAGAGCCCGTCACGTTTACGTGAACCATCACGGTTGCCACTCCCGCCACACGCGGGCGAGTCTTTCCGTCCTCGGAAACCCGAGAACACACGCCGCTCGCCGACCACGGCCTCTGACAGCCCTGGCCTGCGAGCTACGGGAGTCGCCGCCCCGCTCCGCACGGACCGGCGGCTCCCGCCAGCCAGGAGTGGGGGTGCACTCACATGACGTCTCGGAGAACCGGCCAGTTTCTGGCCGCCCTGACGTTCGACGTCGAGGCGGAGCGTACAACGATCCGGTTCGCGAACTCGGCCCACGCCGTACCGCAGGCACGACGCTTCCTCCAGGAGCAGCTCAGCACCTGGGGTTTCACCCGGAACGACGAACTGACGGACCGCGTGCTTCTCGTGGCCAGTGAACTCGTCACCAACTCCGTGGTCCACGGCCGATCCCTGTCGGCCAGTCAGATCGAGATACTCACGGTCTCGCTCTCCCTCAAGCCTGGCGTCGCCCTCGGGCTCCTGGTGACCGACAACTCGCCGAAAGTGCCGGTGCCGGTGATCCGACCCACGCACGCGGAGGGCGGCCGGGGTCTTCGGCTCGTCACCGCCATCGCCGATGGCTGGGCGGCTGCCCCCACGACTCGTGAGGGAGAGGTGGTCGGCAAGGGAGTGTGGGCGTTCTTCGACTGGCCCGACGAGGCCGCTCAGCTCAAGCGCGGCCGTGTGGAACGCCAGGGTCGAGCAGCTGGGGAGGAACGTTGATCGCCGCAAGACGCCAACTGCTGGCGGCGTACGGCCGCTTCGGTGTCCTCGACACCGGGTGCATCCAGCCCACGTGTGCAGTGCTCTCACTGCACACACGGCATCGCGGGGCGCGGCCCCTCGCCCCGGGCACTGGGCATGTCTTCGCCGATATCGCCGACGCCGTCCGGGGATCTCGTATTCCGTCGTCCGTGGAGGCGCCACCGTGTCCGACCCGCTGAAGCCCGACACGCACCCGGGCCCCGTGGTGGAACTTCCCTACCACGCTCCACCCGAAGAACCCCGGCCGGCCAAAGGCTGCGACATCTGCTGTGCCTTGGACCGTCAACGGACGGCGGCACGGCAGACCGGCGATCTGTCGCGAGTGACGGACTGCAACGTGGAGATGCGGCGCCACCCACACCCGCGCACGGGGTGACGGGGCCCGTGAGCGCACGTACGGCGCTGGTCGTCGTGGCGTTCACCGCCTGGGTGACCACCATCGCCATGCTGGTCAGCCGGGCGGCGCACGCCCCGTAGAACTCCCGCTCCGGTGGCCTGGTGGGGACCGTCACCAGGCCATCGAAACGCGGGTGGTGGCGCTGGTCTGCGCGTACGCGGACGTCCTGCTGTGCGTGGGCAGTGCCACCCACGTCACCGACCTGCTGCGACACGGTCTGCGCCCCTACACCTGGGCACCGGACTGGCTGAACCTGTACTGGTCCTCGCTGGCCCTCTTCGACACCCTGGCCACGTTGCTCCTGCTCCGGGGAAGACACTCCGGCGTGGACCTCGCCTGCCTCGTCATGGCCACGGACCTCGCCGTCAACTGGTACGCGGTGTACGGCATCCAGCACAGCACACTGCTGGACGAGCCGGGGCTGCAACGGCTGACCGCCTTCGGCGTACTCGTCCTGGGGACCGCGCCGTTCATCCGGCGGCGTCTGCGCCCCGCGCCCGGCGCATCGTCCTCGTAGTGGTGAACGCCGAGGCAGCCCTTACCGGACCGTTCCGGTAAGGGCCGCCCACATGTGACACGACTGCGGCGCAACCCGAGCCGCACAGCGCATGGAACCGCCTCCGCTCCTGCGGCGAGCACAGCGGCGGCCCCTACTCCTCCGGCGGGAACACCACGTCCCCCGAACCGGCGAGCGTGATCAGGATGGCCTCGACCGGGCATCCCTCGGCCGCCGCCAGGACCCGCTCGTCCGCGTCGCTCTCCGGGGAGGCGGGCCGCGACTGACGGGCGGAGTCCAGCGCGAAGGCGTCCGGGGCGTGGTTCACGCACATCGCGGAGCCGATGCAGATCCTGCGGTCGACCTCCACGGCCCAGCGGTCCCCCATCACGCGCCTCCCTCGTCAGCGGCACCGGCCCGGTATCCGGCGGGCAGGTGGATCATCTTGTGCTCGAAGTACTCGCCGTACCCCTCGGGCCCGAACTCCCGTCCCAGGCCGGAGTTCTTGTACCCGCCGAACGGACCGAGCATGTCGAGACTGAAGGTGTTCACACTGTACGTGCCGGTCCTGACCCGGCGGGCGATGTCGATGCCGTGCTCGGTGTCGGCGGTCCAGACGCTGCCGCTGAGGCCGTAGTCGGAGTCGTTGGCGATGCGTACCGCCTCGCCCTCGTCGCCGTACGGAATCAGGCAGATGACGGGACCGAAGATCTCCTCCCGTGCGATGCGCATGGAGTTGTCGACATCCCCGAAGAGCGTCGGCTCGACGTACCAGCCCCGCTCCTGGGAGGCCGGGCGACCACCGCCGGACAGGATCTTGGCGCCCTCGTCCTGACCGACCCGGATGTAGTCGAGCGAACGCCGCTGCTGGCGCTCGGCGACCAGGGGGCCGAGTTCGGTGGCGGGGTCGAGCGGGTCGCCGATCTTCAGCGCAGCCGCCGCCGCGGCGAACGCCTCGGCCGTCTCGTCGTACCGGGAACGCGGGGCGAGGATGCGGGTCTGGGCCACGCATGCCTGCCCGTTGATCATCCAGGCGAACGGGACGATCCCGGCGACGGCCGTCTCCAGGTCGGCGTCCGGGAGGATCAAGGCGGCGGACTTCCCGCCGAGTTCCAGCGTGACCCGGGTGAGGTTGCGGGAGGCGACCTCCATCACCCGGCGTCCCGCGGCCACCGATCCGGTGAACGACACCTTGTCCACGCCGGGGTGCCCGACCAGGTACTCGCTGACCTCACGGTCGGCCGGCAGGATCGACAACACGCCCTCGGGCAGCCCGGCTTCGGCGGCGATCTCGGCCAGGACATAGGCGTCCAGCGGGGATTCGGGCGACGCCTTGAGGATGGCGGAGCACCCGGCGAGCAGCGCGGGCGCGAGCTTGGCGGCGGCGGTGAACTGCGGAACGTTCCACGGCACCACCGCCGCGACCACCCCCACCGGCTCCCGGCGCACCAGCAGCGGCCCCAGCGCTCCGTCGCGCCGCTCCTCGTACGGGAAGGTACGGGCGACGGTGATCGCCGCGTCCCACACCATCATCGCGGAGAGCGCCTGCACCATCACGCTGGACGTGTACGGGGTGCCGTTCTGCGAGCTGATGATCCGGGCGATCTCCTCGTACCGCGCGGCGAACGCGTCCTTGATCCTGGTCACGACCGCGATCCGCTCGTCCAGGGCCATGCGCGGCCAGGGCCCCTCGTCGAACGCCCGCCGCGCGGCGGCGACGGCCCGGTCCACGTCCGCCTCGCAGGCGTGCGGCACCCGGCCGATGACCTGTTCGGTGTGGGGCGATACGACCTCGATGACGTCCCGGCCCAGCGGATCGACCAACTCACCGCCGATGAACAGTTTTCCGTGCTCGACAAGCTCGGTCATGGCTGCTGCCTCCCGCGAACCGGCGTCAAGAGACCTTCTGGCGAACGGATCTTCTGACGGACTGACGGACCGTCAAAACTGATACCAGTTCCAGTTCCAGGAGTCCACGGCCGTAGCCGTTCCGGAAGCCTCGGCAACACTCCGGGAGCCCCGGAGGTTCCGGGGCACTCGACCACGCCCCGTAGACAACCACCACACCCCCGCCCAGCTCTGACACGCCGTCACCACGCCAAACTTGAACAACGAAAAACCACTGCAATGGCGCCGCAGACATGCTTAGGATCAAGCCAGACCGAAGGCCGATCCACGGGGGACGAGGCCGAACGGTCCGTCGATGCGACGCGGGCGAAACACGGGGATTCCCACCTTTCTCCTGCATGCTCTCGCACCTCGGGCACCTCTCCCCTGCCCGGCCTTCACTGGCCGCCGTCCGCGACGGTTCCGACCGCCGCGGGCACAACAGGGGGAATTTTCTTGAGGCGTACCCGTATACGCACCACCGCGAGGATCACGTCCGTCACCGCGCTCGTCCTGGCCGCCGGAGTCGGCGGTGCTTCCAACGCCCACGCCGACTACTACAGCGGCGGCATGCCGAGCCCCAAGTTCAACGTGAAGGACGTGGGCATCAACCCGACTTGGGTCGGGTTCCTCGACACCGGCCGCAAGAACTGGAACAACGCCAAGGCGGGCGCCAGCATCGGCCGCAAGTCCAACGCCAAGGCCACCTTCACGGCCGGGCGCTACAGCCAGAGCTGGTACGGCCTCTACTCGCCGTCCGGCCTGCGTCCCATCAACCGCATCTTCTCGATCAAAGTGAACGCCCGGACCCTGTCCCGGGACGCCGGATCGAAGATGACCGAGTGGTCCCGCAGCACCACCACGCACGAGCTGGGCCACGCCCTGAGCCTCGACGACAACCCCAAGACCAAAAAGGCGTCCTTGATGAAGCACAGCAGGAACAGGACCACCGTGCAGAAGCCGCTGGCGTACGACGTCTCCGAGGTCAAGAGGATCTACTGATGTTGACGCTCTCCCTCCTGAAGGAGGGAGGTTCTTACGGCTCGCGCCGTGAGACTTCCTGTTTCATCGCCGACTGCCCGCCCGGAGTTCTCCGTTGAGGTCTTACACCGGCTCCACAGGCCGACACCGCCCGTCCGGCGGCCAGCAGGTTGCGTGCGGCGTTCACGTCCCGGTCGTGGGTCGTGCCGCAGGCGCATGTCCAGGTGCGGACGTGCAGCGGCATCTTGTCCTGCAAGGTGCCGCAGACGGAGCACAGCCTGGAGGAGGGGAAGAAGCGGTCGACCGCGATCAC
>NZ_JBIARH010000044.1:1303-52268 GCF_042889785.1 Streptomyces sp. NPDC002476 | reverse complement strand
GTTCGCCTTCCAGGTCCCACGCTTTCGCGCTTTTCCCTTTCGGCGGTTCCGACTCTATCAGATCCTTTCGGGCCTGATTCCCAGTCAGCGGGATTTGCGTTCGGGGCTGTCGGGCCCTTCCGGCGAGCGAGACTTTAGCGGAATCACAGGCCTCGACGCTAATCGGGGTCGCGTTCCTCGGAACGCGGATTCCTCATTTCACACATACACACAAGCGGCATGACGACAGGTGTCGTCGACCGAATGTGGTTACTGCGGAATGGCTGTCCGGGGACCGACCGGGTCGGCGCTCGCGTCGGACAACTCGGAGAACCTTACGGATGTGGGCAGGCAGTGTCAACCTCCGGCTGGTCAAGGGTGCGGAGCAAGGCCCGGCGGTAGTCACGGGGGCTGATGGAGAGGTGGGTCGCGAAGTGCTGGCGCGCAGTGATCTCACTGCCGAAGCCGGAGCGGCGGGCGACCCGTCTTCCACGGGACACCCGCTCTCGGGGAGTGGCTGGACCGGGGCGGGGTGCGGCAGATCGCAGCGGCCGGAATCCGGACCGGCATGTGCGCGGAGACGACGGCGCGGATGGGCAGGAGCCTCGGGTACGAGGTTTCGTTCGGGCTGGACGCGACGTGCACCTTCGACCTGGTCGGGCCGTGGGGCGGCGGCCGGCGCGGACGAACCGGCGCGGGCCACCGCCGTGTCCTTGCGCGGCGGTGGCTTCGCGGAGGTGGTGCGGAGCGCGGAGCTGATCGAGGCGGCCGGGCGCCCGTCGGCCGGCCCGGGTTCAGCCGTTGCCCGAGGCGAGTTCGCGGCTGCGGTCGCGGGCGGCTTCGAGGGCGGCGATGAGCGCGGCGCGGACGCCGTGGTTCTCCAGCTCGCGGATGGCGCTGATGGTGGTGCCGGCCGGGCTGGTGACGGCCTCGCGGAGCTTGACCGGGTGCTCGCCGCTGTCGCGGAGCATCACGGCGGCGCCGATGGCGGCCTGGACGATCAGTTCATGGGCCTGGGCGCGGGGCAGGCCGAGCAGGATTCCGGCGTCGGTCATCGCCTCGACGAGGAAGTAGAAGTATGCGGGGCCCGAGCCGGAGAGGGCGGTGGCCGCGTCCTGCTGGGACTCCGGCACGCGCAGGGTCTTGCCGACACCGCCGAAGATCGCCTCGGCGGCGGCGAGATGTTCGGTGGTGGCGTGGCTGCCCGCGGAGATGACGGACATGCCCTCGTCGACGAGGACGGGGGTGTTCGGCATGACGCGTACGACGGGGGTGTTCGCGGCGAGGCGGTCCTCGATGAACGCGGTGGTGATGCCCGCTGCGGCGCTGATGACCAGGTGGTCGGCGGTGACGTGCGCGGCCAGTTCGTCGAGCAGCCGGCCCATGTCCTGGGGCTTCACCGCGAGGATGAGGATGTCGGCGCGCTTGGCCGCCTCGGCGTTGCCGACGGAGTCGACGCCGTAGCGGTCGTGCAGTTCCCGGGCGCGTTCGGAGCGACGGGTGGTGACCAGCAGGTCCGCCGGACGCCAGCCCGCCCGGATCATGCCGCTGAGGAGGGCCTCCCCGATCTTGCCGGTGCCGAGGACGGCGACTGTCTGGGTCATGTGGTTCACCCTCCGGGCTGTGCTCGCGACGCTCGTCGCGTTCGTTCGTCGGTGCGCGGTGGTCGGTGGTCGTGGTGGTGCTGGCGTCATCCTCGCACCGTGGAGAGGAGTCGCTACGGGCGGATCGCCACGACCAGCTCGACCACGTAGCTCTCCTCGACCGTGCCGTCCGGGAAGAGCTCCGACAGCCGCTCGCGCTCCTCGTGGAGGAACCGTCGCGCGGCCTCGTCGCCGAGGACGAGGAAGGCGGAGTGGGTACCGAGGTTGGCGAGGTGGGTGTCGAGGGAGACCGTCCGGGCCCAGGACACCGAGCGGTGCACCTGGCCGAACTCGGGAGGCAGACGCGGGGAGTGGTCCGGCGAACCGTGGGCGCTCCTGTCGACGCCGAAGAAGCGGCGCAGGCGGACGTCCTGCTCGGCGATCCATGGGGTGGAGTGGTCGGAGACGTTCCACCAGAGGGCGAGCGCGCCGCCGGGGCGCAGGACGCGCAGGGCCTCGGGGGCGGACAGGCGCGGGTCCGTCCAGTGCCAGGACTGGGCGTACGTGATCAGGTCGGCGCAGGCCGTGGCGAGGGGCAGCCGGTCGCCGTCGCCGCGCACGACCGGGACGTGCGGGAGCGTCCGGTGCAGTTGGCCCGCCATGCCGGGGCCCGGTTCGACGGCGAGGACCTGGGCGCCCCGGTCGAGGAGCAGCCGGGTGGCGATGCCGGTGCCCGCGCCCACGTCGACGGTGCGAGCACCGCGCAGGGGACGCCCGGCCAGTTCCTCGACGGCGTCGAAGAGGGCGGGCGGATATCCGGGGCGGGCCGCGGCGTACCGGGCGGCGGCGCGGTCGAAGGAGAGCGCGCGGGGCGGGGCGGCGTCCTCGGCGATGCCTGCCGGAGTGCCCCCGGCGGCAGCTGCGGACCTGACTGCGGGGGTGCGTGCGGTGTCGGAAGGCGGCATGGGGGAATCCTGGTCCATCCTGGCGTCGCCCGCCGGGCTTTTCGCCGGGGCCGGTCCGATTCCGTGCCGGGGCGGCCCGTTCCTGTACCGGGACCGGGTCCGTGAGCGGGGCTACTTCCGCTTCGGGCGCCTGCCCTTGGCGCCCTTGCGGGCGGCCGGGTTTCCGGTACGGGCCGAGCGGCGCTTCGCGTAGCCGGCCAGGGCCTCCTCGTACTCGGTGCGGCGCAGCCGCTCGCCCGGCGCCTCCATGAACGTACGGAGGAAGTAGGCGAGCAGCGAGCCGATGAAGCCGATCGTCTTCAGTCCGCGCAAGCTCGCCTCGCGCGCCGGGTCGGCGGGCCGTCGGCCGAATCCCTCCCAGGTCTTGCGGAAGGCGATGGCGCTGCAGATCGCGAACATCACGACCACCAGGACGCCGACGACGTTGCCGACGTCGGCGATCTCCAGCCCCTGGTGGGCGAAGCGGAGCACGAAGCACGCGGCGACCGTGGCGACGAGCGAGCCGACCGCCGCCCCGACGCGGCGCAGCCCGTAGCCCCCGTCGTGGTCGACCCAGGTCGTACCGAAGAAGGGCAGGGGCTCGGGCTGCGGGCCGGGCGCGGTGGAACGGGGCTGCTCGGCGCCGCCGGACCTGGCGGCGGCGCCGGCGCCGGGGGCTTCGCTGTTGTCGCTCACGGAATCGATTATCCCCGGGCCGTACCCGCCCCGTCCGTCCCGGGACGTTCCCGTCCCGGCCAGGCCGTTGCCGCGGTCGTGTCCGTGCTCGCTGCCTGCGGTCGGTGGTCGGTGGTCAGTCGCAGCGCGGGGCGATGTAGCCATCGCTTCCCGTGCGGACATAGACGTCCGCCACGAACTGGCCGTTGGCGATGTTGTCCCAGATGTTCGAGGTGCCGTACGGGCCGGTGACGCGCTCTCCCGCCTTCTGGCAGTAGACCGGGACCTTCATTCCGTACGGGAGCGTCCGGACGATGCCGTACTGGGTACCCGGCCCCCTGCGGACGTTGACGCGGTACCCGGGTGCGATCGGGTAGCGGGGGACGTCGTCGCCCGCGAGCGTCGCCGCCTCCTCGGCCGCGCCCTCCGCCACGGCGTCCGTGGTCGTCCCGGTGTGTTCTTCCGTGTGCTCTTCCATGGCCGTGCGGCCCTCCCCCGTCGAGAATCGATGTGTACGAGGTGTACGACGCGCAGGCTACAAGCCCCCACCCTCATCGCACGCACCATCGACTAGGCTCCGTGCGTCGCGCTCGCGGACGAACACACGGGGGTGGGCGATGCCGCCGCTGCGAGATGCCGGTACCGATCCGGAAGCGGAACATCCGGAGTACGCCGGCCAGTACCGCCTTGAAGCACGTCTCGGCGCGGGCGGCATGGGCGTGGTGCACCTGGCGCGTTCCGCTTCGGGACTTCAGCTCGCAGTCAAGGTGGTGCACGAGCACTACTCCGCGGATCCCGAGTTCAGGGCGCGCTTCCGGCAGGAGGTCGGGGCGGCACGGCGGGTCAGCGGGGCGTTCACCGCACCGGTCGTCGATGCCGATCCGGATGCCGCACGGCCCTGGATGGCCACGTTGTACGTGCCCGGCCCCACGCTCTCGGACCAGGTGAAGCGGAACGGTCCGATGGCCCCTGCCGAGTTGCGCAGGCTGACAGCGGGACTGGCCGAGGCGCTGCGCGACATCCATCGGGCCGGGGTGATCCACCGCGACCTCAAGCCGAGCAATGTCCTGCTCTCCGACTCCGGGCCCAAGGTCATCGACTTCGGGATCTCCCGCCCGTACGACAGTGATCTGCGCACCGAGACGGGCAAGCTGATCGGCTCGCCGCCGTACATGGCGCCCGAGCAGTTCCAGCGGCCGCGCGAGGTCGGGCCCGCCGCAGACGTGTTCGCGCTGGGGTCCGTGCTCGTCCACGCGGCGACCGGCCGGGGGCCCTTCGATTCCGACAGCCCGTACATCGTGGCCTACCAGGTGGTGCACGACGAGGCCGATCTGGCGGGGGTGCCCGGGGACCTGGCCCCGTTGATCGCCCGGTGCCTGGCGAAGGAGCCCGCGCAGCGGCCCACCCCGGACGAGGTCATGACGGAGCTGCGTCCTCCCTCGTACGAGGCCGCCGCGTTCGTGCCGACACAGCGGCGTCGTACGGAACGGCCCCCGAAGGAGGCGGCGGTGGCGCGGGAGGGCGCCGGGGCCGCGGGCGTGGGCACGTGGGCCGGGGCCGGCGACGCCGGGGCGGGCACGGAGGCCGACACGCATGTGAGTGCGCGTACGGCCGGGCGGGACTCCGACGCGGCCGTCGGCGGCGGCAGGCGGTGGCGGTGGCCGGTGGTCGCCGCCGCGCTGATCGCCCTCGGCGCCGGCGGGGTGTGGGCGTTCGCCGCGACGGGCGGCTCGGGCGGGGCGGACCGGGCGAAGGCCCCGGCGGTGTCCGTGTCCGCGCCGTGGCGGACCCCGCTCCCGGCCACGCCCCCGGCCACGGGAGGTTCCACACCGGTCTGCCACGCGTACGCGGCACAGGGCACGGGAGACACGGGGGACACCGGCGACGCCGGGGACACAGGAGACGCAGGAGACGGGAACGCCGCCGAGGGGACGTCCGGGCCGGCCGCCGCGCTGTACTGCGCCGCGGCCGGCGTCGCGGTCGCCCGGCTGGACCCGGAGGACGGCCGGGTGCTGTGGTCCCGTCGCTCCGCCGGGACCGGCCCGGTGGCCTCCGTGGTGTCGGTCTCCGGCGGTCTGGTGCACACGGCGGTGCCGGGCCGGAAGGTACGCGCGTACGACCCCGCGAAGGGCGAGCGGGTCTGGGAGGCGGATCTCTCCCCGTACCTCGGCGTCCCCTTCGCCGCGGGCGACACCCTGCTGCTGACCGCCGAGGACGGCACGACCGAGGCACTCGACTCCGCGACCGGCGTCTCCCGCTGGCGGCGCGCCGTCCCGGGCCACCAGCGGCCCGACTACGCGCTCTACGACGGCGGGCCGGGGCTGGCCTACGCCTTCGAGCACTCGGCCGACGGGGCGACCACGCTCGTCACCGCCGTCGACGCGGCATCGGGCCGCGCGGAGTGGCAGCGCCGGCTGGACGGCATGCTCACTCCGGTGGGAACCGCGGACGGCGCGCTCGTCCTGACGTCGATGAACGAGGACGCCCAGACGGTCGGGCTCGTCCGCTACGACCCGGAGCGGCGGCGCGTCACGCGGGTGGAACTGCCGTTCCGGATGAACGAACCGGAGGCCGTGGTGGGCGGGGACACCGCCTATCTGCTGGCCCGGGGCGGAACCCTGGTCGCCGTCGGTCTGCGCCCGGACGGTGGCGGAACGGTTCGCTGGCAGCTGGAGACCGCGGCGGGGCGGACATCGGCGCCCGTCCTCGCCGCCGGGGAGGGGAGCGGCCGGCCGGACCGGCTGTACTTCTCGGCGGCCGACGGGCGACTGCTCGCCGTGGACACCGAGCACGGGAAGCTGCTGGGGCAGACGGGTCCCCGGCTGCAAAACGGCACGCTCACGTACGCGTCGGAGCTGCCCGCGCCCGTCGCCGTGGGCCGCGCGGTGTTCGGTACCGCGCCGGACGGGTCCGTGTTCGCCGTCGACGGCGAGGACCCCGCTCACTGGTGAGAGCGGGGTCCTCGGGAGCCCTGCGCGTGTGTGCGTACACGCGGGCGCGGCTACGCGTGCGGTGCCGGATCAGCCGAGCCTGGACACGTCCCGCACCGCGCCCCGGTCCGCACTGGTCGCCATCGCCGCGTAGGCGCGCAGCGCGGCGCTGACCTTGCGGTCCCGGTTCTTCGGCGCGTACACGCCGTTCAGTGCCTCGCGGCGGGCGGCCAGCTCGGCCTCGGGGACGAGGAGTTCGATCGACCGGTTCGGGATGTCGATCCGGATCCGGTCGCCGTCCTCGACGAACGCGATCGTGCCGCCGGACGCGGCCTCCGGCGAAGCGTGCCCGATGGACAGGCCCGACGTACCGCCGGAGAAGCGGCCGTCGGTCACCAGGGCGCAGCTCTTGCCGAGGCCGCGGCCCTTGAGGAAGGACGTCGGGTAGAGCATCTCCTGCATGCCGGGGCCGCCGCGCGGGCCCTCGTAGCGGATGACGACGACGTCGCCCTCCTTGATCTCCTTGCGGAGGATCTTGTCGACGGCCTCCTCCTGCGAATCGCAGACGACGGCCGGGCCCTCGAAGGTCCAGATCGACTCGTCGACGCCCGCCGTCTTCACCACGCAGCCGTCCACGGCGAGGTTTCCCTTGAGGACCGCGAGGCCGCCGTCCTCGGAGTACGCGTGCGCCAGGTCGCGGATGCAGCCGCCTGCCGCGTCCAGGTCGAGGGACTCCCAGCGCTCGGACTGCGAGAAGGCGGTCGCGGAACGGACGCATCCGGGGGCCGCGTGCCACAGCTCGACGGCCTCGGGGGACGGGGAGCCGCCGCGGACGTCCCAGTCCTTCAGCCACTGGGCGAGGGAGTCGGAGTGGACCGCGTGCACGTCCTCGTTGAGCAGGCCGCCGCGGTGCAGTTCGCCGAGGATGGCGGGGATGCCGCCCGCCCGGTGCACGTCCTCCATGTAGTAGGTGCCGCCGGGGGCGATGTTGGGCGCGACCTTCGAGAGGCACGGGACGCGGCGCGAGACCGCGTCGATGTCGGTCAGGTCGTAGTCCAGCTCGGCCTCCTGCGCGGCGGCGAGCAGGTGCAGGATCGTGTTGGTGGAGCCGCCCATGGCGATGTCGAGCGCCATGGCGTTCTCGAACGCGGCACGGGTGCCGATGGAGCGGGGCAGGACCGACGCGTCGTCCTGCTCGTAGTGGCGCTTGGTGATCTCGACGACCGTGCGGCCGGCCCCCTCGTACAGCGCCCTGCGGGCGGTGTGCGTGGCGAGGACGGAGCCGTTGCCGGGAAGGGAGAGGCCGAGGGCCTCGGTCAGGCAGTTCATCGAGTTGGCGGTGAACATGCCGGAACAGCTGCCGCAGGTGGGGCAGGCGTTCTCCTCGATGCGGAGGATGTCCTCGTCCGAGACGTTCTCGTTCACGGCGTCGCTGATCGCGTTGATCAGGTCGAGCTTGCGGACCGTGCCGTCGACGAGGGTGGCCCTGCCGGCCTCCATCGGGCCGCCGGACACGAAGACCGTCGGGATGTTGAGGCGCATCGCGGCCATCAGCATGCCGGGGGTGATCTTGTCGCAGTTGGAGATGCAGATCAGCGCGTCCGCGCAGTGCGCCTCGACCATGTACTCGACGGAGTCGGCGATCAGGTCGCGGGAGGGGAGGCTGTACAGCATTCCGCCGTGTCCCATCGCGATGCCGTCGTCGACCGCGATCGTGTTGAACTCGCGCGGCACGGCGCCCGCGGCGCGGATGGCCTCGGAGACGATCCGGCCGACCGGGGCCAGGTGGGTGTGGCCGGGGACGAACTCGGTGAAGGAGTTGGCGACCGCGATGATCGGCTTGCCGATGTCCTCGCTCGCTACGCCCGAGGCCCGCATAAGGGCGCGGGCGCCCGCCATGTTGCGGCCATGGGTGACAGTGCGGGACCTCAGCTGGGGCATCGTCTCTCGCTCCTTCGACATGAAAAGACTGTTTCCGAGCGTACGCCCACGGCTCCAAGATCTGGACACTCTGTCCGGTATACGGGACGGGATGCTCAGTGCCCGGACTGGTTCACGGGCGGTGGCGCGGTACCTCGGTCGAGGAGGACGCCAGGTGGAGCCGGGTGAAGGCGAGCGCCTCCGCCAGGTCGGCCTCGCGTTCGGCGGAGGACATCGCGCGGCGGGTGTTGACCTCGATGACGACGTGGCCGCCGAAGCCCTTGCGGGCCAGATGCTCCAGGAGTTCGGCGCAGGGTTGGTCGCCGCGTCCGGGCACCAGGTGCTCGTCCTTGTTGGAGCCCTTGCCGTCGGCGAGATGGACGTGGGCGAGCCGGTCGCCCATCCGTTCGACCATGGCCATGCCGTCCGTGCGGGCCGTCGCGGTGTGCGAGAGGTCCACGGTGAAGTGGCGGTAGTCGTCGTTGGTGACGTCCCAGTCGGGGGCGTACGCGAGCATCTCGCGGTCCCGGTACCGCCACGGGTACATGTTCTCGACGGCGAACCGGACATCGGTCTCGTCCGCCATGCGCCAGATCCCGGTGACGAAGTCACGCGCGTATCCGCGCTGCCAGCGGAACGGGGGGTGGACGACGACGGTCGTCGCCCCCAGCCTCTCCGCCGCGGCGCGGGCGCGCTGGAGCTTCACCCACGGATCGGTGGACCAGACGCGCTGCGTGATCAGCAGACAGGGCGCGTGGACCGCGAGGACCGGTACCCCGTGGTGGTCCGAGAGCCGCCGCAAAGCCTCGATGTCCTGGCTGACGGGGTCGGTCCACACCATGACCTCGACACCGTCGTAACCGAGACGTCCGGCGATCTCGAAGGCCGTCGCCGTCGACTCCGGGTAGACGGAGGCGGTGGACAGGGCGACCTTCGCATCGGGGACGCGCACCACTGGTTCTGCCACTGGGACAGCGTACGGGCACGGGTACGTGCCGCCGAGAGCTCTCGGCGGAAAGTGACGAGGTCCATGGGAAGCGGTGCGGCCCACGCGGCCTCCGGGCTCTCCGGCCGACGGGGCAGGCGGGGCAGGCGGGGCAGGCGGGGCAGGCGAAGGACACCTGGGCCGCTCGCCTGTGCCGGACCCTGTGCCGGACACGGTACCGGCCACTGGCCTCCGGCCTCCGGGCCGGACCGGCTCCCGGTCCGGGGCGGGCCGCCTACCCGGCCTCCGAGCCCGGATCGCCCTCGGACGGGATCAGCCGGAGCCCGGGCTCACCGCTCCCCGCCGGGTTCGTCCCCCGGCGCGGCTCGCCCCCGGTCCGGCCCAGCGCGGCCCGTTCCGCCGGCAGATGGTCCAGTCGGCGCAGGATGACACCCTCGCGCAGCGCCCACGGGCAGATCTCCAGCTCGTCGACCCCGAACAGGTCCATGGCCCCCTCCGCGACCAGCGCCCCGGCAAGCAGCTGCCGAGCCCGGCCCTCGGAGACCCCGGGCAGCGTGACGCGCTGTTCGACGGTCATCTCCGCGAGCCTCGGCACCCACTCCTCCAGCGCCTTGCGGGTGAGCCCCCGCTGGACGTACAGGCCGTCGGTGGAGCGCGCGGCGCCCGCGATCCTGGCGAGCTGCTTGAACGTCTTGGACGTGGCCACGACGTGGTCCGGACGCCCGAGGCGGTTGAACTCCCCCACGCTCCGGGCGATGCCGGCCCGTACGTGGCGGCGCAGGGCCTTCACGGCCGCCGGGTCCGGCGGATCGCCCGGCAGCCATCCGGCGGTCAGCCGGCCCGCCCCGAGCGGCAGCGACGCCGCCGCGTCCGGTTCCTCGTCGATGCCGTACGCGACCTCCAGCGAGCCGCCCCCGATGTCCAGGACCAGCAGCCGTCCCGCCGACCAGCCGAACCAGCGGCGCACGGCGAGGAAGGTGAGCCGCGCCTCCTCCGAGCCGCTGAGCACGGCGAGGTCGACGCCCGTCTCCTCCCGCACCCGGGCCAGCACCCGGTCCGCGTTGCTCGCCTCCCGCACCGCGGACGTGGCGAACGGCAGGACGTCCTCGCACCCCTTGTCCTCGGCGGCCTGGAGGGCGTCGGTGATCGTGGCCACCAGCCGGTCCACGCCGCCGGGGCCGATCGCTCCGTCGTCGTCGAGGAGTTCGGCCAGGCGCAGCTCCGCCTTGTGCGAGTGCGCCGGCAACGGGCGGGCGCCGGGGTGCGCGTCCACCACCAGAAGGTGCACTGTGTTCGAACCCACGTCGAGGACTCCGAGTCTCATACCAGGAACGCTACCGGCAGCGCGGACTTGGAGGTCGCGCGCATAGGTGGGGCGGAGGAAGGAGCGGGGCGAGGGGCAAGCCCGGCAAGGCGGAGGAGGGAGGTGACGCGAAGGGGCCCCCTCCCATGCCTTTCGGGCCATGGGGGAGTCGTCGACCGACGACAACGCCGCCGGGCGCCGCCCATCGCCCCGCGACGCCGACCCACCTATCCGCGCGCACTCCAAGGGCTGTCCCGTATTCCCTGGCGGGTGCGCGACGGATTACGGGACAGCCCTTGGAGACCACCACTGACAACGGACCGATGCAGCGACTGCCGAAGAGGCGGCTGCCGAAGAACCCGCTACGGACAGCGGGCCGGAAAATGCCGCAAGGGGCTGAAAGCGGCCGGAACCGCCCGGAAACGGAGGAACAGTCGCGGCCGACGACAGCGGCCACCCCCGTGAGCCGCTGCCGTCGGCCCCGTGCCCTTCCCCCGAAGGGCGCCGCAACCGTGTTCGGACTCTATGGCGTCGGGTAAACGACGGAAAGATTCAGTTCGCACTGCGTGGGCCGCCCGAGGTATCAGTTCGCACAGTGAAACCGGTACGCTGCGCTCCGATTTTGGCGGGCGCAGACGCGCGGAGACACAGAAGCGCGAAGCGCAAGGGCGCGTGGACGCGGAGGCGCAGAAGCACGGGAGCGCGGCGGCGCGATGAGCGGAGGACAGGTGCACGGGCGGCAACGGGCCGACGACGTAATGAGGATGTACCGGCTGGCCCGGACCGGTGGCTCGCGCGAACTCCTGCGCTGGGTGTCCGGCCGGGCCAAGGGCTGGGCCGGGCTGCTCGACGCGGACGGCGGCATCCTGCACGGCGCGACCAGGGCCACGGACGGCACCGACGGCACCGACGCGGTGACATCCGCCCGAAACGGAACGGGAACCGGGACCGGTGCAGGAGCCCGGAGCGAAACGGGAACAGGCACGGGGACAGGGGCACGGACGGCGCCAGGAGCACGGACGGCATCGGACACCGGCGCCGCGGACACCGGCGCCGCCGTACGGGCCGGCGGGGCCACCGGAACCCCGGCCACCGGGAGCGATGCGTGGGCCGTCGAGGCCGCCGCCCTGGCTGCCGACGGCGCCAAGGAGCTGGCGTCGCTCGGCGCGCGCTCCTTCTCCTTCGACCAGGGGCCGCACACGGTGCTGCTGTTCCCCCTGGACGGCCCGCCCGACACCGCCGCCCCGCTCCTGGCCGTCGTCGCCCCGCGCCCGCTGCCGGAAGGGCTGGCCACGCTGGTCTCCGACATCGCCGTACCACTCGCCATGTGCTGGGCGGCGGAGACCGTGGAGCACACGCGCCGCCGCGTCGATCTGGCGGAGTCGCGCAACCGGGAAGCGGTACTGCACCTGCTCATGACCGGCCAGCTGTCCATCGCGCATCAGGTCGCGGGGGCATTGAAGCCCGAACTGCCCGACCCGGTACGGGTCTGCGTCGTGGAATGCCCTGTGGGCCGTCGCGACGAAGTGGCCCGGGTCTGCGCGGAGATCTCCGGCGGCAGGTCCTGGATTGTGCGGTGCCCGGTGTACGCGCGTCATCTGATCCTGGTCGTGCCGGCCGGTCCGGACGCGGCCGACCCGCCGGTCGGACGCCGCGTCGCCGACGTGGTGGACGAGTGCGTCGTCGGGGCGAGCGAGGACGTGCCGCTGTCCGACACGGCGACCGGATACCGCCAGGCGTTCCACGCCCTGGCCGTGGCCCGCGGACTGCTCACCCGGCACACCCGGTTCGGTTCGGCGCCGGAGGCGGCCCTGGTCGTCGGCGCGGCCGGTGCGCGGTGGGCGGACGCGCTCCTGAACCCGTTGCTCACCCATGTGCCGAGGCGCAGCCACGACCCGGGCAGCCAGGAACTGACGGCGACGCTCTCCTCCTGGCTCGCCTTCTCCTCACACGCCACCCAGCATCTGAAGATCCACCGCAACACCCTCGCGGCGCGACTGCGGCTGATCGGCGAACTGCTCGACCTCGACCTGAACCGGCTCGCCGACCAGGCCGCCCTCGACCTCGCCCTGCGCATCCGCGCCACACCTACGGCACCCCGCACACCCGCCTGGCCCCGAACGCCCACCACACTCCAGACACCTCAGACACCCCAGACACCCCAGGTCCCTCAGACACCTCAACCACCCCTCGCGCGCCGACTGGACGCCCTGGACGACGTCCTGCGCGGACCGGCCGTCCGGGAATGGGCGGTGCACCAGTTGCGTCCGATAGCCGGGGCGGGCGCCTCCCGGAGCAGCACCTCCGACCCGCGCACCACCCTCCGCGCCTGGCTCGACTGCGAGGCCCAACTCGCGGGCACTGCCGCCGCCTTGGGCATATCGGTGCCAGGTGCGCGCAAGCGCCTCACGCGCCTCGAATCAGTGCTTCAGCGCTCGTTGCTCCAGGCGCCGAGCGCCCGTTACGACTTGTGGCTGGCCTTCCGCGCCCTGGAGATCGCGGAAGAACCCGGCGAGCCCTTCTGAGCGCGCGAGCCGTTCCCGGACACACGTCGGGGGCGTACCCGGTCGGAACCGGACATGCCCCCGACGCGATGCCGATGTCGCCGGTCCGCAGGTCAGCAGGCCCGACAGCTCAGCAGGTCAGCAGGCCGCGGGTCAGCAGCTCAGTTTGTCGCCCGGGGTGGTGCCGAGGATCTGCGTGAACGCCTTGTAACGGTCGATACGGCTCTGGACCTGCGGGGGGTTGCCCCCGTTGCACTCCAGGGCTCCGTTGATGGAGCGGATGGTCTCGCCGAATCCGGCCCCGTTCACCATGGCCTGATGGGCGGTCATGGTTCCGGGACCGTTCTGGGTGTTCCAATACCAGAGGCCGGTCTTCCACGCGACCGAGGCGTCCTGCTCGACCAGGTACGGGTTGTGCAGCAGGTCGATGCCGAGGGCGTCACCGGCCGCCTTGTAGTTGAAGTTCCAGCTGAGCTGGATCGGGCCCCGCCCGTAGTAAGCGGCCTGACCGGCCGGGCAGCCATAGGGCTGGCTGCTGTCGCAGTAGTGCGGGTAGTTCGACGTGTTCTGCTCGACCACGTGCACCAGGCCGCCCGTCTCATGGCTGACGTTGGCGAGGAACGCCGCCGCTTCCTGACGCTTGACGGTGTCGCTGCCTGTGTTCGCGAAGGCCGGGTAGGCGCTCAGCGCGGCGGTGAGCCCGTTGTACGTGTAGAAGGGGTTCCGGTTCGGGAACATCTGGTTGAACTGCGCCTCGCTCACCACGAATCCCGACGGATTGCCCGGGTCGGTCCCGCCGCCTCCGCCGCCGCAACTGCCTTTGTCGGCCCAGACGTCGGAGCTGCCGGGAGTTTCGTTCTGGGTCCACCACTTGGCGGTCCAGTTGTGCCCGTTGTAGGAGACCGTTCCGCCACCGGTGTAGACGGACGAGGAGTTCCAGGGTGCCGCGCAGTCCGCCGCCGCGGCGGCGGTGGTGGCCGGGAGGGCCACGACCATGGCGGCGACCGCGCCCAGCGCGGCGAGCAGGCCCATGACGCGTCTGATCACGTGATCACTCCTTCGGTGCGGCGCACCGAAGCTGGACGGTGCGCCGCCATGGGGGTGTGACGGCCACTCAAGCGCCGCTGGTCCAGACCTGTCAAGGTCGGGACCAGCCTCGGAAATACTTCCGAATGCCCGCCTTCGGACCTGGTTCACGGGCCACCGCCACGGCCGCACCCACCCTCAACAGGGGAAAGAACAAGGGGACTTGATCCGAGCCCATGGCCGTAATGGAACGGATCGTCTCGCAGAAGCCCGCGCCGCCGGCCATGGCGTCGTGCGAGGTCATGGCGCCCGGGCCGTTCTGGGTGTTCCAGTACCACAGAGCGGCCAGCCGGGCGACGGCCGGATCCTGCTCGACCAGCCAGGGGTTGTGGAGCAGGTCGATGCCGAGTGCGTCGCTGTGAACTCGACTCGACCGAACAAGTGCTGTCCGCCGTCGGCCGGCTCGACGGGGCGTCTCATCAAAGGCTGGCAGAGAGGGCTACAGCGAACTGCGGGCCGGAACGCAGCCGTCGGGGGCGCACCCGCTCGACATCGACTTCACCGTCCCGTCCGTCGACACGACAGGCACCGGCACGTACCCATTCCGGGAGGTCGAGTGACGGCACCGACACGCCAGGCCGGCCGGGCCCGAAGACAGGCCCCGGACGTTCCGGAACGGCCCCGGCCCCGGTCTCGGCCGGCCCGGAACGACCCGGGGCCCCGGAACGGGCCCGGAGACGCACGCGAGGGCCGGAACGCACCGCCCGGCCCTCGCCGCGCCCGTGGCTTCCCTCGGAAATCCCTGCGTCAGGGCTTCCCGTGCCGGGAGACCTACAGGAACGAGTTGATCTCGATCGTCTCGGTGCGGCCGGGGCCGACACCGATCGCGGAGATCGGGGCGCCGGACATGTCCTCCAGCGCCTTCACGTACGCCTGCGCGTTCTTCGGCAGGTCGGAGAAGGTCTTGGCCTTCGTGATGTCCTCCGACCAGCCCGGCAGCATCTCGTAGACCGGCTTCGCGTGGTGGAAGTCGGTCTGGCTGTACGGAAGCTCCTCGACGCGCTTGCCGTCGATCTCGTACGCGACACAGACCGGGATCTGCTCCCAGCCGGTCAGCACGTCCAGCTTGGTGAGGAAGAAGTCGGTGAGGCCGTTGACCCGGGTCGCGTACCGCGCGATCACGGCGTCGAACCAGCCGCAGCGACGGTCGCGGCCGGTGGTGACGCCACGCTCACCGCCGATCCGGCGCAGCGCCTCGCCGTCCTCGTCGAACAGCTCCGTCGGGAACGGGCCCGCGCCGACGCGTGTGGTGTACGCCTTGAGGATGCCGATGACCCGGCTGATCTTCGTCGGGCCCACGCCCGCACCGGTGCAGGCACCGCCCGCCGTCGGGTTCGACGAGGTGACGAAGGGGTACGTGCCGTGGTCGACATCGAGCAGCGTGCCCTGACCGCCCTCGAACAGGACGACCTTGCCCTCGTCGATGGCGTTGTTCAGGACCAGCGTCGTGTCCGCGATGTACGGCTTGATCTGCTCCGCGTACTGGAGCATCTCCTCGACGATCTTGCCGGACTCGATGGCGCGCCGGTTGAAGACCTTGGCGAGGAGCTGATTCTTCTGCTCCAGGGCCGCCTCGACCTTCTGCTCCAGGATCGACTCGTCGTAGAGGTCCTGGACGCGGATGCCCACCCGGTTGATCTTGTCGGCGTACGTCGGGCCGATACCGCGCCCGGTCGTGCCGATCCTGCGCTTGCCGAGGAACCGTTCCGTCACCTTGTCGATCGTGACGTTGTACGGGGTGATCAAATGGGCATTGCCGCTGATCAGGAGCTTGGACGTGTCCACGCCGCGCTCGTTCAGCCCACTCAGCTCGGAAAGGAGGACCGCCGGATCGACGACGACACCGTTCCCGATGACCGGGGTGCACCCCGGCGACAGGATTCCGGAGGGGAGGAGATGGAGTGCGTATTTCTGGTCACCGACGACCACCGTGTGGCCGGCGTTGTTGCCGCCCTGGTAACGCACCACGTAGTCAACGGACCCACCGAGCAGGTCGGTGGCCTTTCCCTTGCCCTCGTCACCCCACTGAGCACCGAGCAGCACAAGTGCGGGCACAGGCGTACACCCCTTCCGGGCGGGGCATGTCCAAGGTCAGGGGGCGTACATGAACGTCGTACACGCCGTACGACGATGTACGGCACGGCCTGAACCGTCGAACCGGGTGCCCCGGAATAGACGAAGCCCCTGGCGCAATAGCGAAAGGGGCTCTTGCACCAAGATGCTACCCGAGGAAGGACCGAGGTGTCGGCTGCCCAGCCCCCCGGCGACGGTGCGCACCAGCTGCTGGTGGTCATCGATCCGGTGGCCCGCCGGACCGACGGCGAGTCCGTTCGCATCGCGAAGGACGTGCTCAGCGCCGGTTCGCATGCCAAGATCTGTCTGCCCGAAGGGCCCGAGGAATTCGCACGGGCCTTGTCCCGCAGGGGTGTTCGACGCCCGGTGGTGGTCGGCGACGACCTCGCGCTGCGGCGGGCGGTGGCCCTGTTGCACCGGGAGCGGGAACCGGCCGACAAGTCGCTCGCGCTGATCCCGGTCGGCTCCGCCGACGCGCTGGAACTCGCACATTCGCTCGGCGTGCCGCGGGGAGCGGTGGCGGCGGCGCGCACCGCCCTGGACGGGTCCGTGCGCAGGCTCGACCTGCTGGTCGACGACAGCGACGGCCTGGTGCTGGGTGCTCTGCACATCCCGGCCCACCCGACCCACCCTGCCCATCAGGCCCACCTGCTGGACCGCGCCCCGGACCGGGCTCCGGACCAGGCCACGGGCCGCGGGGCGCCGCCGGACGCGGCGACCGCCCCCACCGGGGCCACGGCCATGTGGGACACCTGCCGCTCGCTGGTCCGCGCCCTCGTGCGCCCGACCCCGTCGAAGCCCCCGGACCCGCCCCGCACGCACCGGCTGCGGGTCGAGGCGGACGGCGTCCTGCTGAACGACCTGGACCGCCCGGTCGAGTCCGTGACGGTGACCTCGCGCGGTGGCGACGACGGCCTCGCGGAGGTGGTGATACGTCCTCCGGAGGCGGATCCGGTCACGGCGGAGGCGAAGGCAGTCACGGTCTCGGGCGCGGACTTCCGCTACCGCGCGGACACGCAGGTCGGCGGCCCGGTCCGGACGCGCACGTGGACGGTGCGGGCGGGGGCCTGGGGACTTATGCTGCCGGCCGAGGCCGGGACGTCGGCCGGGGAATGACCCCGGGGAGGCAGCGCCGGGGCGCCCGGACGCCGGGAGCGAGGGCCGAAGTTCCCGGTCGTCAGGCGCCCCGTGGTCAGCGGGCGCCCCGGTGGTCAGGAGCCCTGGCTCTCGTCGGCGGTCGGCAGGTCGAGCTTCTTGCGGTGCTCGCGCCAGCGGTCCATCATCCCGCCCAGCTCCGCCTGCACGAACTCGAAGAACGCCGCTGTCTCGGCGAGCCTGGCCCCGGCAGGGGTGTGCTCCCCCAAGGTGCGGGCGCCTTCCTTCAGGGTGTTCTCCCACCGGGTGAGCAGCCGGTCACGGTTGGCGAAGGTGGTGTACCAGAGCTCGTCGTGGAGGCGGTAGCGGTCCCGCCGCGAGCCCGGCTCGCGCTCGCGGCCGACCATGCTGACCTGCGTGAGGTAGTTGATCGCGCCGGACACCGCGGCGGGGCTGATCTGCAGTGCCAGGGCGAGCTCGGCGGACGTCATCGACCCGTCGTCGTCCGCGAGGAGCGCGGCGAAGACGCGGGACGCCATCCGCTGCATCCCCGCCTCCGTCATGTCGGACGCGAACCGCTCCACGAACCGTGAGACGGCCTCCGCCTCCCGCTCGGTACGCGCGCCCTGTTCGGTTTCGCTGGTCATCGCCCGATCGTCTCCCCTGTGTCCTCGGCCCCCACCGCTTCTCCGGCCTCGCCGCGCCTCCAACTTTATACGCTTCCTTAACTTCACAAATTTGTGAAAGTAGCGTACTTTCAGAACATGACGCAGGCAATCAGGGTGGCCGGGCTGTGCAAGTCGTTCGGCCGAACGCGCGCACTGGACGGTCTCGACCTCGCGGTCGAGCCCGGTGAGGTTCACGGCTTCCTCGGGCCCAACGGCTCCGGGAAGTCCACCACCATCCGGGTACTGCTCGGACTGTTGCGAGCCGACTCCGGCACAACCCGGCTGCTCGGCCGCGATCCATGGGGCGACGCGGTCGAGCTCCACCGGAGAGTGGCGTACGTCCCGGGTGACGTCACGCTGTGGCGCAATCTGTCGGGCGGCGAGGTGATCGATCTCTACGGGCGGCTGCGCGGCGGCCTCGACCGGACCAGACGCGCCGAGCTGGTCGAGCGCTTCGAACTCGACCCGACGAAGAAGGGGCGCACGTATTCCAAGGGCAACCGGCAGAAGGTCGCCCTCGTCGCCGCCTTCGCCTCCGACGTGGATCTGCTGATCCTCGACGAGCCGACCAGCGGCCTCGATCCGCTGATGGAGGAGGTCTTCCAGGACTGTGTCGCCCAGGAACGCGCGCGCGGGCGCACGGTCCTGCTGTCCAGCCACATCCTCAGCGAAGTGGAGACGCTCTGCGACCGGGTCAGCATCATCCGTCAGGGCCGGACGGTCGAGACCGGTTCGCTGGCCGGCATGCGTCATCTCACCCGTACGAACATCACCGCCGAGCTGGCCGGCCCACCCGACGGGCTCGCGCGTCTTCCTGGCGTCCATGACCTCCGGGTGCAGGGCCTTCGCGTGACGCTCCAGGTCGATACGGACAAGCTGGACGCGGTGCTCAGAACGCTCTCCGCATCGGGCGTCCGAACCCTGACGAGCACGCCGCCCACACTGGAGGAGCTCTTCCTCCGCCACTACACGACGGACTCGGTGGGCCCGGCCGACATGATGGACACAGCAGATGCGACGGAAACAGCGGACACGACGGATACGGCGGGCGGAACGGACGGCGGGGCCGAGAGCCGGGCGAAGAGCCCGGCGAAGAACGGCGCGGATGGGCCGGGCAGGCCGGACGGCGCGGACGGACCGGACGGCGCGGGTAGGCCGGACGGCGCGGACGGCGGCGAGGGCGTGGGGGTGACGGTGCGGTGACTGCCGTGACCACGACCGCGCCGACCGGTGCGGGGCCCCGGACCGGCTCGGTGGCCCGGCAGTTCGCGGGCACCGGGACGCTCCTGCGGCTCGCGCTGCGGCGCGACCGGATCATGCTGCCGATCTGGGTGCTCGTGCTCGGGGGCTCCTTCTCCCCCGTCGCCAACTCCTTCGCCTCGCTGTACGACACCGCCGCCGGTCGGGCTGAGCTGGCCGCGTCGATGAACGGCAACAGTTCCCTCAGGGCTCTGTACGGACCGGTCTTCGCCGACTCCGTCGGCGGTCTCGTCAGCTGGCGGATGGTCTGCTTCGGCGGGGCGCTGGCAGCCGTGATGAACCTGATCGTCGTCGTGCGGCACACCCGTGAGGAAGAGGAGACCGGGCGTCAGGAAATGCTGTCCTCCGCGATGGTGGGGCGCCGCGCCCCGCTGACGGCCGCGCTGCTCACCGCGTTGATCGCCAACGCCGCGCTGGCGCTGGTCGTCGCGGTCGGCATGGCCGGCTCCGGCGCGGGCGGGTCCGGCGCGGTGGCGCTCGCCGCGGCGGTCGCCGGGACGGGTGCGCTGTTCGCCTGCACGGCGGCGATGGCAGCTCAGTTCACCGAGAGCGCGCGGCTCGCGAAGGGGCTCACGGCGGCGGTGATCGGTGCCGCGTTCGTCCTGAAGGCGGCGGGCGATGCGACGACGGACGACGGTTCGTCGGTCCTGACCTGGCTCTCTCCCCTCGGCTGGGCGGAGAACGTGCGGGCATACGCGGGGACACGCTGGTGGGTGCTGCTCGTCATGGCGGCCGCGATCGCGGTCCAGGCCGTCCTGGCCTACGCCCTGGCTGGGCGGCGCGATGTCGGCATGAGCTTCCTGGCGACCCGGCCCGGGCCGGCGCGGGGGCGGATATCGTCCGCCTCCGGGCTCGCGCTGCGGCTCCAGCGGGGAGCGCTGATCGGCTGGACGCTGTCGTTCGCAGCGGTCGGGGTCGTATTCGGCGGGCTGACCGACGGGGCGGCGGACCTGGTCGGCGACAACCCGAAGACGCGGGAGATCTTCGAGCGGATGGGCGGTCAGTCCGGTCTGACCGATGCCTTCCTCGCGGCGATGGTCTCCATGCTCGGCATGGTCGCCGCGCTGTACATCGTGGCGTCGGTGTTGCGGCTGCACGGCGAGGAGACGGCCGGGCGCGCCGAACCGGTGCTGGCGTGCGGGGTGGGCCGACTGCGGTGGGCGGCGGGGCATCTGGTGGTCGCGTTCGGCGGGGCGGCCCTGATCACGGTGGTGGGCGGAGTCGGCCTGGCCGCCGGGTACGGCCACGACCTCCCGGCCGTGCTGGGGGCGTCGCTGGTCCAGTTGCCCGCGATCTGGCTGCTGGGCGGCGTCACGGTCCTGCTGTACGGGGCGCTCCCGAAGGCCGCGGTGGCCTCCTGGGGCGTGGCGGGGGCATGCCTGGCGCTCGGGTGGATCGGGCCCGCGCTGGATCTGCCTCAGCCGATGATGGACCTGTCGCCGTTCACCCACCTGCCGAAGCTGCCAGGAGGCACCGGGATGGAGTGGAGCCCCGTGCTCGCGCTGACGGCGATAGCGGTGGCGCTAGTGGGCACCGGGGTGGCGGCGCTGCGACGACGCGATGTCCTGACCTGATGGCGCGGCAAAGAGACGAACGGGCAGTGGGATGAGGGGGTAAAGAGACGAGGGGGCAAAGTGAGAAACGGTGACGCAGTGACACGGTGATGTGGGCGGGGCCCGGGTGCAACCGTCCCGCGGCCCGCCCGCGTCACTCCGGCCATGGAGAACCGGGGCGAAACCGTTCGCGAAATCGTCGGCTGCCTCGCCGCCGCCGTCGGTGGAGTGGTCGGGCTGCTCGCCTGGCCCCGTACGGCCGACACGGCGTCTTCGGCGGCTTCGAAGGGGAGTCGGAGTGGAACGTGCTCTGGCTCGGGCTCCCCGTCCTGGTGCTCGGCGGCATCACGGCCGGGATCGCCCTCTTCGCCCTCGTGCAGGGAAGGTGGCGGTCGGCCCCCCCTCCCCCCTCGGGGCGGCGGCTCTCCTCGCGGGACTCGCGGCCTTCGGGCCGGCCTTCGACGTGCTGGCCGGCCCACCGCTCTGCGGTCCAGGATGCTGAGCAAGAGCTGACGGAGCCGGAGCCGCCGTGTCCGATCTCCACCAACCCGGACAGCCGGCCTCAAGGCCGTTGGTCTCAGGGCCGTTGGCCTCAGGGCCGTTGGTCTCAGGGCCGCTGGTCTCAGGGCCGCTGAGCCCAGGGCCGCTGAGCCCAGGCCACCGGGCCTCAGGGCCACTGAGCCCCGGGCCACCGGGCCAAGCGGTGCTGAGCCGGGGACCGTCCGAGCCGGGGCACGGAGCCCGGTCGGCCGATCCCGGGGACCGATCCCAGGTATCGAGGCCGGTGTCGAGCGGTGTCGAGGCCGGGAAACCGGACCGGAGTATCCGGGCCGAGGAATCCAGGCCCGCGTATCCGGGCCGAGGAATCCAGGCCGCATATCCGGGCCGGGGCACAGGCCCCGGGAAACCGGCCGGGGCGCAGGATCCGAAAAGCCGGGACGGGTTCCCGGGGCCGGCGCGTGTGCCCTGTCGCCCTTCGCTCGGGTCACAGCTCGACGCGGAGTTCCTTCAGTCCCCTGATCACGTAGCCCGGGTTCCATTCCGGCTCGGCCACCAGCCGGAGGCCCGGGGCGCGGCGCAGCAGCTCACCGAAGGAGGCGGCGAGTTCGACCCGGGCGAGCGGGGCGCCCAGACAGAAGTGGATGCCCGCGCCGAAGGTGATGTGCGGATTCTCGCGGCGGCTCAGGTCCAGGGCGTCCGGAGCCTCGAAGCGGGCGGGATCACGGTTGGCGGAGCCGAAGAGCAGGGCCACTTCGGACCCGCGCGGGATGACCGTGCCGTCGATCTCGATGTCGTCGAGGACCCAGCGCTCGAACATCTGGAGCGGAGTGTCGTACCGCATCAGCTCCTCGATCGCCGTCGGTAGCAGTCCGTGGTCGGCACGCACGGCTGCGAGCTGTTCGGGGTGGCGCAGCAGCGTCCACCAGCCGTTCACCGTGGTGTTGACGGTCGCCTCGTGCCCGGCGTTGAGAAGCAGTACGCAGGTGGAGATCATCTCCTGTTCGCTCAGCCGCTCCCCCTCGTCGTGGGCGGCGATGAGCGCGGAGATCAGGTCCGTACCCGGGTTCTTGCGCCGCTCCGCGATCAGCTCGCGCAGGTACGCGGAGAAGTCGAGCGAGGCGCGCACGGCGGCACGGGCGGTCTCCTCGGACGGGTTCAGCTCGAACATTCCGCAGATCGCCGCCGACCAGGGGCGCAGCGGGGCGCGGTCGGACTCCGGGATGCCGAGCATCTCGGCTATGACCGCCACGGGCAGCGGTTCGGCGACCGCCGTGAGCAGATCGCCGCCGCCCGCCTCGACGAACGAGTCGACCAGCTCGGCGGCGAGCCGCCGTACCGTCGGGACGAGCCGCTCGACCGTGCGTGGGGTGAACGCCTTGGAGACCAGGCGCCGGATCCGGGTGTGGTCGGGCGCCTCCAGGTCGAGAAGGCCCTGCCCGTTGAGGGTGTGGAAGGGCTCGTGCTCGGCGGGCGGCGGGGTGCGGCCGAACTCCTCGTGGGTGAAGCGGTACAGGTACGTACGGCCCAGGCGGCGATCGCGCAGCAGCGCGGACACATCGGCGTGGTGCGGGACGAGCCACTGGTCACTTGGCTCGAAGTAGTGCACCCGGCCTGCCGCCCGCAGCGCGGTACAGGCCGGGTACGGATCGGCGACGAACGCCGGTGACCACGGGTCGAAGGAGGCGTGGGAGCCGGAGGACTCGGACGACCGGAAGGGAACATCGGCCGCGGAACGGGAAGACGGGCTCATACAGGGACGCTAACCGGCCAGGTCGCCGCCGACCAGCCCCGCACCCGGCCGGGCCTCTCCGCCCTCGGCCGTGGCCGGGTGCGGCTCAGGACGGGGTGATCAGTCTGGCCTCGTACGCGAAGACGGCGGCCTGTGTGCGGTCGCGCAGCCCCAGTTTCACCAGGATGCGGCTGACATGGGTCTTGATGGTGGACTCGGCGACGACCAGGTGCGAGGCGATCTCCGCGTTCGACCGGCCCTGGGCGATAAGGACGAGCACCTCCGTCTCGCGTTCCGTGAGGTCCCCGACTCGGGCGAGCGCGGGCGGACGCGGCGTCTCGGCGAGCTTGGCGAACTCGTTGATCAGCCGCTTGGTGACGGTCGGGGCGAGCAGGGCCTCACCGGCGGCCACCACCCGTACGGCATCGGCCAGTTGTCGGGCGGAGGCGTCCTTGAGGAGGAAGCCGGAGGCCCCGGCGCGCAGTGCCTGGTAGACGTACTCGTCCAGGTCGAACGTGGTCAGCACCAACACCTTGGCGTCCGCGTCGGCGGCGACGATCTCGCGGGTCGCCTCGATGCCGTTGAGTTCCGGCATCCGGATGTCCATCAGCACCACGTCGGGGCGCAGCGCCGCGACCTTCGCGACGGCCTGCCGACCGTCGACCGCCTCGCCGACGACCTCGATTCCCGGCATGGCGTTGAGCAGGACCGAGAATCCCTCCCGGACCATCATCTGATCGTCCACGATCAGCACCCTGATGGGCGGGTCACCGGGGAGCGAGCCGGAGCCGGAAGCAGACGCGGAAGCGAAGGCCGAGGTCATACCTGTTCCGCCCGTTCCACCCGACCCACCCGACCCGCCGGTTCCGCCCGCTCACCCTGCTCGCCCTGCTCGCCCTGCTCGCCCTGTTCATCCCGATGTGCCGCGTCCACGTTGTTCACACCTTTCACCCGGTGTACCTCGTTCTCCTCCGTCGTTCGCTTCGCCCGCGTCTCCCGGGTCGCCTCGGTAGCCGCCGCCCCCTGCGTCGCCGGCATCACCAAGGTCGTCTCGTTCATGTCGCGCGCCGTGCTCGGTTCGGGGTCGAGTGCCACGGGGATGAACGCGGCAATCTCGTAGCCGCCCTCCTCGGTTTCCCCGGCCGTCATCGTGCCATTCAGCATCGTGACCCGCTCCCGCATCCCCGTGATCCCGTGGCCGGCGCCCGGCGAGGGCTTCACCGGAGCGGTCGCCGGTCCGTTCACGACACGCAGCCCCAGCCCGCCGAGCACGTAACCGATCTCCACCTTGGCGGCCGCGCCCGGTGCGTGCCGCAGCGTGTTGCTGAGTGCCTCCTGAATGATCCGGTACGCCGAGAGCTCGACGCCCTGCGGGAGTTCACGTATCGCGCCGGTGACCGTCTTTTCCGTCTCCAGCCCCGCCTCACGCACATTGGCGAGGAGCCCGTCGAGCTGGGCGAGGGTGGGCTGGGGAGCGTCCGGCACCTGCTGGTCGTCGGCCCGTACGACGCCGAGGACCCGACGCAGTTCGGTGAGGGCGGAGACCGCGTTCTCGCGGATCGTGACGAACGCCTGCTCCAGCTCGGGCGGCGGGTTCTCCACCCGGTACGGGGCGGCCTCGGCCTGGATCGCGACGACCGACATGTGGTGGGCGACCACGTCGTGCAGTTCCCGGGCGATGGTGGTGCGTTCCTCCAGCAGGGTGCGCCGGTCGCGTTCGACGGCGGTCACCGTGCGCTGCACCGTGACCTCGCGCTCCGCGTCGCGACGGATCTGCACCACGGCGACCAGCAGCAGTGCGAGCGCGGAGGCGAAGGCGAGGGGGCCGTTGGTCTCGTCGGAGGTCCGTCCTCCGAGGCCTTGCAGCAGGGCGCCGTACAACCCGGTGATCCCCCACATCCAGGCGGCGGTACGGGGCCGAGTCCGGGCCGCAACCACCACCAGCACCACCAGGTGCGAGAGGAGCATGCTCGGCGTCCACGGCCAGCCGCCGCTGCCGAAGATCGCCGCGAACGGGGCGAGTGCCAGCGACGCCCAGAACGCGCCGACCGGCCGGACCAGTGTCATCAGCACCGTGGCCATGGGAAGCAGCGCGGTCATGACGCACCCGACCATGAAACGCAGACCTGAGGAATCCCCCGAGGCCAGGCCCATGACTGCCACGAAGAACGCGGCCACGCCGACCAGGGCGTGAGGTGTCCAGGCGGCCCGCGCACGCATCCGGCCCGGCAGCCTGCCGGTCAGCGGCCCGTCCGTCCGCATCCGTTCCAGCGGACGGTAGGCGAAGGCGTCGCTGAAGAGATCCTGCCGCAGTCCGCCCAACACCCTGGCGGCCAGCCTGAACTCGGGGCTTCTGGTTTTGGTCTCGGTCACGTTTCCACGGTAGGCGCCGGTACGGCCCGGGACGTCAGCAGTGATGCGGATCCTGCGCCGTCCATCGCAAGTACTACGGAGCGGCGTCACGGAGCCCGTTCATCGCCGAGAAAATCGACTACGGAACCCGTTCCCGGGCGATGCGCGCGAACGGATGCGGGACCGGCCGACAGCACGGCACCGGCCGGTGGTGCGTGGCGGAGCGTGGTGCCTAGTGCCGCATCAGGCAACGTTTGCCCCGTCGCGACGTCGGGCACGCACTCTCGCTGCACCAGCCGAAAGCCCAAGTACGTCCAGTACAAGGACTTCCGGCCGGCACACCGAGAGCACGCACCCCACGCCGCTCCTTGACGGGCAAACGTAGCCTGCCGCGGCACTAGCGGGAACGATTCCGTCGCGGGAACGTCTCCGTCGCGGATCACCAGGCCAGTTGCGCGAGTTCCTCCGCCACCACCGCGCACGCGTCGCTCGCCGGGTCGATCAGCGGGAAGTGGCCGACCTCGGGCAGCAGAGTCAGCCCCACTGTCTCCCCGGCCCGCGCCGCCGCGTCGACGAACGCCTCCGCGACGGGTTGCGGCACATCGCGATCGGTGGTGCCCTGCACCACGACCGTCGCGATGCCGGTGGGCAGCAGCACCGCCGGGTCGGCGTGACGGGACCGTTCCTCGAACTCCTCCTCGCGGCCGAGGAACTGACCGACCGCCCCCGAGCACACGTCGAGCTCGACGGCCCTGGTGAAGTCCGCGATCGGCGCGAGGGCGACGACGCCCCGCAACGGGGGCGGCGCGGGCAGCCGCCATGGCGACTCCTCGGGCAGCACGTGCCGGGCGGCGGCCCACAGGGCGAGGTGCCCGCCCGCCGAATGCCCGGTGAGGACGATCCGCCGTACGTCGGCTTCCGGGAGTTCCCGGGCCAGCAGGGCCGGCAGCACGTCCATCGCCGCGGCGACGTCGTCGAACGTCTCGGGCCAGCGGCCCGCGACCGGCCCGTCCCCCCGCGGCTGGGGGATCTCGCCACCGCGCCGGTACTCGACACTGGCCACGGCGAACCCGCGCCGGGCGAGGAAGTCCGCGAACGGCGACATGTGCCGGCGGTCGTACGGCGCCCGCCAGGCGCCACCGTGCAGGACGACCACCACCGGCGCCCCCGTCCGGCCGTCCCGCGGGGCATAGAAGTCGATCAGCTGGTCGGGGTGGTTCCCGTAGGCGGCGGACGCGTCGGGGGCGACCGGTGGATGAGAGAAGGCCGATTCGGTCTCGGCTGCGTCCCGATCACGCGCGGCAGAATCCGACATGATGCTCCAACCCGTCCTGTCCGTCTCCTCCGTTGGGCCCGACTGCCCGGGAGTCGATGGCGTGTACTCGACGGTCTGCCAGTCCAACTGGCCTGACCTGCGGGGACGGTACCAGTACCGATGGTTCCCGTCCCCGCCGACGGATCAGGACAACGCCCGGCCGGCCCGGGCACCAGTGGCGTGACCGGCAAGGTTTGCCCGGAAGGAGCGTCGTCCGGTGCGTGCGCCCGCAAGGCGGAGGGTCGTCCTCGTACTGGGCGTACGTGGACGGTCCCGACAACGTGGCGAGGCGCCGTGCCAGGCGTCGCGGGCCGGACGGGACTTTCGCAACACGCCCTAGGCCCTGCCGTCGAGCTGCCGCCCGTCGAGCACTTCGCCCAGCACCCGCGCCGCCCGCTCGACATCCGAGAACCCCACGTACAGCGGGGTGAATCCGAACCGCAGCACGTCGGGACGCCGCAGGTCACCGACGACGCCCCGCTCGATGAGGGCGCCCATGACCGCCTCCGCGTCCTCGCACCGCAGCGCGACCTGGCTGCCGCGCTCCGCGTGCGCGACCGGGGTGAGGGAGGTGATCCGGCCCTCGGGGGCGTACGCGGCGACGCACTCCAGGAAGAAGTCCGTCAGCGCCAGGGACTTGGCCCGTACCGCCTCGATCGACACCCCGTCCCACACGTCCAGCGACGCCTCCAGCGCGAGCATGGAGAGGATGTCGGGGGTGCCGACCCGGCCCCGTACGGCGCCGTCCGCCGGAACGTACCCGGGCGTCATGCCGAACGGGTCGGCGTGCGACGTCCACCCGGGCAGGGGCGAGTCGAAGTCCGCCTGATGGCGCTCGGCGACGTACAGATAGGCGGGCGAACCGGGCCCGCCGTTCAGGTACTTGTACGTGCAGCCGACCGCCAGGTCCACGCCGTGCGCGTCGAGCCCCACCGGCAGGGCGCCCGCGCTGTGGCACAGGTCCCAGACGGCGACGGCCCCCGCGGCGTGCACGGCGTCGGTGAGCCCGGCCAGGTCGTGGAGCCTGCCGGTGCGGTAGTCGACGTGGTTGAGCAGGACGGCCGCGGTACGGGGACCGAGGGCGTCCGGCACCTCGGCGGGGGCGGTCGGGACGAGCCGGTGGCCGGTCATCCGGGCCGCGGACGCCGCGATGTACCCGTCCGTGGGGAACGTCGTCGCGTCGACGAGGATCTCGTCACGCCCCTCGGGCGCCAGCCGGGTCGCGGCGACGAGGGCCTTGAAGACGTTCACGCTGGTGGAGTCGCCGACGACGATCTGTCCGGCGGCGGCGCCGACGAGCGGGGCGATGCGGTCGCCGATCCGCTCGGGCGCGGTCCACCAGCCGCTCTCGTCCCAGGACCGGATGCGCAGCTCCCCCCACTCACGGGTGAGCACCTCCTGGAGCCGGCCTGGCACGTGGGCGGGCAGCGCACCGAGCGAGTTGCCGTCCAGGTAGACGGTGTCGTCGAGCGCGAACAGTTCGCGTCGGCCGGCCAGCCGGTCGGCGGCGTCGAGCCCGGCGGCCCGCGCGCCGAGCTCCTCGGACGCCGAGGCACGGACGCCGGATGCGGGAGCGTGCCCGGTGAAGGTCTCAGACATGGCTGCGCGCACTCCACAACTCGGGGAAGACATTCTTCGTGGCCCGCTTCTCCAGCCAGGCGACCCCGGCGGAACCACCGGTACCGGTCTTCGAGCCCATCGCGCGCCGGGTGGCGACGAGGTGGTCGTTGCGCCAGCGCCACACCAGTTCGCCGACATCGGTGAGCGCCTCACCGAGCCGGACCAGTTCGTCGTTCTGGTCGGGGTTGGCGTAGATCTCCGCCCAGACGGCCTCGACCTCGGGCGACGGCTCGTACTTCTGCGTCAGGTCACGTCCGAGCACGGACGGCGGTACGGCGTGGCCGCGCCGGGCGAGCAGGGCGAGCGTCTCGTCGTACAGACTCGGTTCGGCCAGCGCCTTCTCCAGCTCGGCGTGGACGCGGGGCGCGCCCCGGTGCGGCACCAGCATGGACGCGGACTTGTCGCCGAGCAGGAACTCCATCCGCCGGTACATCGCCGACTGGAAACCGGAACCCTCGCCGAGGGCGCCCCGGTAGGAGTTGAACTGGGCGGGGGTGAGCTGGGCGAGCGGCGTCCAGGAGGCGTTGAGCGCCTCCAGTTCGCGCACGGACCGCTTCAGCGCATCGCGCGCGACGGTCAGCCGGTCCTCGCGCAGGGCGTGCGCGGCGGTCTCCCACTCGTGCACGATGACGGTGAACCACAACTCCATGACCTGGGTGGTGACCAGGAAGACCATCTCGCCCGGGTCGTCGGAGAGAGGGTGCTGGAGGTGGGTCAGGACATCCGCCTGGACATAGTCCTCGTACGGAGTCGTTCCCGCGAAGTCGAGATGCGGGGTCTCCGCACCGGTGGCTTCGGGGTCGGGGTGAATCGTCGACATTGCTGTCTCCTCGACACAAGCTTCCGGGTAGCGGTCCGCCCCTTCCGTGAGGTGGTGGAGCTCCGGTCCCCTGTCGGCATCCTAACGACCTGGGGAACAATAGGGAGTGGATCAGCGAGCGGCGTCATGCGGCTTCGAATCCAAGGCGGAGGCGGGAGGCGACGCGGGGCGTCGGTGACCGACGACAACGCGGGAGGCGGAGTCGCAGGGCGTCGGGAGCCCGCTCCCTGTTGCTCCCCAGGTCGTAAACGGAGGCCGGGAGAGCACGCAGACCCCGCGGACGTGGGTGCCACTGTCCGCGGGGCCCGGAATGCCGCGTGCGTGCGGGTACGCATGGGCGCGTCAGGCATGCGTACGCACGCGTACCCGCACACGCTCACGCACGTACGCGGCACACATCGCCCGCGCGGGTACGCCGGTCGGGTGCGCCGTGCTGGTGCCCTCCGCCGGGCGGTCCCGGGTGCCTCAGCCGAGGGTCTCGGCGGCGGTCGGCGAGGAGTCCCGCAGGAACGTCGTGCAGCGCTCGTACTCCTCCTGCTCGCCGATCGCCCCGGCGGCGCGTGCCAGCGCGTGCAGGGCGCGCAGGAAGCCGCGGTTCGGCTCGTGCTCGAACGGCACCGGGCCGTGGCCCTTCCATCCGGCCCGGCGCAATGCGTCGAGGCCTCGGTGGTAGCCGGTGCGGGCGTAGGCGTACGACTCGATGACGCGACCGCCCTCGAACGCCTCGTCGGCGAGCTGCGCCCAGGCCAGGGAGGAGGTCGGGTACTTCGCGGCGACATCTGCGGGGGCCGCGCCGCTCGCGAGCAGTTCGCGCGGCTCGGGATCGTCCGGCAGATGGGTCGGGGGCGGTCCCCCGAGCAGGTTCTCGTGGATCGACATGCGTTCAAGTGTGCCTGGCACATGCGCGCCGGGGGTACCCGGGCGCACGGCGATGAGGCGGTTCACGCCGGTGCGTGCGGGCACTCCCCGTTGCGGGGGTTCACGTCGGGTGTCGTCCGACGCCTCCCGCGCCTCCCGCGTCCCCCGGCCCTCCCGCTCCTTCGCCACGAGCGGACTCGTCACGCGTCGGCTGCTCACACGCGGACTCGTCACGCGCGGGTTCCCCGTGCACAGGCCGCACAGGCTCCTCGCGCGCGGACTCGTCATGTGCGGACTCGTCATGTGCGGACTCCTCGCGCGCGGGTTCCAGGGGCGGGGCGACGACGCCGCAGTGCACCGCGCACTCGGGCCGCACCCGCCCCTCCGGCCGCACCCTCCCCCGGCCCTTCCGCCACCCTGTCCAGTCCTTCCACCGACCCACCCTCCGCCCCTCCGGTTCGCCCTTCCCCTCCGCCTCCCTCTCCGCTGCCGGCACCGGCGGGTTCCGTACGGCCGCCCAGGCGATCAGCGAGCCCAGCACAAGCAGCCCGGCGCACATCGGCATGGCCCGCCGGAACGTCACCGCGAACTCCTCGGCGTTCCGGTACGCCTCCGGCCCCATCCCGGCGAGCAGCGGCAGCGCGGCAACCGCGATCAGCCCGGCGGCGCGGGCGGCAGCGTTGTTGATCCCGCTGGCGAGACCGGCCCGTGCGGTGTCCACGGAGGCCAGGACGGTCGCGGTGAGCGGTGCCACGAGGGTGACCATGCCGGCGCCGAGCACGGCGACGGCCGGGAGAACGTCCGTGAGGTAGGAGGAGACGGAGTGCGCCCCGGGCCGGACCCGCAGCATCAGCAGCATCCCGGTGGCGGCGACCAGGGGGCCCACGCCGAGCGGGATACGGGGGCCGATGCGCTGCCCCAGCTCGCCCGAGGAGGCGGAGAAGACCAGCATCAGCAGGGTCATGGGCAGCAGGGCCGTGCCCGCGCCGAGGGCCGAGTACCCGGCCACGACCTGGAGCTGGATCGCGGAGAGGAAGAAGAAACCGCCCAGCGCCGCGTACACGCAGAGAGTGATGACGTTGACGACGGTGAACTGCCGGGAAGCGAACACGGAGGGCGGCAGCATCGGGTTCCGCCGTCGGCGTTCCACTCGTACGAAAACGGCCCCGAGGGCGACCCCGGCGAGGGCCGTCCCGATCACCACGCCGGACACGCCCCGGCCGGGGGCCTCGATCAGCGCGTAGGTCACCAGGGCCAGGGCGAGCGCGGCGAGCACAGCGCCCAGGACGTCGAAGCGCCCGTGGGCGTGCGGGTCGCGCGATTCCGGTACGTGGCGCAGCGCCACCGGAACGCAGATCGCGGCGAGCGGCACGTTGAGGAGGAACACCCATCGCCATCCCGGCCCGTCGACGAGCCAGCCGCCGACGAACGGCCCGATGGCGGCCCCGATCCCGCCGAACCCCGACCACAGCCCGACCGCACGGGCCCGGTCGTCGGGGTGAAAGCTCGCCTGGATCAGCGCCAGCGAACCGGGGGTGAGGAGTGCCCCGCCGATGCCCTGGAACGCGCGAGCGGTGATCAGGACGACGGCGTTCGGCGCGACCCCGCACATCACGGAGGCGGCGGCGAACCAGACGATTCCGACGACGAAGACCCTCCGCCTCCCGAACCGGTCGCCGAGGGCACCGCCGAGGAGGATCAACCCGGCGAGGGTCAGCATGTAGGCGTTGACGGTCCATTGCAGGGCGGCCAGGTCGGTGCCGAGGTCCTTGCCGATGCGGGGCAGGGCGACGTTGATGACGGTGGAGTCCAGCAGGGCCATGCTGGAGCCGAGCACGGTGGTGAGGACGACCCACCGCCCCGCAGGGGAGGCGACGCGAATGGCTCCCGTCTCTGCGTCAGGCATATGAGCAGCATCCCCGCTCGGGGCCGCAGCAGCCATCGGAGCGAACGCACCTGTACGCATTCAAGCGAATCCGCCCGTGCTCCTTCACACAGACGGACGGAACCGCCCCGGAAGACTCCAGAAGCCACGAGGAGCCGGACCCATGGCCCCCGGAACCTCCGAAACCCCGCGCTACGACAGGACCCGACCTACGACACGCCTCCAGCCACGGCCCTCACGCCCCGGATCAGCGCCTGGACGCCCGCCTCCGCCTTGGACCTCGGGCACCCGACGTTCAGCCGTACGAAGCCTTCCGCCCCGTACACCGCCCCCGGCATCACCGCGACCCTCTCGCGCTCGACCAGCACCCGCTGCAACGCCTCGTCGCCGTCGGCGCCCTCGATGCCCACCGGCCGCAGGTCGATCCACGCCAGGTAACCGGCCTGCGGCGGCTCCCATCCCAGGCCGGGGAACGCCTCGTTCAGCCGCTCCGCCACCAGCTCCAAGTTCCCGCCGACATAGGCACGGACCTGGTCCAGCCAGTCCGCGGCCTCCCGATACGCGGCGATGTGCGCGGTGAGCGACAGCACGGCCGGGGAGGCGAGTCCCTCCGCCGTCTCCATCCGGCGCAGGAATTCCGCCCGGTCGGTCGGGTCACCGATCAGACCGTACGAACCGGTCAGCGCGGGGAAGTTGAATGCCTTCGACGCGGACGAGAGCAACGCCCAGCGCCTTTCCCCCTCCCCCTCCCCCTCGTCGGCGACGCACGTCCAAGGCACATGCGCATGCCCCGGGTGCGCGAGATCGGCGTGTATCTCGTCGCTGATCACCGCGACACCGTGGCGCGCGGCGAGCGACGCCATGGCGCCGAGTTCGTCGCGCGTCCACACCCGTCCGGTCGGGTTGTGCGGCGAGCACAGGACCAGGACCTTGCTGTCGGTGCGGGCGAGCTCACGTTCCAGCGCGGCGGTGTCCCCCACCGGAACACCCCGCAGCTCGCGCCCGAGCCCGGTGATCGCCTTGCGGAAACCGTCGTACACCGGGGTGTGGACGACAGCACCCTCGCCCTCGGCCGTCCACATCTGGAGCAGCTGCGAGAGCTGGCTGAGCACGGACGGCCCGTACACCAGCTGTCCGGTGTCGATCCGGACCCCGTGCCGGGTCGCGTACCAGTGCGCTATCGCCGAGCGGAAATCGTCCTGCTGCCAGGTCGTGTAGCCGAAGACGCCGTGGTCGAGCCGGGTCCGCAGCGCGCACAGCACCTGGGGGGCGGTCTCGAAATCCATGTCGGAGATGGTGAACGGCAGCAGCCCGTCCACCCCGAACCGGTCCGCGACCCCGTCCCACTGCACGGACCAGGTGCCACGACGGTCGACGACGGTGTCGAAGTCATAACGTGCGCCGGCACTCACAACGATTCTCCCCTGCCCGTCACGCCGTGGGCCCGGCGCCCCGAGTGCTTTCCAGGGGGTGCCGGGCCCACAGCCTCGTCACGTGCCGCCTCGTGCGGCGCGCCTGTCGTCCGTACGTCCGCGCTGCTTCTGCGCGTCTCGGCTGCTTCTGCGCGTCCGCTGCATCCGTACGCCTGTTGCTTCCGTACGTCCGTAGCTTCCGTACGTCCGTAGCTTCCGTACGTCCGTAGCTTCCGTACGTCCGTTGCCTGCGCTACTTCAGCTTGGTGCCGGTGGATCGCAGGTCGGCGCACGCCTTCGTCACACGCTCGGCCATGCCCGCCTCGGCGGACTTGCCCCAGCTGCGCGGGTCGTAGACCTTCTTGTTGCCGACCTCGCCGTCGACCTTCAGCACACCGTCGTAGTTGCGGAACACGTGGTCCACGATCGGGCGGGTGAAGGCGTACTGGGTGTCGGTGTCGAGGTTCATCTTCACGACGCCGTTGTCCAGGGCGGTGGTGATCTCCTGCTCGGTGGAACCGGACCCGCCGTGGAAGACGAAGTCGAACGGGGACACCTTGCCGTACTTGGCGGCGACGCCCTCCTGGAGGTCCTTCAGCAGCTCGGGGCGGAGCACGACGTTGCCGGGCTTGTAGACGCCGTGCACGTTGCCGAAGGAGGCGGCCAGCAGATAGCGGCCCTTCTCGCCCAGGCCGAGCGCCTCGGCCGTGCGCAGCGCGTCGTCGACGGTCGTGTACAGCTCGTCGTTGATTTCGTGCGAGACGCCGTCCTCCTCGCCACCGGTCGGGGTGATCTCGACCTCAAGGATGATCTTGGCGGCGGCGGCCTTGGCCAGCAGTTCCTGACCGATGGCCAGGTTGTCGGCGAGGGTCTCGGCGGAGCCGTCCCACATGTGGGACTGGAACAGCGGGTTCTGGCCCTTGGCGACGCGCTCGGCGGAGATGTCGAGCAGCGGACGTACGTAGCCGTCCAGCTTGTCCTTGGGGCAGTGGTCGGTGTGCAGCGCGACCTGGATGCCGTACTTGGCGGCGACGATGTGCGCGAACTCGGCCAGGGCGACTGCGCCGCTGACCATGTCCTTGTTGTACTGACCGCCCAGGAACTCCGCGCCGCCGGTGGAGATCTGGACGATGCCGTCGCTCTCCGCCTCGGCGAAGCCACGCAGTGCAGCGTGCAGGGTCTGGGTCGATGTCACGTTGATGGCCGGGTAGGCGAACTTGCCTGCCTTCGCCCGGTCGAGCATCTCGGCGTAGACCTCGGGGGTTGCGATGGGCATGTGTCCGCTCCTTGGGATTTGCGGGTGTAGGTGCTGGTTCCCTGACCTGGGGGCGACATCATCGTCGTCCCCATCTTCCCAGACTCCCGTCACGGCTCCACCCGGCCTACGCACACGAACCCCTGCCGGGCGGTCCAAGGCATGCGCCAGGGGTGGGCGGTTTCACGTGAAACCGCCCACCCCTGAAGAAAATCGCAGGTCAGACCGCGTATCAGGCCAGACCGAGGTCGGCCACCGAGTAGACGTGGATGTACGGCAGACCGGCCTCGGTGATCGCCGCAGCCGCACCCCGCTCCACGATCACGGCGACGGCGACGACCTCGCCACCGGCCTCGCGCACCGCCTCGACGGCCGTCAGCGGCGAACCACCCGTCGTCGACGTGTCCTCGACGACCAAGCAGCGGCGGCCCTTCACATCCGTGCCCTCGATGCGGCGCTGCATCCCGTGCGCCTTCTGCGTCTTGCGAACGACGAACGCGTCGAGCTCCTGCCCGCGCGCGGCGGCGGCGTGCAGCATCGATGTGGCGACCGGGTCGGCCCCCAGAGTCAGCCCGCCCACGCAGTCGTAGTCCAGCTCTGCGGTGGCATCGAGCATGACCTGCCCGACCATCGGGGCGGCCTTGCCATCCAGCGTGATGCGGCGCAGGTCGATGTACCAGTCGGCCTCAAGACCCGAGGAGAGGGTCACCTTGCCGTGTACCACGGCCTTGTCCTTGATCTGCTGGAGCAGCTCAGCACGTACGTCAGTCATGGTTACGAGCTTAAGAGGTCGCGCGCATATGTCCGGGCCAATGCCGGGCCGAGTCCGACCCGGCCGCGGCGCTCCCGTCAGACGCGTGTCCCTGCCCGGCCGGTCCGGTCCCGGACCCGCCCCTTCCCGATCACGCACCCGCACCCATGCCGGGATGGGCCGGTACCGGCCCATCCCGGGATGGGTCAGAGCCTGCGCCAGTTCCAGGTCGTCCGGATCTCCAGCGGGTCAATCGGGGTGACGTACCGGGGGTCGGTGTTCAGCCCGTTCGGCGGGCCGGACTGCGGTTCCACGCAGACCGCCTCCGCCTGTTCGTCGTAGATCACGACCCACTCGGCCCGGCTCTTCACGGTCAGCTCCAGCTGCTCCGGCCAGGTGAGGGTCACGTCGACACCGTCCGGCATCCCGAAGCAGTCGTCCCAGGGGCCGGGCAGCGGCGGGAGGCGGCGGCCGGTCGGCAGATGGTCCTCGCCCCGTTCCTCCTGCCAGGCCGCGTCGAAGGCCACCTGCACGTCCTTCCCCCCGCCGCCGAGGTTGCGCAGAAACCAGGGATGCCAGCCGGCCTGTGCCGGGAACGAGTTCCCGTACGTCTCGATGCCGAGCGCGAGCACCAGCGAGTCCTCGGACAGCTCGAAGGTCTGGGTCACCCGGCCCGGATACGGCCAGGGGTCGACGAGGTCGTAGTAGAACGAGGCGTCCCGCTCGCCCACCCGGGCGCTGCGCCAGGCGGTGTCCCTGCCGGTCCCGTGGATGGCGTGCGGCGGGGCGTTCAGCGGCAATCGGTGCGGGACGTCGCCGTTGTGAAAGAGCCCGTACCCGGTGCGTCCGCACCACGGCACCATCGGAAAGGAGCCGTACCGCTCCCCCTGCCGCAGCAGTTCGGTGCCACCGATCCGGAGGCTGTCGATGCGGCAGCCGTTGGCGGGGTTCACGGTCAGCTCTGCGTCGCCGACTGACAGCCGGACGTCCTTCTCACTGCTACTCACGCGACCGACATTACTGGCGCGACTACCTCCGTCGCCGCAACGCCCGGCCCACCACGACGGCCGACGCGAGCGCGAGCGCGGCGGCGGGGGCGACCCAGCGGAGTGTGACCCCCGCGGAGGTCGAATCGGGTGACGGCACGGGCGCGTACCTGCCGCGCGGCGGCGCGTGGTCGACCTCCTCGGCACTGCGGCCGATCATGGTGCGCCGGGCGTGCGCGGCCTCGGCCGGGGGGCCGTCGGGGACGGTGAACTCGATCTCCTCCTCCGGGTCGAGTGACGGCGGGGGCACGGGGGCGTCGAAGTCGGAACCCGCGCCCGGCGGCTTCTCGGCGGAGGGCGCCTCGTCGGGGGCGGCCTCGTGCGTGGGCGGCGTGTCGTCGTCGACGCCGTCGTCCACGCCGTCGGTGTCGTCATCACCGGTGCTCCCGGGAGCGGCGGCGGGCCGGGCGGTGGCCGCGCCGGTCGTGTCGGCCTCCTCGGCCCCCTCCTCGATGGCCTGCTCCACCGCTTCTCCCACGGTCCGCTCGGCGTCGTCGAGGTCGGTGTCGTCGATACCGTGAAGGGCCTCGTGCTCCGGGTGGCCGGACACGGATCCGTCCGCCGGGCCGTCCGTGACCTCACCCGCCGGACCGTCCGCGGTCGCGGCCTCGTCCGCCGGGCCGCCCGCGCCGCTGTCCCGCGGTCCGTCGTCCTGCGCGCCACCGCCCTGCGGGCCGCTGTCCTCCGGGCTCTCGGCCGACTCGCCGTCCGTCAGCGCCTCCGTCACGAGCTGCTGCGTGAAGCGGTCCAGCAGGCGGACTGCGGTCGCGAGCGCCGCCGCCGGATCCAGGTCCAGAATGCGGCCGTCGCCCGTCGCCGTGCCCGCGAACAGGATCGCCGTACCGCCGTCCCGCTCGGTCAGCCCGATCGTCAGTGTCAGTTTCGCCGAGCCACCGCCCCGGGCCTCGACGCCCTCGCCCGTCACCAGGACATCGCCCCGCCGCGATCCTCCCCGGCTCCGGTCCTCCGCGCTCTCCGGGCCTTCCCGGCTCTCCGAAGCCGCCCTGCCATCGGCACCGTCCTGCGCCACGACGGTGAGCCGCAGCGCACCCCGGTACGTGATCGTGCGGCCGTCGACCCGGATCCGCAACCGGCCCGACAGCGGGTCGGCCGACGCCTCGGCGCCCTGTTGCAGCCCCGGCACGCAGCGTGCGACACGGACGGGATCACTCAGCGTCCGCCGCAGGGACGGGACCGAAACCGGAACGAACACCTCATGCTCCATGAAAACCGAGCCTACTCAGCCCCGGCCGTCACGTCAGCGGTTCCGCGTCGCGAGCTCCCGGCACACGCCCCGCCGACGCCCCCCACCGACTCCCCGCCATTGCCCGTCGGCGCCCACCGCGCCTGCCCGCCATTGCCCGCCGACGCGCACCACGACTTCCCGCCATCGCCCGCCACGACTGCCCGCCGTAATCCCACCAGCTCCCTCCCCGCCCACGACCGATTCCCTACCCCGGCTCACCGGTCCTCCCAGTACCGCGGGTGGACCAGCGTCGACGGCGGCAGACCGCGCGGCCGGGCGTCTTCCGCTTCTCGTCCCGCGCGCTCCAGCGAGCGTTCTGTCAACGACCGCAGCCTCGGCGCCGACGGCGCGAGCCGGAGCGCCGGAGCGCGTTCCGCGCCGCCGAGGACGAAGCCCCAGCCGTGCTCGGCCTGCGCCCGGTGTGTGGCCCGGTCGGGCCCGGCCGCGAAATCGGTGCCCCGGCCGCTGATCCGGTACGGGCGGGTGCGCAGGCCCGCCGCCCTCATCGACGCCTCCACCGTCCAGTACGTACGCGGCCGGGACACCGAGGGACCGCCGTGCACCACCACCCGGCCACCCGGCGCCAGCACCTCGGCGACCAGCCCGTAGAACTCCGCCGAGTAGAGCTTCGTACTGGCCGAGATCCCCGGATCGGGCAGGTCGGAGATCACCACGTCGTAGCGGTCGCGCGCGGTCCGCAGCCAGGTGAAGGCGTCCGCGTCGACGGCCGTCAGCCGGGCGTCGCGATAGGCGTGCCGGTTCAGCGCCGAAAGGGCGCGGTCGGTACGGGCCAGCCGGGTGAGACCGGGATCGAGCTCGACGACGGTGACGCCGCGTACGTCGGAGTAGCGCAGCACCTCCCGGGCGGCGAGCCCGTCGCCCCCGCCCAGGATCAGCACGCGGGCACGCGGCCCGTCCATCGCCGGGTGCACCAGTGCCTCGTGGTAGCGGTACTCGTCGCGAGCGCTGACCTTCAGCCGCCCGTCCAGGTACAGGTCCAGCGAACCGCGCCCCGTCCCCGTCAGCACGACCTCCTGCAGCCCGGTCTGCACGGCGACCCGCACCCCGTCCCCGTACACCGCGCGCCGCGCCGCCCGCTCGAAGTCGTCGACCAGCACCGTGGCGACGGCGAGGAGGGCGATCACCGCCACGTTGACGACGAGCAGCAGCCACCGGGAACGCGGGGCGAGGTCCCGCCGGAACACCCACAGCACCAGCGCCCCGCCCGCCGCCGCGTTGACCGCTCCGGTGAACAGCGCCCCGGTGAGCTGCCCGAGCATCGGCAGCAGCAGGAAGGGGAACGCGAGCCCGCCGACCAGCGCGCCCACGTAGTCGGCGGCGAAGAGGTCCGCGACGGCGCCCCCGGCGTCCTGCCGGTCGACGCGTTGGATCAGCGTCATCAGCAACGGGATCTCCGCACCGATCAGGATCCCGATCGCGAGCGAGAAACCCACCAGGGCGTACCGCGACTCCCCGAACCAGGCGAACGTCGCGTACAGCACCACCGCCGACGAACCCCCGACGAGCGCGAGCAGCGCCTCGATCAGCCCGAAACCGACCGCCGCCCGACTGCGTAAACGTTTCGCGAGAAGCGAGCCGACGCCCATCGCGAACACCATCACGGACAGCACGACGGACGCCTGGGTGACGGAGTCACCGATCAAGTACGAGGCGAGCGCCACCAGTTCGAGCTCGTACACCAGGCCACAGGCGGCACAGACGAAGACGGCGGACAGCACGAACCAGCGGCCGGTCCTCGGCCGTACGGGAAGATGTGCCGCGCCCCCTCGCAGCGAGACCTGCTGGTCGATCATGTGGCGAACGCTACGTTACGGGAAGGTGGCTTTGGGTCACCCACAAGGGTGTAAGCGGCGTATTCACAAAGGGGTTGGCGCCGAGGGAGCCACCTCCGAAGGAGTTCGACCCGGCTCAGAGCGCCGCCGCCGCGGACATCCGCACCCCCACGCGCGTACGCGTCACCACCAACCGGCCCTCCTGCGGGTACGCGTGCCAGGTCCGCCACTGCACCTGTTCCCCGGTCCGCTGGGCGAGCATCGCCGTGAAGGCGTGCGGACTGCCGGGGAACGTCCCGGCGAGACCGTGCGGATGATCGGCCACCAGCGCGAGGAGTTCCTGCGCCCGCCCCGCGAACAATCCCGCCGAGAGCGTCTCCACGCGCGCCGCGAACTCGTACTCCCACTCACCGAGCCGCTTGGCGACGCCGAGCGGCAACGGCGTGCTGCTGCCGGGAATACACGCGACGGTTTCGGAACAGCTGCCGCGTTCCTCCTCCAGGAGCACCTGGTGGGAGGCGCCGAGCAGGCGCAGTTGCAGTCGGGCTCCGGCGAGATCGAGGTCGAGCACGGCCAGGGCGGGGAGCGGTTCGCGCCCCAACGCCCAGGCCAGGTCGGCAGCGCGGGTGTCGGAATAGGCAGTCTGGAGGGTCGTGAGCATGGGTCGGCTCCGCAAGAAAGCGTGGACACATGGACAGGGGACGCCTCCGACGCGATGCACGTGGGAGGTTTGGAAGCGCCCGATCAGGTCCAACTCGGGTCCGAGGGCTGAATGTTCTCTCCACCGAGGGAATCACGAAGTAAGCCGCATCCACAGCTTTTTTGCCCAACTTGCCGTGGTTTCCATCCGCCCGGGGGGCCCTCGGTTCATCTGTTCACCGGATAACTCGCGAAAGTCCCAACAAAACGGTGCCCGGCGGGAGTTCACCCACCGGGCACCTTCCGTACACCGACCTCGCACACCGGCCGGGCGCCATGGCACGAGGCTCCGCGACGGACGCGGATCGGCCACGCCCGCGTCGGCCCCTACATCAACTACCCACAATCTCCGCGCTGTTACGAAGCGCTCGCACCAACTCTTCTGCTTTCGGGCGCTTCGTGACGACTCACCACGGGCGATTGCGCTACGGCGACTTCGCGCTGCATCGACTGCCGCATGCCGTCCGCGCCGTATCAGTCGCCGCCGCCTCCACCGCAGCCGCCCCCGCCGCACGAGGAGTGGCCGCCCCCGCACGAATGCCCCCCGGAGTGGCCGCCCGAGTGACCGCCCGAGTCGCCGGCGCCTCCGCAGGACGCACCACTGCTGTCGCCCGCCCACCAGCTGCCGCCACCGCTGTCACCGCCGTCACCGCCCCGACGCCCGCCCCTCCCCCGCGTCTTCTTCCGGTTACCGGCCTTCACCACGAGCGAGACGACCAGCCCGATCACAGCGACCGCTATCACCACTGCGACGAATATCTCCATCGACCTCACGTCCTTCCGTTCCCCCGAAGCGAGGTCCCCCGCTTCTTCACGCGCCGTCGTCCGTCCGACACGTCGTCGTGCCGTTCGGCTCACATCATGGCGCCGTTCTCGTACGGGGGATGCCCCGCCCCCGTAAGCCGAAATCAGACTTGAGCAACTCCAGAGCTTGCCCGCAGGATGGCGGCCATGACTCAGGGACGACCGCTGCTCAACCGCCGCCTCGCCGAGTTCGGCACGACGATCTTCGCGGAGATGACGGCGCTTGCCGTACGGACCGGCTCCATCAATCTCGGCCAGGGCTTCCCCGACACCGACGGCCCGGAAGAGATCAGGGAGGCCGCAGTACGTGCCCTGCGCGCCGGGCACGGCAACCAGTACCCGCCGGGCCCCGGCGTCCCCGAACTGCGCGCCGCGATCGCCGACCACCAGCGGCGGCGCTACGGGCTCGATCTCGACCCGGACACCGAGGTCCTCGTCACCGCGGGCGCCACCGAGGCCATCGCCGCGTCCCTGCTGGCGCTGCTGGAGCCCGGCGACGAGGTCATCGCCCTGGAGCCGTACTACGACTCCTACGCCGCGTGCATCGCCATGGCGGGCGGTGTCCGCGTCCCCGTCACCCTCCACCCCGACGCGGCCACCGGCACCTACCGCCTCGACCTCGACGAGCTGCGCGCCGCCGTCACCCCCCGCACCCGGCTGATCCTGCTCAACACCCCGCACAACCCCACCGGCACCGTCCTCACCCGCGAGGAGCTCGGCGCGATCGCCGCGCTGGCCTGCGAACGGGACCTCCTCGTCGTCACCGACGAGGTCTACGAGCACCTGGTCTTCGAGGGCGAGCACCTCCCGCTCGCCACCTTCCCCGGGATGCGCGAGCGCACCGTCACCATCGGATCGGCCGGCAAGACGTACTCGTTCACCGGCTGGAAGGTCGGCTGGGTCACCGCGAGCCCCGAGCTGGTGGCCGCCGTCCGCTCGTCGAAGCAGTTCCTGACCTATGTGTCCGCGGGCCCGCTCCAGTACGCGGTCGCCGAGGCGCTGCGCCTGCCCGACAGCTACCACGACGAGCTGCGCGCCGGCCTGCGGGCCAAACGGGACCTGCTGAGCGGCGGGCTCGCCGAGGCCGGTTTCGAGGTCTACCGACCGGCCGGCACGTACTTCGTCACCACCGACATCCGCCCCCTCGGCGAGAGCGACGGCTTCGCCTTCTGCCGGGCGCTGCCCGAGCGGTGTGGCATCGTCGCCATCCCGAACGCGGTCTTCTACGACCACCGCGAGCAAGGCGCGCCGTTCGTGAGGTTCGCCTTCTGCAAGCGGACGGAGGTCCTGCACGAGGCGGTGGACCGCCTCAAGCGACTGGTGTCCTGAGGCGTCCTGAAAAACGAGCGGCCGACCCGAGGGCGGCCGTCCTGAGAGCGGCCGGCGTCTCGGGAACGGCCGGCCGTCCTGCCGGCGAGCCGGACGGACGCGGCGCGGGCGGGGGCGGGCCTTTCCGGCCCGTCCCCGCCCGCTTGCCCGCTCGTACCGGTCAGGCGTCCGGTGCGGCCTGCTCCGTGCCGTCGGCGCCTTCCGGCTTCTCCTCGGACGGGACCAGGCCGAGACGCTCCTGGAGCCACTTGTCGAACTCGATCGAGGCGCGCACCCAGCTGACCGTCGACGAGACGAAGTGCTCCAGGCTGACGCCCGTACCGATGAGCATCTGCGCCTCACCGATCAGCCGGATCGAGGTACCGGTGTCGTCGGAACCCTCCTCGGCCTCGTGGGTGTGCGTGTAGACCTTCGGCCACAGGGTGCGGCGGTTCCAGTCGTCGATCGCGTCGAGGAGGACCGGGCGCTGGTCCGCGGCGTGCGGGCGGTCGTAGAACGTACGGACCGAGAAGACCTGCTGCTCGGCCTCGCCGCGGAACATGAAGTAGGTACGGAACTCTTCCCACGGCGCGGCGAGGTCGCCCTCGTCGTCCACGACGTACTTCAGTTCCATCTGGTCCAGGAGTTGCTTGACGAGGTCCTGGTCAGGGACGACGGGGCCCTCCGGTCCTGCGGCCTGCGGTTCGGGCTGGCCCCCGAAATTAGGAATCGAGGACGGATCGATGCTCACCGTGTTTTTCCCTTCGTGCGGTTGCCGACATCCTCTCCCATGGCGGGCGGGGGATGGCAAGCCCCGGCGGGGCCGATCCGCCACGAGCTGACACGCGGCCCGTGCGGGCCGGTCCCGCCGGGCCCCGCGTAAGGAGCCGGGGCCCGCGGAAGGAGCAGAGGGAGCAGAATGCTCCCCCCCAGGTGATGGCTGCCCGGCGCCGGGGCGACGACGTCCCGGCGCCGGGCGGGTTGCACGCCCCCGGAGAGCTACGAGGCGGCACCGACGTGCAGACCGTCCCCGGCCCGGTCCACCCGGACCGTTTCCCCGTCCCTGACCTCGCCCGCGAGGATCTCCTTGGCGAGCCGGTCCCCGATCGCCGTCTGGATGAGGCGGCGCAGCGGCCGGGCGCCGTACGCCGGGTCGTTGCCCTCCTCGGCCAGCCAGGCCAGGGCCTCCGGCGTGACGTCGAGGGTGAGCCGGCGGTCGGCCAGGCGCCTGGCGAGCCGGTCGATCTGGAGCTTCGCGATGTGCGAGAGCTCGTCGCCGGTCAGCGCGGAGAACACCACCAGGTCGTCCAGCCGGTTCAGGAACTCCGGCTTGAACGAGGCCCGTACGACCTCCAGGACCTGCTCCTTCTTCACCTCGGGCTTGGTCAGCGGGTCGACCAGGAACTGGCTGCCGAGGTTCGAGGTCAGGATCAGGATGGTGTTGCGGAAGTCCACCGTCCGGCCCTGTCCGTCGGTGAGCCGGCCGTCGTCGAGGACCTGGAGCAGGATGTCGAAGACCTCGGGGTGTGCCTTCTCCACCTCGTCCAGCAGGATGACGCTGTACGGGCGGCGGCGGACCGCCTCCGTGAGCTGGCCGCCCTCCTCGTAGCCGACGTATCCGGGCGGGGCGCCGACGAGCCTCGCGACGCTGTGCTTCTCGCTGTATTCGCTCATGTCGATGCGGACCATCGCCCGCTCGTCGTCGAACAGGAAGTCGGCGAGCGCCTTCGCCAGCTCCGTCTTGCCGACCCCGGTCGGGCCGAGGAAGAGGAACGATCCGGTGGGCCGGTCGGGGTCCGCGATCCCGGCACGGGTACGCCGTACCGCGTCCGACACCGCCCGCACGGCCTCGGTCTGGCCGATGAGGCGCTTGCCGATTTCGTCCTCCATGCGCAGCAGCTTCTGCGTCTCCCCCTCCAGCAGGCGTCCGGCGGGGATGCCGGTCCAGGAACCGACGACGTCCGCGATGTCGTCCGGGCCGACCTCCTCCTTCACCATCGTGTCCTTGGCGGCCTCCTGCTCGGCCTCGGTCGCCTCCGCCAGCTCCCTTTCCAGGCCCGGGATCTCCCCGTACAGCAGCTTGGAAGCGGTGTCGAAGTCACCGTCGCGCTGGGCGCGTTCGGCCTGGCCGTGCAGTTCGTCCAGGCGCTCCTTCAGCTCACCGACGCGGTTGAGGCCCTGCTTCTCCTTCTCCCAGCGGGCGTTGAGGCCGCGCAGCTCCTCCTCCTTGTCCGCGAGGTCGCGGCGGAGCTTCTCCAGACGCTCCTTGGAGGCGGCGTCGGACTCGTTCCTGAGCGCCAGCTCCTCCATGTGCAGGCGGTCGACGGCGCGCTGGAGCTCGTCGATCTCGACCGGCGAGGAGTCGATCTCCATGCGGAGCCGGGACGCCGCCTCGTCGACCAGGTCGATGGCCTTGTCGGGGAGGAAGCGGGAGGTGATGTAGCGGTCGGACAGGGTCGCGGCGGCCACCAGCGCGGAGTCCGCGATGGAGACCTTGTGATGGGCCTCGTACCGGCTCTTGAGGCCGCGCAGGATCGCGATGGTGTCCTCGACGCTGGGCTCCGCCACCAGCACCTGCTGGAAGCGCCGCTCCAGGGCCGGGTCCTTCTCGATCCGCTCGCGGTACTCGTCGAGCGTCGTGGCGCCGACCATGCGCAGCTCACCGCGCGCCAGCATCGGCTTCAGCATGTTGCCCGCGTCCATGGCGGAGTCGCCGCCCGCGCCCGCGCCGACGACGGTGTGCAGCTCGTCGATGAACGTGATGATCTGCCCGTCGCTCTCCTTGATCTCGGAGAGGACGGTCTTCAGCCGCTCCTCGAACTCGCCGCGGTACTTCGCACCCGCGACCATCGCACCGAGGTCCAGCGAGACGAGCCGCTTGTTGCGCAGGGACTCGGGGACGTCGCCCTTGACGATGCGCTGCGCGAGCCCCTCCACGACGGCCGTCTTGCCGACGCCGGGCTCGCCGATGAGCACCGGGTTGTTCTTGGTGCGGCGGGACAGGACCTGGACGACGCGCCGGATCTCCTGGTCGCGCCCGATCACCGGGTCGAGCTTGCCCTCGCGCGCGGCGGCCGTGAAGTCCGTGCCGAACTTCTCCAGAGCCTTGTACTGACCCTCCGGGTCGGGTGTGGTCACCCGGCGCCCTCCCCTGCTCTTCTCGAACGCGTCCAGCAGTCTCTTCGCACTGGCGCCCTGCCCGGAGAGGATCTCACCGGCCCGGCCGCCCTTCGCGGCGATGCCGATCAGCAGGTGCTCGGTGGAGATGTAGTCGTCACCGAGGTCCTTCGCGCGCTGTGCGGCGTCGGCGATGACGGCCAGCAGCTCGCGGTTGGGCTGCGGCGGGGCGACGGTCGAGCCGGTGACGCTGGGCTGCGCGCCCAGGAGCCGTTCCGTCTCGGAACGCACCACGATCTGGTCGGCCTCGACGGCTGCCAGCAGATCGATGATGTTCTCGTTGTCCTCGCCCGCGAGCAGCGCGAGCAGCAGGTGCCCGGGGGTCAGGTCGGGGTGACCGTCCTTCACGGCCCTGCTGGTGGCCGCGTTGAGGGCGTCCCGGCTCTTGTTGGTCAGCTCGGCGTCCACGTGCGTCGTCTCCTCCTTGCGGTGGCTGCTCTCTCCACAACACTGACTAAGTCAACGTCTACTAACTTGAGTCTATTCCACTCAACCCGATTTTCCGCACACACTCACCGCCGCGCCGTCCGCGCCGTGCACCGCCGACCTGTCCGCGTCGCGCCGGCTCATGCCGCGGCGGGCCGGACCGCGCCGGGCAGCGCCGTGCCGCGTGCCGTTCTCACCGCGCCCCGTTCCGATTGAACCGGCCGGACGGGACCACCGCCGCCGCAGGCCAGGAGGCCCCTGCCTACGCTGTGCGCATGGCAGTCGACCCGACGAATCCGAGCCCCGAGTACCTCGCGTTCTGGCGCGAGCACCACCTGTGCACCCTGACCACCCCTCGCCCCGACGGCTCGCCGCACGTGGTGCCGGTGGGCGTGACGTACGACCCGGGGGCCGGGCTCGCCCGCGTCATCAGTGACAAGAGCACCCGGAAGGTGACCAACGTCCTGGCGGCGGGCCCGGACGGCGCCCGCGTGGCGGTCTGCCAGGTCGACCGGCGCCGCTGGGCGACGCTGGAGGGGCGCGCGCGGGTGCGTACCGACGAGGAGGCGGTCGCCGACGCCGTACGCCGCTACGAGGAGCGCTACGGGCGCACGCCGGCACCCAACCCGAACCGTGTCGTCATCGAGATCACCCTGGACCGGGCGCTCGGCAAGGCATGACCCCCGGCAGGGCATGACCCCCCGCGGGGCAAAAGCCCCGGCAGGACGCGGCGCGCCACGGCAGGACACGCGCCCCGCCGGAGCACGGCACGGCAGGGCGCGACACAGGACGGGAAAGCACAACGGCGCCATCGTGTTCAGGTCACGATGGCGCCGTTGTGTGGGGGAGTGACTGAGCGACGTGTAACGACGGGGGATCGCTCAGGCACTGCGGGGGGTGGCAGAAATGGTCTCTGGTTGGAACAGCTGGTGGTCCCGCCGGTCCAGATTCACGAAGATCATGTCGTACCGGATCGCGCAGCGGACGGGCTGCGGTGCTCCGCGCGGCTTGCGCAGGCAGCGGTACGCACGCACTTCGTCGTCTTCTTCGCGCGCGACAACGATGGGGTCGCCGAACAGAGTGACCATCAGCGAGTCGCCACGGCGGGGGACGGCTGTGACGAGATCGATGAAATGCCAGCCTGATCGGTAGGCCGTGGCCATTTCCCGCCGGAAGGTCCGGTCGTCCGGCGGGATGGTCATGCGCCCAGGTGGTTCGGCGTGGACCAGGCGATGTCACCGGGCGCGGGCGCCGCCTGGACACCCCATGCGATGTCGTCCTGGGCGGTAGCCGGGGTGACCCATGCGATGTCACCGGGGGCCGCGGCCCGGACGGACCAGGCGATGTCACCCGACGCCTGGGTGGACCACGCAATGTCACCCGGCGAGGATGCCGCCTCGCTGCTCCATGCGATGTCGCTGCCGCTCACCGCCCCGAGTCCCAGGGCCGCGGCGAACGAGACGGCAAGCGCCGAGCGAAGCATTCGCTTATACATAGTCGGCTTCGTCCTCACTTGTGGATTCTTCTCCCCCGCACCTAAGACGATGTCTCACCTGGGCACACGAACACCACCGGGTCGATGCATCATGTTCCTGCATGTTCAGGAACCTGGGGGGTGGAGAATATGGTCACAAGCAATACAAAGCCGACACATCCTCATGGGATCACCGAACTCTGCGAGCCAGGAGCACGGCTGTACGCCAGCGCTTTGCGGTCGGGACGTATCGCAAGGAGCGAAGTGGAACCGGCTCCCTGCCTCATGGACTTCGCCCTGCTGCACCCCGACCCCGATGACGCCGACTGGCTGCGCCCCGTGCCGCCGTCCGCCGCCCTGGCGAAACACCTGCATCCCATCGAGCGCGAGATCCAGGAGCGCCGACGGCATTCGGTCCTGCTCACCGAGTCCTTCGAGCCGTTCATGGACATCAGCGCCCAGGATCCGCCGACCACTCACGCCATCACCGTGCTGGAAGGGGTCAACCGGATCAACGCGGCGCTGGACCTCGCCACGGCGGAGTGCCGATCGGAAGTCCTCACCGTCCAGCCGGGCGGCGGACGCAGCGAGGATCGCCTCAGCGAAGCCTTGGAACGTGGCCTTTCCGTAGTGGATCGCGGTGTCAGCATCCGCACCCTCTACCAGCACACCGTACGGCACAGCCCAGGCACCCTGGCCTACGCCGAGCGGATGGCCGACGACAACGTGGAGATCCGCACGCTCGAAGAACTCATCGAGCGGCTCATCGTCTTCGACCGCACCGTGGCGTTCATCCCCGCCCAGGACGACCGCCAAGTCGCCCTGGAACTGCGCCATCCCGGGCTCGTCAAGTATCTCGTCAAGGTGTTCGAGCAGCTGTGGACCCGGGCGGCGCCGCTCCTCGAAGAGGTCAAGTACGACCCGACTCCCGAGGGGATCAGCGGAGTTCAGCTGTCCATCGCCCAACTCCTCGTGGAGGGACATGTCGACGACTCCATCGCCCGCCGTCTCGGCATGAACGTCCGCACCTGCCGTGCGCACGTCGCCAAGTTGTCCGCCGTCCTCGGCAGCAACAGCCGCGCCCAACTCGGCTACCTGATCGCACGTTCAGGGATTCTGGAACAGGTGCCGGACTGACACGGTCGCAATCGCGAAACACCGGAGCACCGCCCCGCGGGTCGTCCCCGTGCCCGGTACGACCGGCTCCCGGCCCGCCAGATCCTCTCGCGCACGCGCCCGCAACAGGCCATCGCGGAGCGGCCGTTCGTCCCGGGAAGCGGCTCCGACCCGGTTGCCGGGCCCGCCCCCACCACCGGCACCGCCGCCCGGACCGCCGGGCCCGGCCCCTCCGGTGCGTCCGACGCGGCCACGAGCCACCAGCCACCGCGATGGGCTCACGCCGTGCGCCGCGCCCCGCCCCACTCCGCCAGGAGCTTCTCCCGCTTCGCCCGTGCGGGGGTTCCGCCCTGCCACTCACGGCCCCAGGCGAGCAGGGCGGCGGGGGTGGCACGGCCGTCCGCATACGCGTCCAGCAGGTCCTGCGACAGCCGGAACTCGGCTGTGCCGTAGGAGGCGGCGGGCGCGTACATGGCCCATTCCACTTCCCCGTCGGGGGTGTCGAGGCGTATGAACATCGCCGGGCCGTCGTCGAACCCGCCGAAGGCGACGGTCGTCACGGATTCCAGCAGGATCCCGGCCACCCGGCCCGGCGAGGACCGTACGGGCGCGCCTACCACCGTCGCGCGCCGGATGTCACGCCACGCCCAGGTGCCGCGCTGGTCCTCCCCGAGCCCGGTCAGGCCCTCCTCGGTGAGCAGCACACCGGGACCGGTCTCATTGGGCGGGGCGCCTATGTGCGCCGACGCTGCGGTGATCCAGAAGAGACCGACCATGGACATGCGTGCTGACTCCCGACTGTGCCGCCGGGCGGCTCGGCCCCCGGCTCGTGACGTGTGGTGCGGTGTGGTGCGACGAGACCGCGCGGGACGGTGCCGACCTTGCCCGTCCGTGGCCCCATACGACAGGACGCGATCGGGCGGAGGAGGGTTTCGTCCGCCGTCCGGACGTCGGAGTCCGGTCACCTCACAAGGCACCGGACACGCGGCGCACACGGCGCGGCGCACACGGCGCGGCGCACACGGCAGAGCGCCGGGGAGCCGACCCGTCGGTCGTCTCCCCGGCGCTCTGGCCGGATTTCCGGGGCATCCCCCGGAAAACTCCGGCTCCGTTCAGTCCTTGGGCACGCGCGGCTCAGTCCTTGGGCGCGCGGCTCAGTCCTTGGGCCGCTTGGGCCGCCAGACCACCAACGCGCTGGTCTGCTGCACGTCCTGGTACGGCACCAGATCGCGCCGGTACGAGGCGTGCACCTGGGCCTCGCGCTGCTGCATCGCCGCCGCCGCGCCGTCCACCGCCGCCGTGAGCTCGGCGACACGCTGCTGGAGCGCGGCGACCTGGTTCTCCAGCTCGATGATGCGCTTGATGCCGGCGAGGTTGATGCCGTCGTCCTGCGACAGCTGCTGAACCGTGCGCAGCAGCTCGATGTCGCGGGCCGAATAGCGCCTGCCGCGCCCGGCCGTGCGGTCGGGCGAGACCAGCCCCAGGCGGTCGTACTGGCGCAGTGTCTGCGGATGGAGGCCCGAGAGCTGGGCCGCGATCGAGATCACGTACACCGGTGTCTCATCGGTCAGTTCGTACGGATTACGTCGTCGGCCGTCCACCTCAAGCTCCCTTCGCCGCCTGGAAGAGGTCCGCCCGCGGATCGCTGCCCGCGGTCGCCTTCCGGTATGCCTCCAGTGCTTCCCTGGCCTCGGTGCCGAGATTCTTGGGCACCGTCACCTCGACGGTGACCAGCAGGTCGCCCCGGGTACCGTCCTTGCGGACCGCGCCCTTGCCGCGGGCGCGCATCGTGCGCCCGTTGGGGGTGCCGGCCGGAAGTTTCAGGGTGACCGGCGGGCCGCCCAGCGTGGGCACCTTCACCTCGCCGCCGAGCGCCGCCTCCGTGAAGTCGACGGGCACGGTGACCGTGAGGTTGTCGCCCTTGCGGCCGAAGACCGGGTGCGCGTCGGCGTGGACCACGACGTACAGGTCGCCGGCCGGTCCGCCGCGCTCACCGGGACCGCCCTTGCCGCGCAACCGGATCCGCTGGCCGTCCGAGACGCCCGCCGGGATCCGGACCTGCATGGTCCGGGCCGACTTCGCCCGGCCGCTGCCCTTGCAGACGTCGCAGGGGTCCTGCGCGATGAGGCCCCGGCCCTTGCAGTCGACGCAGGGGTCGGTGAGCGAGAAGCCGCCGCCGGAGCCGCGCGACACCTGGCCGGTGCCGAGACAGGTCGGGCAGACCCTGGGGGTGCCGTTCTTGTCACCGGTGCCGGAGCACGCCTTGCAGGGCGCCTGGCTGGACATCCGCAGCGGGACCGTGGCCCCCTCGACCGCCTCGGTGAAGCTGAGCGTCACCTCGGACTCGATGTCCTGGCCGCGCCGCGGCTGCGTCCGCGTACCCGCGCCGCCCCGGTTGAACAGACCGCCGAAGACGTCGCCCAGACCACCACCGCCGCCGCCGAAGCCGCCGGCCCCGCCGGTCCCGCCGCCCGGGCCACCGCCCTGGGCCCCTCCGAAGAGGTCGCTCAGGTCGAAGTTGAAGTTGCCCCCGGCGCCTCCCGGCCCGGGCCGGAACCCGCCGTTGCCGAAGAGGGCGCGCGCCTCGTCGTACTCCTTGCGCTTCTTGGCGTCACCGAGGATGTCGTTCGCCTCGGAGATCTCCTTGAAGCGTTCCTCCGCCTTGTCGTCGCCCTTGTTGGCGTCCGGGTGGAACTCGCGGGCGAGCTTCCGGTACGCCTTCTTGATCTCGGCGTCGGTGGCGTCCTTGGGGACGCCGAGGACCTTGTAATAGTCCTTCTCGACGAAGTCCTTCGTGCTCATCGACGTCCCTCCTTCCGGACGATCGGCCGTGCGACCGGCCCGTGAGCCGGTCGCGCG